>JBKECE010000035.1:0-2649 GCA_047974325.1 Dysgonomonas sp. | reverse complement strand
CGGACAAGGACGAATTTATGGAAGCGTGCCGGGAACTGCACAAGGACGACCAAGACCCGGAATTTATGTTTCAGGATTACGAGAATATCCCGGAAGCCCTGATTTCCGAAAGTTGGCTTTCTGATAAGTTCTTTGAGCTTCGGGATGCCATCGAAAAACTAAGCGAAACCGAGCAGGAAGCGTTTTTCGTGTGGTGCGACCACCACAACAGCGATATAAGCGGAGAAGATGCGGACGACCTTATTTCTTCTTTTGAGGACGAATATCAGGGAGAATATAAGGACGAGGAAGATTACGCCTATGAAATCGTAGAGGAATGTTACGACTTGCCGGAGTTCGCAAAGACCTACGTTTATTATTCGGCTTTTGCCCGTGACCTGTTTATAACTTATTACTGGATGGATAACGGCTTTGTTTTCCGTTGCGCCTGATTACTAACCGGGTGGAGCAATCCACCCACAACACACCAAGACAATGAAAGTATATAATAAGATAACGACTTTTTTACGATGGTTTATACTTGCTTTTATCATCTATCAGGCAGCCACCAGCACCGCCGGAATGTGGATAGCCCTAATCATAGGCTTTTTTATTCTCCGGTTCGTTCTCCGGTTGTTTATCTCTGCCGTTTACCTGTTTTGTATGGCTTTTATTTTCATTGTGCTACTTTCACTTCTGATTATCTGACAACTCATTTTAAATTATAACAATATGGAAAGTTTAAACAAAAACGGGGTAAGCATTACCCAAACGCCGGGAGAGGAAAAATATGTAAAATGCTGTTTAGGCGCATTTAGGGGACAAATCTATTATCAATATGATTACCGCCATACAGACGGCGAACTGTTCAGCACCCTTGCCAAAACACTTGACGAGTGCCGCAATCGGCGGGATGAATGGATGGCGAAAAAAGAAAAGGTACAATAACAATTTAAAAGTTACATTTATGAAAACGACAGAAGTAAATAAAAGGATTACCGGCAGACGTTGCAAGTGCATATTTACGGGCTTACTGGTAACGGGTATTATTGAAGCCGTAGAAGAAAACGAACATTCCGTGCAGGTGAAAGTACGTTTCGACACGCCGCACCAATGGGGGGATGAACTTTATTCCTATGACTGGTCTTTCGGACGTAAAACAGACGGTTTCGGGTCTTTGAAATATTTGGAACTGTTGCCCGACAAAACGACATTCGATGCAGTGATAGTTACTTTCGGCGACCCCATTGGCACACTGGACGGTATTTTTGAGGATGTAAAAACGTGGGGTGTCTGTTCCCTGAAAGGCTGGATAGATAGCTACGAAAGCACCCGTTTCACGTCCATAGACATAGACAAGGCAGTTATAACGAGTGAATATAATATGGAATGTGTAAAAGAGTGGTTGGAACATAACACCCCCATAAAGAACATTATAATCGGTTAATGAAGAACGGCGGCAAATGCCGCCGCTACTTTCTTTCCGTGAGCCGAAGCGGACAAAGAAAGATAGCAAAGAAACCTGTTTCCATTCCCTATGATTAATTTTAATCTATGGCATTATCTATAAAAAAGAATTATTTTTGCAGAAAATTTCTACACGATGAACAAACCTAAAATAGCAATAGATGATATTGCAAAAAATGATTTTTCTATTATCTGTACTTATCTTGCATCGGGTATAATACTTGAAGCAGAAAAGAGAAAGGGATATGATATAAATAAAAATAACTATCACTTATTTTCTGATAAAGAAAAATTCATATTAGACTCCTTTTATATTCTTTCAAATATTAACGATTGTCTTTCTTCAATCGAATATGCTTGTATGTTTATGAAACGCTTTTATGGAAAAGATTATTATAAAAATCATCAAATTAATATAGTTAATTATTCACTTTATCATTACGATGTTTTTTGTTATAAAATATCAACTCTAAAAGATTTATATTTTAAATTAGTAAATCATTTATATAGCCTTAATTTAAAAGAAAGAGCTTGTACTTGGGATAACATAAAGAAGAAAGAAGTAAATATAAATAATTCGTTTTTATTTTCTATGCTAAGACAAAATTATGAATTTTTGTCGTTTATAGATAAGAGACGCAATAAATCAGCGCATGAAGGTGAAATAAAACATAAAGCGTTTGAAAGTATTAGTCCTTATGTCGCTTTAACGATGTATGCAGATAAAATTCCTTCGGGAATTGGTAATGGAGCTATAATAACCCGTGGCTCATGGTTGGAACTTGAGTTAAAAGCAAGTAGAAAACTTTTTTTGGAAGAAGTCGAAGTTTGTAGATATAATTCTTTCACTTTTACTCGTTGTATTCTATGCTCGCTATCAGATAGATTTAATAGTATGATAGATAAAGGTATTAAAGAACAGTATTCGGAAAAAATGGAAAAAGCTATTGAAGTTATAGTTAAGAACAGGCATTGTATCAATAATGCTCATTTAGAAAGCTGTCCCAATTCAAATATTATTATCCCAAATCCAAAATCTACTGAATAAATCAGTAGATTTTGGTTGAGAACAAATATAAATGTCATTCCAATTCTTCGCCCCATAGTTCCTTATCGGTCGGTGCGTATTTCATTTCATGCCAGCACCAGCCACCCACCAACAGGTAAAAGGCAGCCAAAGCCATAAAGAAACTACATACCATA
>JBKECE010000030.1:0-2145 GCA_047974325.1 Dysgonomonas sp. | reverse complement strand
GTAATTAAAGTTTTGTCATCCATGACCCATTTCTCGTCTGCTTTGTGTAAATAGATTGGGCAATCAAACTCTTTTGCCCATTCGTTCATCAGGCTGTAATAATGTGGGTGTGAAATAGCAATCGCACTTAAACCTCCGTTATTCCTTATAAAATCGACAACGGGTTGGTCAATGAACGGAATACAGTCCCAAAGAATGTTGCCAGAATTTGATTTGATAAAGAAAGCACGTTGACCAATGGCAAAATCTGGTAAAATCTTTAGCTCGTATAAATTGTCCGACAGTTTTTTAACCTTTACAGAATGGTCTTGAGCCAATTCGTCATAACTCACCCATTGTTGTCCGTAACCTTTTAGGTATTGGCGTTCATCCAAACAAACGAGGCATTTGTCTTCATCAAAAAGATGTTCGGCATACAGAGTGCCACAGGTTTTGCAAATAATTTTTGAACTGGAATTGCTAACTGATGATAGCGGATAAAACACACGATTTTTTTTTATGTATTTCAGGGTTTGATAAACTCAATGTACACAAACCACCTGTTGCCAAAATCGAGGTTGTAATAAATTCTTTTCTGTCCATAATATTAATGTTTTAATTGAAAGTTCTCCATTAAAAAATCGAATGAAAACCCCATTTTCAGATACATTTCCTTTGCCATTTCCGAGGCTTGAAGAGTAGCCAAAGTTAAATCTTGGTCTATTGCGGTATTCAGGATTGCGTGCATTATATCGGTTGCTAAACCTTGTTTTCTTTTTGCAGGAAGAATACCTAAACTGTGTATTCCTGCTACTTTTTCTGTAACGAACAAAACAATTGTTCCTACAAGTTCGCTTTCGTGATACGAAAGAAAATATTGAATGTCGTTTTTGGTTCTTAAAACTGTTTCTGTACTTATGTTGTAATTAAACGCTTCGTAAAAAGATTCACTCCATAACTTCGCATCGGTTTTGCCTGTTACTTCCTTAAAATCGATTTGCTTTTGAGTGCTAAACTTGTTTGTAAGTGGCAAACTCATCCCAGATTGTAAGGACTTGAATTTAAAGTCATTATCGTTCATCAACAGATTTCGCTTTTTTATTTCGCTGAAATAAGAAAAAGTCAATCCGCTTTCAATTCTCATTCTCGATTTTATTTTTAGGATGGTTTCTTCTGTAAGGGGTTTATTTGTCCAAACACGGTTTGGCCACTCCGAATTTTTTATTTGTGACCAGAAAATAGCCTCATCTTCAAAATAATTCTCAAAAGTTTCTCCTGCCATTTTCCACAAGCGTGTCAAATTGTTGATATTTAATTTTATCTTGTTCATTTTGTATTGATTAAGACGGTGCCGATTATCATTGCGATAGCTCCAACAAATCGTTTTGTTGTTAGTGGTTCTACTGGAAGGTTAAGCCAACCGTATTTTCCAGCGATTAAAGAAAAGATAAGCTGACCGCATAACCCTAAAGCTATCATTTTGGAAATTCCCAGTTTGGGAATGGTATAAAAATATAACGAAATCCCAACCATGCTGAACAGACCGCCAATGAACCACAAATGGCAAGGCACTTGTTGAATTGTGCTTAACTGAAAGCTGCCCTTGCTCAAAAAAAGGATGAACAGACCACCAAAAATGGCGCTCGCTATGGAAGTGGAAACAACTGCCATAACGGGTTGCTTTACCAAAGAGCCCAACTGTGTGTTAAAGCCAGCTTGAACTGCAAGAAAGACACCGCCAGTAAATGCTAATATGTAAAGTAGTAATAATTTCATATGACAAAGGTGGGCAGAAAAGCAAACTTTTTCCTTTACATATGTTGATTACGAGGATTTTTCTTGAATATTTTTACGAATTCTGCTCAATTGCGTAGGCGTGATTCCTAAATGGGAAGCGATATAGTGTAAAGGTATACGGGTTTCGATATTAGGGTGGGAATTTATGAATTCGAGGTATCTTTCTTTGGCCTCTTTTAAGACAATTTCCAACTCCCTTTTCTCCTTGTCTATTACCCAGTTTTTTTCGAGGTAGGCAATGTAAAAGTTTTTCAGGTCAATATGTTCGTCAATGAGTTGTCTGAATTTTTTATAGTCGAAACTGATGATAGTAGATTGTTCAATAGCTTCAAGAGCAAAGTTTGAAGGTTCATTGATTAAGGCGGAAAC
>JBKECE010000288.1:0-10129 GCA_047974325.1 Dysgonomonas sp. | reverse complement strand
CTTAAGGAGTTCCATTGTTTTTATGCTGTTATCCCAATTGTCTAAAGTAGACAGACTAATAGAAAGTTGCCTGTCAAGCATCAATAGATTATAGTAACTGTTCGCGATAGAGGCAATCAGTTGTGTTTCTATTGCTTGTTTATAGGCCTGACTACTTTCAACAGCAGCAATGGCTTCTCTCTTTTGATTGGTTAATTTACCGAAAACTTCGATTTCCCAACTTGCCGAAACTCCAAGAGAATATGTCTTGGATGGTTTTGAGCCATCGAAACTACTGATTGTTCCTTCAGGTGAGAGGGCTGCTGACGGAAGATATGCTAGTTTTGCAGACTTTAATGATGCTTCCGCTTGCTCGATACTTAATCGGGCAATTCGTAAATCGGTATTCTTCTCTAAACCTATCTTGATTAAGGTTTGCAGGTAAGGGTCGGTAAACATATCTTTCCACGAAAGGCTGGCTATGGTTAGTGTACCTGATTCTTCATTTACACCTCTATAAGATGAACTGACAGATAGGTCATCCGGACGTTCATATTTGGTATATACCTTACAACTACTAACTGTAGCCACAATTGTAATTATAAATATAATTTTCTTCATGTCAGTTATTATTGGTTGTTATCAGAACTGTGACGGGCAGGCATTATCTTTTCCTGGATACGCTGGAATATGACAAAGAGGAACGGAACTATAAAAAGCAATGCCATTGTACCGATTAATATTCCTCCTATTGTCCCGATAGCCAATGAACGGCTGCCATTAGCTCCTGCTCCTGAAGTAAAGGCCATCGGCAACATCCCGAATATCATAGCCAGTGCCGTCATCATAATCGGGCGTAGGCGAACAGCTGCAGAATCGAGAGCCGCCTGAACAATCGTGGCTCCCTCGCGTCGTCTTTGTGATGCATATTCCGTAAGCAGGATGGCTGTTTTTGATAGTAATCCGATCAGCATTATCAATCCTGTTTGCATATATATATTGTTTTCTATTCCGAAAAATTTTGCAAAAAGAAAGCTACCCATTAATCCGAACGGAACGGATAGCATAACAGCTAATGGAATAAACAGACTTTCAAATAAAGCACACATAATCATATAGACAAGCAAAATGCAGATAATGAAAATAATAATAGTAGAAGATCCGGAACTTGCTTGTTCCCTGCTCATTCCGCTAAATTCAAAGCCATATCCATTGGGTAAAGTCTCGGCAGCAACCCTGTTGATTGCTTCGATGGCTTGTCCCGAACTGTAACCGTCTGCCTGCATAATGGTCAGTGAAATGGAAGAAAACATATTAAATCGAGACAAAGATTCAGGTCCATAGACCTTTGTTAATTTCAGGTATTGACCGATCGGGGACATTTCTCCGGTAGATGTACGGACAAAAATATTATTCAAAGCCTCTTTGTCCAACCTATATTCGGGAGCAGCCTGTACCATTACCCGGTAGAGCTTCGAAAATAGGTTTAGATTGGATGAATAGCTCCCTCCAACATATCCTGATAATGTGCTCAATACCTCAGATGGCGAAATATTGTGTTTTTTGCACAATGCAGCGTCAACTTCAACATTGTATTGCGGATATTTTGTTTCAAATGAAGTATATGCCATAGATATTTCGGGACATTCAGATAGAGCTTTTATAAAGGCTTGTGTATGCTGTTGGAGTTCTTCTACAGTGCTTCCTTTTCGGTCTTGTATACTCATTTCAACACCGTTACTTGTTCCATATCCGGAAATTAAAGGTTGTGCAAAAACCATTATTTTTGCGGCTTTAACATCTGCTGTTTGTGCATAAATCCGGTTGATAACAGATTTTATCTGATCTTCTTTTTTTGTTCTGTCATCCCAGGGCTTCATACGGATAAAGAAAATACCACTAGTTGCTCCCTGCCCACTCAACATTCCATATCCGGTGATCTTCGCGTAATTTTCAATTTGTGGCAAAGTTTTGATACGCTTGTCTATTTCGGTCATAACGCGATCTGTCTCTGCCAAGGTACTCCCCGGCGAGGTTGCAACATTGACATAGATTGCCCCTGTGTCTTCTTCCGGGACAAGACTTGTCTTTGTGGTGTTCAATAGTACAAACAATCCTGCAACAGCAAGGATGATCAATCCAAAAGCCAGCCATTTTTTCTTAATAAATTTTCCGACTGCATTCTTATATTTTAATATCAATCCATTGTAAGATGCTTCAAATGCGTTATGAAAACGAGTAGAAAGGCTTTGCTTACCCTTTTCTTCGTCCGAGTGAGGAGTCATAAACAAGGCGCAAAGTGCAGGGCTCAAAGTCAAGGCATTAACAAGGGAAATAGCGACAGCGACAGCCATCGTTAGTCCAAACTGTGTATAAAAGGTTCCTGTTGTTCCTCCCATAAAACAGACAGGGATAAAGACAGACATAAAAACAAGGGATGTTGTGATCAAGGCAGAGGAAATCGTATCCATTGCCTTCACTGTTGCTTCATACGAGGATCTATATCCTTCATCAAATTTGGCCTGTACTGCTTCAACAACAATGATGGCATCGTCTACTACCGTCCCGATAACTAATACCAGTGCAAATAGTGTCAGTAGGTTTAGACTGAATCCGGCAATATACATAAATGCAAATGTCCCAACCAATGATACAATGATGGATACGGTAGGAATAAATGTAGATCGCAGGCTTTGCAAGAAAACGTATACTACAATTATAACAAGTATGATTGCTTCCAATAAAGTATGGATTACATTATCAATGGAAGCATCAAGAAAATCCTTTGTACTGATCAGATCTACGACCTTAACCCCATGTGGAAGTTGCTCAGATATTTCAGTTAAAGAAGCATCTATATTTTTTATTATTTCGTTGGCATTAGATCCGGCTTGTTGATATATGACAGCTGTGGTTCCGGGCTTTCCGGCTACCTCTCCTTTAAATCCATAAGATAGAGATCCCAATTGAATGGTCGCGACATCTTTCAGATGAAGTATTTGTCCGTTAGGCAGCGAGCGAATAACCATATTACCGAATTCTTCGGTCGTTTCGTAGCGCCCTCTATATTTTAAAGTATATTGGAATGTATTCTCCGAATTTTCGCCTAATGTGCCAGTAGGGGATTCTATATTCTGTTCGCCCAATACGGATGTAATATCGGAAGGGATTAATCCGTATTGTGCCATGGCTTCCGGTTTAAGCCAGATACGCATGGAATATTCGGATCCCATCATAAAGACATCTCCTACACCTGCAAGACGGGATATCTTCGGTAGGATGTTTATTTTCATGTAATTGTTCAGAAAATTATCATCATATTTCCCATCTTCACTATACAGAGTTATAACCTTCAATGTACTATTAAGCCGTTTGGTGGTAGTAACACCCACTTTTGTGACTTCTGCAGGAAGCAAACCTTGCGCAGCGGCAACACGATTTTGCACATTTACTTGTGCCGTATTAGCATCGCTTCCCTGTTTGAAATAGATGGTAATAGTACCTGTTCCGGTATTGGTAGCTGAAGAAGTCATATAAGTCATATTCTCGACTCCGTTAATTGACTCCTCTAAGGGGGTGATCACGCTCTTAAGTATTGTCTCAGCGTTAGCTCCCGTATAAGTTGCGGTTACGTTGACTGTTGGTGGAGCAATATTCGGAAATTGCTCTATAGGTAATTGAGTTAACCCGATAATACCCACCAACAGTATGAATGCTGAGATAATACAAGACAAGATTGGTCTGTCTATGAAAGTTTTTATTTTCATGTTGTCAGATTATTATTTTTCTGTTGTTTGAATAGGAGTCCCTTCACGTAATAATCCGGCTCCTTCTGCTACAATAAGATCACCGGTCGTTAATCCGGATTCGACAACATATGATGTCCCATTATTAATATTGAATGGCACGATCTCAGTAGAAGTAGCTTTCCCGTCAACTACCTTGTAGACATATATCTTATCTTGAATTTCAAATGTTGCAGTTTTGGGGATAATGATACAATTCTTTTTTTCGAAAGGGATTATTACGGAAACTGTACCTCCGTTTCGTAAAAGATGATTTGGGTTTGCAAATACAGCACGAACACTGATAGCTCCGGTTTGTGGATCGACTGTACCGCTAATGGCATCTATTTTTCCGTCAACATCGTATGATGTTCCATTGCTTAGTACTAATTTGACAGCAGGCATATTTGGAATAATATCAGTCAAACGATCCTTACCCTTACCTAATTCCAAAAGCTGGTTTTCAGTAATAGAAAAATAAACATACATTTCGGTTTCACTTGTTACCGTAACCAGTGGCTCGGTTATTGAGGAGTTTACCAGAGCACCAACTTTGTAAGGAATCATGCTTGCAACACCATCAACAGGGCTTTTGATTACAGTATATGAAAGACTATTACGGGCATTTCCTTCTGCAGCTCTCGCCTGTGCTAATACGGCTTTCGCTTCTAGCAGACTATTTTGTGCAGTTTGCAGATCAAAATCGGATATTACTTTCTCCTTGTAGAGTACAAGTTTGCTGTCTACAGTCAGTTGCGCCGTTGCAACCTTGGCTTGTGCACTCATTACATCCGCTATAGCTGTTTTAAGAGCTGCCTGGTAGGGTACTTGATCGATAACAAATAGAGATTGCCCTTTTTTGACTGTAGCACCTTCATTTATATGGATCTCCGTGATGAGGCCACTTACCTGTGGGCGGATTTCAACATTTTGTTTGCCTTGTACCGATGCGGAATAACTGGATGGCACTATAGTGTTTGATAATGACACCCGCAAAGTCTTATATGTGGCTGCTGGTGATGCTTGAGGATTTTTTTTACATGAAGAAAAACTACAGCAGGCAACTAGAACCAGCAATGGTATATAAATATTTTTATTATTAATGATCATAGTCAATCGTATTTAATGAGATATGTATATTTAACACAGCAAAGGTTTTTATAAAATTCCCTGCTGTGTTCATAGTATTGTTTAGAATCGAAAGCCTATACCTACACTGGCTGATTGGCTATTCATCTTAGCTACATCTTTTTGGCTGTCCAACGAATTGATAAGACCAATTCTATAACTAGCATTTACCTGTAGCCCAAAATCAAATTCATAGCCTATCTGGGCTGCTCCCCCCGCATTTATACGAGTAAATGGCGTTTCTCCATTTACCTCTTCATACAAGTCAAGATCACTGTCTTTTAGTTTGGCATTTACACCCATTCCGAAATATGGACCTATTCCAACATATATTCGTCCTCCAGAAGGTAAATGCCATTGTCCCATAGCATAGATGGGAACCTCAACGGCCAATGATTGATAGGTATCTTTAACTCCATTTTGTTCCCATTCTGAAGTTAAATATGAAAATAAAATGTCCTCTTGAATTGCGAAGTTTTTTGAGACATCAAATTTTATAAATCCTCCGACACTACCTCCTGCTCCTATTTTCGTTTTTGTATTATCCAGATCTGAAAGGATAAAATTAGAAGCATTTCCTTCAGCCTTGACCCCAAAAGATAATTTGTTAAAAATAGAGGATTGGGCATTTACCTGAGTAAGTCCAACAATCAGTAGACCCGCGATAACCATTACGATCTTCTTCATTTTTCTTTATTTTTTTTGATTATTGAGAATATAACTTCTTGCTTTATGCATTTCCTTAAATTGCCATATGTATATTGCATTAAACTGAGACAAAAGTATAGGAGATAATCAAGGTGTGTAAGGTCAATAGCTCGAACAAAGTAGACGATTGGTCGAATTAGTTTTGGAATAACGATTAATCAACCTATTTTTACAAGAAAAAATCAGATTATGGAAAAAAATATACACCTTTTCAATTGGAAGATTGAATTAAAGGATTCAATAGTCGATCACATTGACAATGATTTCATTCTGATGGATAAACCAGTTATCAAATCTACATTTGATTATCCGTTCAAAGTAGACGTTACCACAGCGATCATTTGTTTGAGTGGAACATCGGAGGGTGAAATTGATTTGGAGCCATTTAGAACGCAACCGTCCACTATGGTCATTCTATTATCTGGCCGAATTCTGCAACATAGATATATGAGTGAAGACTTTACCGGATTATTTGTTGTCATGTCAAATAAATTCCTTCAAGGCTTAAATTTTCAGCAGGGTCTTTCCTTGCATCTTGATGTTCATGATAATCCAACGATTCTTTTGAATGAGGAAACATTGGAAGCCATGATGAGTTGGTATTATATGATGCAGAAGGTTATAAGGCGTGAAGACAACCCATATCGGTTAGAAACGGTTATAAATATGATCCGCGCTCTTTACTATGAGATTGGTTATCAATTTCATAAAATTCCTAACGAGAAAAGTCAATCAAGACTGGATATTATTTTCGACAATTTCTTAACTCTCGTGAAAGAACACTATAAGGAACAAAGAGGAGTAAAGTTCTATGCTGACAAGCTCTGTATTACACCAAAATATCTATCGACTCTAATTAAAGAGCGCAGTGGCAGATCATGCAATGAATGGATAGATAATTATGTCATATTGGAAGCGAAAGCACTACTTAAATCAACTAATATGACCATTCAACAGGTAGCTGAGACGCTAAATTTTCAGTCGCAAACTTTCTTTGGAAAATATTTTAAACGACTTGTCGGAGTATCTCCAAAAGAGTATAAGAATCGATAATGTATTTAATTTGGCTTAGATATAACTTCCAAACCTTCCAATTACGTTTATTGGTAGCAGCCGGTATACTACGACCAAGTTATTCCTTTCTTTGATGAACTTGAACTAAGACTACTGCGTGTCTTAACTGATAGAGGAACCGAGTTCTGCGGATTAAGAGAACAGCATGGATATCAACTATATCTTGCTATTGAGGATATTGACCATACCAAAACCAAAGCTAAAAGCCTTCAAACAAATGGAATATGCGAAAAGTTTCATAGAAACAATACAAGAAGAGCTTTTATGCTATCGCTTTTAGGAAGAAAATATACAGACGGATAGAAGAAATACAGACCGATGTCAGATTAAGTCTTAGCTATTACACCTTATTCTACGCTTTGTAAATTATTTTGGGCTTCTAAACTTTGTATTGTTTCTTTTAATGCTTCAAAAAAATCTCTTTTATCTGGTTTTAATTCCATTACTTTATCTATCTCATTTAATATTTCATCTTTTGGAGCGATATTAATTTTAGTTATAAAATAATCTAGTAAAGCATCTTCATCATTTGGGTTTTTATATAAATATTCATTTATACTATTAACTATTTTTGTGTAATATCTTACACTTTGAATTGTATCATGTTCAACATTCTTCGATTTCAAGGCTTTCAAACAATCCAAATACATAGTTTTTTGATATGATTTTTTAAAATAATTTAAAGGAATCGAATCTATATAAATAATACCTCTATCATAATTTTTAGATAAAAAGAACAATGAAATTTGAGTATTTATGATTTTATCTTTTAACTCGTTACAGCAGGTTATGCTATCAAGAGTCTGTTGTGCTTTATTTAAATACTCTTTGTCATTAGTAGTATAATAGTCATTTATTAATGATACACTGTGCTTGTATATTTTCTCACATTTCTGTGATTCTACACTTTTAGAATGTGAACAGGCATTGAGAATCAACACCAATACCATAAAAGCAGGCACTATATTTTTCATATTTATTTATTTTTTGGAAAAGACCATTTGAAATTATATGTCTGCACCAACAGGTGATTGAAATTGAATACCAAAATCAGTTTGACCACTAAACATACCGGGTGAAGAAAATGATTTCATGTTTGAATACAATGATACTTTGAAGGCAGTAAACTATCGGGCGCTACAATGTAAAGATAATAAACATTTGTCCTGAGATTCTGTAAAATCATCATATCTGACTCCAGTTTTTTTATAAAATAATCCATATTATTAATTATAAGTACACTATCATTTTTTAAAGACCATCTATTTGTGTTTATGATATCAGTTTTTCCAGAATAATCCCTATCATCAGTTATATCATCTTCTAATCCATACTTATAGATATTATAATATTTTCCATATTTGTCAAAATAGAATAGAAATATGCATTCTTCAGGAGAGTCTGCTATAGATTTCTCTGGAGAAGGATATGCCTTAATAAAGAGCCAATATTTATAGCCTTTTCCTCTTAATTTCTCCTCAATCAATTTTGATTTGCCATCGCTACAAGAATAAACAAAACCAATGAATAGAATAATAATGATTAGTTTTTTCATTTTTTATTTTCTATAATTTTTATTTCATAAGTGTCTCCTGCTGAACCATCTCTTTGAAATTGTAATATTTAGATAAAATCTTTGATTATCAAAATAATCATCCAGACCATCAGGATCAATCCTATTCATAGGATTATTCGAACAATAATGATACGGAGTCAGCCACGTTTTTTCTCCGTCAATGTCAATGGATCGAAGGTATTGAATCTGATAATCGCACGGATCATACTCTAGTGATGAAATATTTTCTGCTACCCATCCATAAACTGTTTTCAATTTCTGCCCCGTAGCGGTATAAATATAAAAATTGCTTTCATTAGCATTTATATCGCTTATAACAGCCTGCTGTGGCATACGGCTATAGGAATCATAGAATTATAAGTGATGTTGAAACCTCTTTTCCTATCGATAACTATTAATCTATTAGTATGAAGTGATTTATCAATCACTTCCGTTTTCTTCTAGAGAGCCTAAAATAAAATCTATTGGGTACAAATAGGTATTATTAATTTATAATAATTGAATTTAATTTTTTTGTCTTTTATAGGATGTGCACCATCTATTCCAATAAATGCAGAATTAAAGTAATCTCCGTTTACTAACAACAGAATAAAAAAATTGGGATTTTCTTTATAATAGTAAGCTGTTGCTATACTTTTTTTATTTGTAACCAATTTCTCTGAAGAGCAATCATTTGCATCATAGCATTTTTCGTAAAATGAAATAGGTAATCCTAATGGTAAATCTCCAACGAGAAAGGTTTTATTGCTCTTAAAAAGATCTTTTTCTGAACCATTAAAAGAATCAAAGTTTTTTTTCGACATTATAAATTCATATCCGTTTTTTGTAAAGAACCTGATAGGCGTATCAATTTGAATAGTATCAACAATATATAAATTCTTATATTTCTCATTACTTTCATACTGTGGAATATTGTTGAAAGAAATACCTTTTTCGCTAACACAAGATATTAATAAGGAAATGGAGAATGTTGAATAAATAATAATCTTTCTCATATTTTTACTTCTGCACCACATTACCGCTTGCATCGGCTACGATGCGGTTGTTACCCAAATGATCACGTACGTAAAAATAATAAATTCCATCCTCAATATAACCATTATCGATCAGAATTCTTTTGAGTGTACCTACCGGATTGCCTTGGATAGAGAATCGTCTTCCTGCGTAGATCCTACTGTCAACATAAAAACCGTTTTTCTTTCTTCTAGCGATTATATATCTGCATTACTTATTTTTCATGTTTTATAAATTTTATTTCACAGATATTTTATTATATCTAATCCCCTTTCGGATATAGCAAGTAATAATATTGGTGAGGGTAATTTTTCTCAGATAGATTTCTTTTTATAGTATAAGAATTATTACCCCCTTTAAAATTTAAATATGTCATTGGTCCATGCTCTAAATTGTTAAATCTAATTTTAAAACCGAATTTTGGAAATAAGTTAAGATTCATTGTTTCTTCATAAACAACTTTTTTATTTTTCACTAAAAGCGTTCTTTCTTGAGAATCAGGTACTTTACTCCCTGTATAATTAAACCCTATGACTTTAGAGATAACTTCAGGATCAGCATACTCTCTGAATATATATATTGTGTCCCAGTCCATATTGGTAACCTCTCTTAAATCAAAGAAACAGCTATCTTGAGATGGGTGTTTTTTCCATTCACTTTCTATATAATCTTCTATTTTTTAATCTATTGTTTTTTTACAAACAAGAAACATGCAAGTAATTACCAGAATACATGCTATTTTATTTTTAATTCCCACATTTTTCGGTTTTTTATATCATTTACAATTTTATTCAGAATTTCAGAGTCGTACGTTTATTTTTTTAATCAATTTATATCTATGTCAATATCTTTTCATTGCATTTTG
>JBKECE010000281.1:0-2034 GCA_047974325.1 Dysgonomonas sp. | reverse complement strand
TCGCCATAATATTCAAAGTTTCGTCCACACAATGGAGATTTGTATATGTTTACCCCGGGACCCAACAAGATATGAATTCCTCTCGCTCTCGCATCTTGCCCTAATCCTACACCCATTTTTTTCACTAAATCTCTATTCCACGTTGCTGATGCTAATATACCACAAGGATAAAGCGTGCTTTCAGTAACTTCATATTTTCGGATTCCTTGTGGTCCATCTGCCATGCAGATAACAGGTATTCCCAAATTATGCATGGGACGAAGTCCTGGATATGTGATTTTAAATCCAGAAATGTAATCGATTTTTTCTTCTAAAGTCATCTTTTGGAGAATTTTCTCGGCTCTCATTCGTACTTCTGGGGTTATCTTTTGCGCGCTTATGAAAAAACACATACAAAACAAGACGATCATAATTATAGATTTCCTCATATTTATTATTGGATTTATGTTTAATAGTTACCGGAATAATGTTTTATTTATGTTTCTTGTTGAAAGGGATAAATACCAGATAAGAATTATCTCCTTCTTTGACGGCTAAAGCAAGTACCTTTGGTTCACTGTCTTCCACATATACAAAGGGACGTTCTAAGCGTTGTGGTAGCAAATAATCTCCGTTGGACATTAAAATCTTTTTGGGCATGATCTTGAATTCATTTGCTTTGTTCCAATTAACTCCATCGGGAGAGCTTACCATACCAATAAATCCGCCATCTGTGTTGGTATGAAAAACGGCGTAAAAATAATCTCGTTTAGCGTCGTACCACAGGGAAGCATCTTCCGTATCTAAATAGTCGATTACAGCTTTTTCTTGCATTACAAAAGGACCCTCGGGTGAGTTGGATAAAGCGATTGCTTGATTTCGTACAAATCTTGTCTCGTTGGGTTTATCTCCTTTCACAATTAAATAGAAGACTCCTTCTTTTTCAGTAACAGCTGGATTATTCGTAATTGTAGCAATAGGACCTGATGGTTCTATTAAGGGTTTGTCTGCTCTTTCCCAAGGTCCGTCTATAGATGATGCTACTGCCACTCCCACACGCTGGTTATTGCGCACTACTGTCCATAATGGATGGTAAGATCCTTGCTTTCCAATATCAATCAACTCTTCTTCATTAATCTTTCGATTTTCCAAGTTCGTTGAGTTGTAGTAGAGATAGTATTTACCGTTAAAAAACTTGAGAACCGGATTGTGTACAGATAATTCGTCCCAATATCCATTACCCCTACCTTTCAGTAAAACTTTTTTATATTTCCAAGGTCCAGTGGGAGAATCTGATACAGCGTAAACTACTTCAGAAAAAACGAGCCATCCTCCAAATCCGTCTTTTTTGTCCCAACGTGAATAGACAAGATTGTACTTTCCATCATCACCTTTGACTATAGAGGTGTCCCAAATATAATAGCCATCACATTGATAAATATTATCTTCTGATATCGGATTCAGGTCTTTGCTGAAAAATAAATTATCTTCTTTATTCTCTCCCTGCAGTAGAAAAAAGAGACAAAGGAGAAGGATTGATAGTATAGATCTCTTTATAGTCATAAATCTTGCACTAAATACTTATTCAGTTAAATTTGCATTGCAAAGTAAAACACTCAAATCTTAATCATTGTAAGAACGATTAGTCATTGATGTAGGATTTTTTATTCATGTTGCTATTTATTATTTGTGAACAAGTAGTTTTAACGTTTTGAAAGCATTAAATATGGTGTTTACAATAAACAATACACTGCAGGTATAATGTGTTTCATCTCACAAATTCCAAAGCATATCTTCCTAGAAAAATCTTGTTTCAACGCACACGATTCTGTTTGTTTGGTCACCATAGTTCTACCCTCAGAAGAAAATCAAATAGAATAAAAAAAAGAGGCTACCTTTTTGAGACAGTCTCTTTTTAAATTTATTTTAGATATGATATAATATTCGTATTTTTTTACTCCTCCTTTTCATCGTCAACTTCATCATCCACTTCTTCTAAATCAAAAACCGACAATTGGCGTTTAAATATCTCATCTAAAGATAGTTGAAAGGTTT
>JBKECE010000274.1:0-55377 GCA_047974325.1 Dysgonomonas sp. | reverse complement strand
TTGGTTCTTTGTATTTTTGAAGATTCTTGTCTTTCTGGCTCATCATCTCTATCTGCTTAATTCTTCTGTATAATCAGATCGTTTATAGGAATGGTATGTTTTTTTTGGTATATTTGCCGAACTTTTCTTGAACATAATTTATGAAAATTGCGATAGTTGGAACCGGTTATGTTGGTCTTGTCACAGGTACATGCTTCTCAGAAATGGGTACAGATGTACATTGTATTGATATTGATCAAAATAAAATTGATAACCTGAAAAAGGGAATTATTCCGATCTATGAACCAGGACTCGACGAAATGGTTCTTCGCAACTATCAAGCCGGACGGTTAAATTTTTCAACCGATCTTAGTCAGGTATTGAACGATGTAGACATTGTTTTCAGCGCTGTGGGAACACCTCCCGGAGAAGATGGAAGTGCCGATCTTCAATATGTTCTGGAAGTTGCGCGGACAATTGGGCAGCATCTGAACAAATATATATTGATTGTTACCAAGAGCACTGTACCGGTGGGTACAGCAGAGCTTGTCAAAAAAACGATAAGGGAAGAACTATCAAAAAGAAATTTGAACGATTTGGATTTTGATGTGGCATCAAATCCCGAATTTTTGAAAGAAGGAGCTGCTATTGATGATTTTATGCACCCAGACAGGGTTGTTGTAGGCATAGAATCGGAACGAGCCAAGGATATGATGGATAGACTTTACAAACCATTTACGATAAATAATTATCGTATGATCTATACTGACATTCCTTCTGCCGAGATGATAAAATATGCTGCAAATGCGATGCTGGCAACACGCATCAGTTTCATGAACGACATTGCAAATCTCTGCGAATTAGTCGGTGCAGATGTGAATATGGTCAGGGCAGGTATAGGCTCGGATGTGCGCATTGGCAAAAAATTTCTTTATGCTGGTTGCGGATATGGTGGCAGTTGTTTTCCAAAGGATGTGAAAGCTTTGATAAAAACCGCGCAGGAAAAAGGATATGAGATGCGGGTTTTGAAGGCTGTAGAAGAAGTGAACGAATCTCAGAAGAGTATTTTATTCGACAAACTATCAGACTACTATAACAATCAAATCGAAGGGAAAACAATAGCGATCTGGGGACTATCGTTCAAACCCAAAACTAACGATATGCGCGAAGCCCCATCATTGGTCATTATAGAAAAATTGATTGCGGCAGGAGCAATAATCAAAGCTTATGATCCGGTTGCTATGGATGAGGCTAAACATCTCTTGAGTGATAAAATAACATACGCAAAAGACATATACGATACTACACTGGATACTGATGCAATACTACTGATAACTGAATGGAATGAGTTCCGGTTACCATCGTGGTCGGCAATAAAGAAATTAATGAAAAATCCAGTAATTTTTGACGGACGGAATATATACAATAAAGAAGAATTGAGTGAAGCGGGTTTCAAATATTTCTGTATAGGAGGATGAAAATTCTAAATTACGTAAAAACCAAACTGAATAAAACAGACGAAAGAAGCTCCAAAATAGGAAAAAATATTATTGGGACCTTCATATTTAAGGGAGGCAGTATGCTTGTCAACCTCATGCTTGTTCCTCTTACCATAAAATTTGTAAGTGCATCAGAATACGGAATCTGGTTGACACTTAGTTCTATTATTGCATGGTTTGGCATATCAGATATAGGATTTGGACATGGATTGAGAAATAAATTTGCAGAAGCTGTAGCATTAGGAGATAAAAAATTAGCTAGAAGCTATGTCAGCACTGCCTATGGGTCTGTGGCTGTTTTAATGCTAATTCTTTGGTTTTTATTTTTTATAATAAATCAATTCCTTGATTGGAGCATTATTCTAAACGCAGATAGATCCATGAAAGAGGAATTGTCAAAAGTAGTTCTGATTGTCATAACTTTTTTTGTTTTGCAGTTCATCTTCAAACTTGTTGGAACTGTGTTGACTGCAAATCAGGAACCCGCCAAAGCTTCCGGTTTTGATTTTATTGCCAACTTTTTTGTGTTAGGAAGCATTTATTTATTGATGTATCTTAATATAAACGGGTCACTTGAAATACTCGCTATTTTTACCGGATTCTATCAATTAATTGTTTTTGTTTTGGCCTCTTTGTGGTTTTATTCACATGAATTGAAGGAATATAAACCATCAATAAAATATTTTGAGAAAGAAAAAATAAGGTCATTGATGGGGCTTGGGATCAAGTTCTTTATAATTCAAATGGCAGCGATTTTCGTTTTTCAAAGTACTAATATTATTATTGCTCAAATATTAGGCCCAGAACAAGTTACTGTTTATAATATTGCATTTCGATATTTTACAATACCGACGACTATTGCTGCAATTATACTTTCTCCTTTTTGGTCAGCAATTACGGATGCGTATGTGAAGAAAGACTATATTTGGATGAGAAAAATTAATAAACAGATTAATCATTTTATGATTTTAATATCATTAGTTTTGATAGTTGCTCTATTTGTCGCAGAACCAATTTATAAATTATGGATTGGTGATAATGTTAAGATACCGAAGCAGATTTCGATGGCTATGATGATTAATTTATTAGCAACAAACTATTTTAATATGAAAGTAATTATAATAAATGGCATTGGAAAAATAAAATTACAGTTAATTATTTATGCTGTTTTATCTATTATATTTATTCCAATAACTGTAATTTTAGGTAAGTTTTTTGGACTTACAGGTATTATTTATTCAAATTTTATGGTATATCTGTTATTTGCTATTTTACTTGATATTCAAAGTCGTAAAATATTAAAAATCACAGCAAAAGGTGTATGGGATGAATGATTTAAAAATTAATAATCCGAAAATGAAGGTAATTGTATCAACCGGTCAAGGACGACTCCATCTAATAGAATCAGCAAGAGCATTATTGAATAATGGAATGGAGGTTTCTTTGATTACGGGATGGATTCCAAGTAGTATTATACCTGACAGTTTTGTTAATTTTATGGGGAAAATGTTAGGACGTAAGAATCTATCTTATGGAATGAACAAAAGAAAAATCGAAGAATTATCAAGAAGAAATATACATACATGTACTTTTTCAGAGTTTTTTATTCAATTTTTGTTTTTATGTTCTAAATATAAGATCATTAAAAATGAAATAGCTGAAGTTCTTGGATGGAAATTATATGGTTGGCAGTCTAAGAAATATATAACAGTTTCGGATATATTTCATGTTAGGAGTGGAGCCGGACAAGGTGGAGCGATTAAAAAGGCAAAAAGGAAAGGAATTAAAGTGTTAGTTGATCATAGCATTGCTCATCCACAGGAGGTATATGACCAATTATTAAAAGCAAATAATGGAAATAGTTCAGGTATTGATATTTGCCCTAGTAGTCCATTTTGGCAATTGATACTAAAAGATTGCTTTGATGCAGATGGGCTTTTAGTAAATTCTAATTATGTTAGGGATTCGTTTATTAAAAATGGTTATCCTTCAAATAAAATTTATGTTGCAGAACTTGGTGTGAGGTCTGATTTTATTGGTTTAAAAAATGATTGGAAAATTAAATCTAAGCTTAAACTTCTGTTTACTGGCGGATTTGGAAAAAGAAAAGGGGCAATGTTAATAATAGAATGTGTTCATTTATTGATTGAAAAGAATATTGATTTTGAGCTAAATGTAGTAGGATCAATTAATGATGATACTATAATTCCAGATTGGATCAAATCGTCTGATTTTGTAAAATTACACGGCCATGTTCCTCAAGACGAATTGAAGAAATTTTTTATTATGTCTGACATATATATATTTCCGTCATACTCTGAGGGTGCAGCACAGTCCTTAAAAGAAGCAATGGGTTCGGGGCTTCCTGCAATAGCAACAATACAAAGTGGGGTAGAGATAAATGATGGAGAAACGGGGATTCTCATTCCAGACAATTCATCAGAGGCTCTTTTTCAATCAATTATTGAATTGGCCGAAAATGAAGCTCAAAGAAAAAAAATAGGTCTAGCAGCAATTGAAGAGATGAAAAAACATACATGGGATTCATATGCGAGAAAATTAGAGTTTATATATTCATCTATGGCTTGATATGAAAATGAGAATTGCAATAATTGGAACAGGAATATCAGGACTTTCAGTAGCTAATCTTTTGAAAGATAAGCATGAAGTTATTTTATTTGATCACCAAGAAAGAAATGGAGGTCTTATAAAATGTGATATTGTGGATTCAGTTCTTTTTCATAAAGTTGGTGGACATGTCTTTAATTCCAAGAATAAAAAAGTTTCAGATTGGTTTTGGTCATACTTTGATAAAGAGAAAGAGTTTATTCAGGTGAAAAGAAATGCAAAGATTCTTTTTCAAAACAAAATTATAGGCTACCCAATTGAAAATTATATATATAATTTGGATAAGGAGACTGTGAGCCGAATTATTGATGAATTGTTGTGCCTTGATCGTGGCGATAAAATTTCTCCCTTAGAATATGCGAATTTCGAAGATTTTTTAAAATATAATTTTGGTGACACGCTTTACAATTTATATTTCAAGCCATATAATACGAAGATTTGGAATACGGATTTGTCAGTTATACCCATGCCTTGGTTGGAGGGAAAACTCCCGATGCCTGATTTGAAAGATATCTTATTAAACAATATTACGAAAGAAGAAGAATCTCAAATGGTGCATTCTACTTTCTTTTATCCTAAAACAGGCGGTTCTCAGTTTATCGTTGATAGGCTGTCAGAAGGCTTAGACATTCGTTTATCAGAAGACACATCCCTTTTGCAAAAAAAAGAAAAAGGATTTAGTTTATCAGGAGAAGACAACTTTGATCAAATCATTTATTGTGGAGATATCCGGAAAATGCCGAACTATATGGACAATCTTGTTTCCCAAACAGTTGATATTCGAAAGATAAAATCTTTAAATACAAATGGAACATCGAATCTACTTTGTGAAACAGATGACAACGATGTTTCCTGGCTCTATATTCCGGAACCATTTACCTGTGCACACCGAATCATTTACACGGGAAATTTTTCATCTGTCAATAATGGCAATCGAAAAAGAAAAACTTGCGTCGTTGAATTTTCTGGGGAAGTGGAATACGAAAAAATGATTCATGAAATAAAAAAACTTCCTGGCAATCTTACGCCTATTACATACAATTATGAACCGAGTTCTTATGTTATTCATAATTTTGATACGAGGGGTTTGATCGAAAAAACAAAAAAAGTCTTGGCTACAGAAAACATTTTCCTACTTGGACGTTTTGCTGAATGGGAATATTATAATATGGATAAATGTATAGAGGCTGCAATGCAATTGGTAAATCCAAAAATATGAAGAAAAGCAATATAATAACATCAATATATGCTTTATTAACTGGGGCACGGGTTAATGTTGTCGGTCAATTGTTCGGATCAGAAATAATTGCAATTTTATTCTTTCCATATACAAAAACAAGGCAAATATTTAGGCAATATCCGATTCTTAAAAAAATAAGTTTAGCTTATTTTCTACTTTTGCTATCTTTGATATTTAGTGATTTGGTTGTGAATAATACAGCACCAGAAGATTTTTTAAGAGGCTGGGCAAATATTATATTTTCTTTTTTAACGGTTGTTTTTTTGACCTATTATTTATCTAAAAATGAGAAAAATATACCAATATATTTATTTTTTGCGGCAATTTCTTTTTTTATATTTAGACCCGAACTGATTATGTCTGAACATGAGGGTGAAACAAGTGTTTTTAAGTTTTATTATATGTTTGGTGTAAACTTTTTTATTTTGATTCTATCATATTTCATTTATAATAAAAATAAAAGAGCAGCACTTATCCTTCTATTTTCATATTCAATTTTCTGCCTTATCTTTGATTCGAGATCCAATGGAGCCATTTATTTTATTTCAGCTTTGGCGATGACCATTAAAACATTTAATATAAAACTCAATAAATTGAGAATAACTGCATTTGCAATTTTAATTATACTTTTTTCATATATTGGATATGTGATCTATGTGAACGAAGTTCTTGCCGGTAAATTTACCGGCAATAATACACAACAATTGAGGCAAGTAGAAAATCCTTATAACCCGATTAGTTTATTGGAAGTTGGACGTGCTGAATTCTTTTTTGAAATAGATGTAGATTCAAAAAAGCCAATATTCGGATACGGATCTTGGGCTGAAGATAAGACAGGAAATACTGCTAAATTATTTGCAAAAATGATTGGCTCAAATTCGATAGATGATTCTAATCTTATTCCGTCACATTCCATTCTTCTAACAGCTTGGCTTTGGGCAGGAATCGGTGGACTTATTGCTATAATGATAATATATTGTATTATATATAAACAAGCATTTTATCTATTTTATCGTTCTAAATCTTCAATTTTAGTTGTGATAATACCTTTGGCTTTGGACCAACTTTGGAACTTTTTTTTCTCTCCTATCGGGCACTTGCGTCAGACAGCACCCTTAATTTTTGCTTTGATTATTATAGAATATTACAACATGCAGAAAGAAGAAAATACAAAATTATGAGAATCTGCTTTGTTACAGTTGGTGATGTAGCTATTCTGGCAACAATGAAAAGGGCTACTGGTATGGCAGAACCTTTGATTAAATCAGGACATGAAGTTGCAATTATAGCACTTAACTGTGAAAATAATATTAATAGATTTAACTTGGAATGTCCACACATTGAATATCTTTTGTTTGAAAAAGGTGGAGTTATATCCGAGATAAAACAGAAGAGAAAGCTAATTCGAGACTGGTCTCCGGAGTTGGTTTATGTATGTTCCATTGGTTTTAGAAATTGGATACATAAATATAATATTCCTCGAAAAGCAATAAGTATAGTTGAACATTCAGAATTATCATCTTCCATTTCAGATAACAGGAAAAAGTTTCTAAGTCTGGTGCTCGAATATCTTTCTCCTATGATATTTGATGGTCAACTTGTTGCCAGCAGATATTTAGAAAAACATTATAAAAAAGGATTATTAAATATTTTGAGGAATAATAAGCCGATATTATACTCTCCGTATGCTTACAATCCACAATTGATGAATATTAAATCTTCTTTTTATGAAAATCTAGAAGAAAAATATTATGGAAAAAAAGTTGTTTTATATATCGGCGGACTTACTCTCAATTATGGTTTTATGGACATAATTAGATCGATGGAAATAGTGTATAAAAGCCGAAAAGATATAATTGCATTAATTATGGGAAGTGGTCCAGACAAGGAGATTGGTTTAGAATATATAAAAGAGAAACAATTAGAAAATTGTATCCAGCTTTTAGGCTACGTTCCGGAAACGGATATTGCTTCTTATTTTAAGTTGGCAGATGCTTTTGTTTCACCTCTTTTTAATACAATACAAGATAAAGCGCGTTGTCCGAGTAAGTTATTTATGTATATTGCATTTGAAAAACCAATAATTACCTGTAGAATCGGTGAAGCAATCGAATTATTTGGTGATAATGGTTATTATTATGTTTCAGGAGATGCGGAACAATTGGCAAAAATGATTACAGTCGTTGTAAATGATAGTGTTTCCAAATATTCTATAGATAAAAGCAAACATACCTGGAGCTATCGAACTCAAGGGTTTTTATCTTGGATCGCAACGAATTTTCATCGGAAATAAAATGGTTATGAATGTAATTTTTTATCAAAATATTCTTAGTATGCATCAATCTGCCTATATCAGAGCTCTTGCTAATAGGGTTGAGAGAGTTGTTCTGGTTGTTGATAAAGAGATGATTGAAGAACGAGAAAAACAAAAATGGAATATTCCGGATTTTGGAAAAACAGAAATTATTATTACTCCTGGTAGCGCACAAATAGATACTCTTGCGAATATTCCTAATGCAATACATATTTTTTCAGGATTAGATAATCCAAATATTGATAAAATAGCTAAAAAGGTTAAACCGAAGGATGATTTAAAAATAGGTGTTTTCACCGAATCATTTAGATATAACGAGGTTATAGGTATATTTCGTTATATTAAATATTTTCTACTGTTTATCAAACAGAAAAAGAAAATTGATTTTATACTGACTGCTGGATCTATAGCTTACAGACAATTTAAAAGAATTGGTTTCGAAGAGGGAAAGTTGTATAATTGGGCATATATTACAGAATATGTAAATAATTCGATTGAATGCGATAATTCACTTCATAGTAAAGCAAGTCTCTTATTTGTGGGGTCAATTGATGACAGGAAGAATATAATGAATCTTATAGCAGTCTGTAACAAACTAAAAAGAAATAGTTTTACACTAAAAATTATTGGGAGGGGACCTTTGGAGAATGATATGTTTGAAGCAATTAAATCTAATTCAGATATCACATATATAGGAGTAATAGATAATAAAGAAATATCTTCTTATATGGAAAGTGCTGATTTACTCATTTTGCCAAGTAAGTATGATGGTTGGGGTGCTGTTGTAAATGAGGCTTTGATGTGTGGGCTTCCGGTGTTGGCAAGCAATCATTGTGGAGCAAAAGATTTATTGAAGGATGGTAGAGGTAGAATATTTTCTATAGAAGAAAATAATTTGGAGCAAGTCTTGTTTGATTTTATAAAAGAACTCCCGTACACAAATGAAAAAAGAGAAGAAATAAAACGTTGGGCAAGAGGGAATATTTCAGGGGAAGCTGCCGCTGAATATTTAATAGAGATAATTGATTATGTAGAAAATGGTGGAGTCAAGCCTGAGGCTCCATGGCTATAGACTTAAAAACAAGTAATATGAAAATTCTGCATACAATATCATCTATAGGAGTAAAGAGTGGAGGGACAAGTTCTTGTCTTTATAATATGCTTTTGGATATAAAAAAATATATTACAAAAGTTTTGTGTTTTAGATTAGGTAGCGATGATAAATTGCCTGGTGAAGGATTGAATATTGAATTTGTAGAACAGCCTTCAGAGAAAAGATTTTTATATTCAAAGCAATACAGAAGTGCTCTAATAGATAGTGATGCTGTTTTGTTTCACATTCATGGAATTTGGCAATATGTGGAATATATTGCTGCAAGGGTTGCCAGAAAAAAAAATATTCCATATATTATTTGCCCTCATGGAATGTTATATCCCGAAGCTCTAAACAAATCAAGAATGATGAAAAATCTTTTTTTGTCACTTTTTCTCAAACGAGATTTACAAAAAGCGGCTAGTGTGCACGTAACATGTGAAGAAGAAATGGCACATATTAGAAATCTTGGAATAAAGTCACCCATTGCAGTTATACCTAATTCTGTTGAAATACCCCAAAGTATTAATCGGAAAATACCTAATAAAAAACGTATTGGGTATTTAGGACGTATTCATCCCCGGAAAAATATAGACAAAATTATCCATGCTTGGAATAGGATCGGTGTAAATGATGATGAACATGAATTGTTGATAATTGGTTCGGGAGATGATATGTATTTCAATTTCTTGAAGGAAGAAGTTTCTCGATTAAACTTGAGAAATGTGGTTTTTACCGGCTTCCTTTCCGGAATGGAAAAACAAGAAGCATTAGACTCTTTGAACTATTTAATTGTTCCGAGCGATTTTGAAAATTTTGGAATGATCATTGCTGAAGCTTTATCGAGAAAAATTCCTGTAATAGCATCTAAGGGAACACCCTGGAAAGATTTAGAAGATTATCAATGTGGATGGTGGATCGAAAACGATATAGATAGCATTTCTCAAACAATAGAAGAAAGTCTTTCCTTAAACGATGAAGAATGGTTAAAAATGGGAGAGAAAGGACGAGGATTAGCGATCGAAAAATATTCGACTATAACAGTTGCATATAAATTAGAAAATTTATATGATTGGGTACTGGGAAAAAAAGAAAAACCTGATTTTGTATATAATTGATATGGAGATAGAAACGTCAAACCCGATATTTTCTGTTGTAACCATTTGCTATAATATAGAGAATGAGATAGAAGACACATTAAAAAGTGTAATGCAGCAATCGTTCAATAGTTATGAACATATCATCATTGATGGAGCATCTTCGGATAAAACTTTAAGTGTCATTGAAAAATATAAAGATCGCTATTCTTTCAAATTAATCTCTGAAAAAGATAACGGAATCTATGATGCGATGAATAAGGGTCTGCTTTGGGCAAAAGGAAGGTATATTGTTTTTATAAATGGAGGGGATCTATTTGTAGATAATTCTACCTTAAATTTAATTTATCAGTCAATATATTTGCAAAAAAATTTGATAGATTTTATTTATGGAGATTCCTTCATTAAAGAAGGAAAAATTCTTCATTATAGAAGAGCTAGGCATTGTAAATATAAATGGTATGGTATGTTTTCTAACCATCAATCTATGATATATAAAATGTCGATTATTAGAGAGCATAATATAAAGTATGACCTGAGCTATAAAATAGCAGCAGACTACAAGTTTACGCTTGAATTCTTAAATAAATCGAAAAAAAATATTTATATAGATCAACCATTGTCTGTTTTCTCTTTAGGTGGAATTTCGGATAAAAGAAGAACAATAGGCTTAAACGAAGCGGAGAGAGCTCGGAAAGAGGTTCTGCATTATAGTATAATGAAAAACAAATCAATTCGAGTGTTTCTAATGGTTGCTCAATTTATTTATAGTTATATGAAACCATTATATAATAAGATAAGATATTCAAAATGATTAATAAAGATATGGCGCAAGTTATTTTACATGACTATAAGAATAATTTGTCTTTAAAAAATAAGATAGGTCGATTTGTCTGGAATATAACTTTTGTTCTTTTATTTAGACCATTTGTATCAAAATATTTAAATGGGTGGCGAATATTTATTTTAAGAATATTTAGGGCGAAAATTGGAAAAGGATGCACCATTGCCGCAAATGTAAAAATTTGGGCTCCATGGAATTTGTGGATGTATGATTATTCTCTAATTGGGAAAAATGTAATCTGTTATAATCCGAATAAAATAATAATCCACTCGGAAACTGTTATTTCCGAGTATGTGTACTTATGCACTGCTTCTCATAATATATATTCAAAAGAACATGAGCTTATTACGGCTCCAATAACAATTGGAGGTCAGGTGTGGATTGCTGTGGATGCCTTCGTCGGAATGGGCGTAATAATAGGTGAGGGTGCTGTTATTGGTGCAAGAGCTTGTGTCTTTAAAGATGTAGAACCTTGGACCGTTGTTGGAGGGAATCCAGCAAAATTGATAAATAAAAGAGCTATACAATGAGAATTTTATTATTTCTAACAGGATGTATTAATCCTAATGGTATGTCACAGACATTACTTCAGGATAAAGATGTACGTAAAAACCAGTATATCCAAGCAATAAAATATTATCTAGAAAAAACAGATAAGAGAATTCTTTTTGTGGAGAATTCAGGCGAAGACATAAGTCCTTACTTCGAAAATATAAACTCGAATCGTTTGGAAATTATATCGTTCGTTGGAAATTCAGAAAAAAACAGAGGTAAAGGATATGGAGAGATGTCCATAATTGAATATGCTTTATTAAAATCAAAGTTTCTGGAAGAATCGGATTTCATATTTAAAATAACAGGCCGATATAAAATACTAAATATAAATACATTTTTTAAACAGGTTAATAAAAAAAAAGAATTAGATGTGCTAGCTGTTTTATATAAAAATTTAGAATCTGCGGATTCACGAATGTTTGTATGTAAGGTGGATTTTTTAACTTCATTGGTAAAACAAAAAGAAATGTTAGATGATGCAAAAGGGCTATTTTTTGAAAATGTATTATCAAAAACAATTTTAACGTTTATTGTTTCAAATAAAAAATTTAGCGAATTTATATCAAAACCCAGATATGGCGGAATTATGGGAACCAACCAGCAATCTTACAATACAAATATTATCTGGCTGGTGAAAAATATTAAACAAAAGATTAGATATTATCTAAACTAAACAATATGCTTAATTTATCAGTTATTATTCTGACTTATAACGAAGAAATCGATATCAGACGCTGTATAGAGAATGTACAACAAATAAGTGATGAAATTTTTATTGTTGATTCGTATTCTACAGTTAACACTATTGAGATTGCGAAAACTCTTGGTGCAAAAGTATATCAGAATAAATGGGAACAAAATCATGCTAAACAGTTTAATTGGGCATTGGCAAATCTTCCTATAAAAACAAAATGGGTATTAAGACTCGATGCAGATGAATATTTGATGCCAGAACTAGCTGTAGAGTTAAATGAAAAGCTGTCCTCTGTTCCAAAAGATGTAAGTGGGATTATATTTAAACGGAGGCATATTTTTTTTAATAAATGGATAAAAAAAGGAACTTATCCGGTTAAACTTCTTCGTTTATTTCAGTTTGAGAAAGCAATTTGTGAACAACGTTTGATGGATGAGCACATACGACTTTTAGAAGGAAAAAGCGTTGAATTTGAACATGATTTTGTAGATCACAATTTAAACAATATCAGTTGGTGGACAAACAAACATATCGGATATGCCGTACGAGAAGCTACAGATCTTTTGAATCTTGAATTTGGGTTGTTTGCAAGTGAACGAGATGCTATATATGAAGGTAAAATCGGAGAACAAGCATCTGCAAAACGTGCAAAAAAAAATTCTTATGCAAGAAAACCTCTTTTTATTCGTTCTTTTGCCTACTTCATCTATCGCTATATCTTTAAATTTGGTTTCACAGAAGGAAAAGAAGGCTTTCTCTGGCATTTTCTGCAAGGATGGTGGTACAGGACATTAGTTGATGCTAAGATATTTGAAATAAAAAAGGCTTGTGGAAACGATCGTCAAAATATTATTATTTATTTACGCGAAAATTATAATATAGACTGTAATAACCTCTGAGAAACTTTCTTATTTTTGAAGTAAATAAATTTTTTAATTATGAAACGTTTTTTATTTTGCTCATTACTGGCAGTTCTGTTCTGTTCGTGTGGCGTGAAAAAATATTTGGATATTGATGTCCAAAAACCTGCTCAAGTGACGTTTCCTGCTGATATTGTGAATGTCGCCATTATGGATAATTCGCTAACGGAATATTCTGACAGTTCAAGCTATATTTTGGTTGAAGCTCTGACCCAATTTATCGGAGAAAATAATTATTTTGATCATGTTGCTGCTTATTCAAAAGATAACCAAGACGCTCTGAATAGTAAAAAATTGAAAGAGATAATGGATTCCACGACAGCCGATGCTCTTATCTTGTTGAATTATTATAATCTGACCTCAGATCAGAAAACAGCTCGCCAACAGATTGATGGGATGACTTTGGTTCTAGACACTTTGAATGTAGGTATATCGGCTAGCATAAGTATATTTGATAGAAATGGAAAGACTATTGCCGAACCTATCAATATAGTGGATACATTGAGTTGGGAGCAGGTAAAAACAGATCAAGGAGTGATTATATCGTATCCAATGCCATCGACTGAAGATATTTTGAAAAACACGGCTGTTTATGTAGCTTCAGAATTTGAAAAGAAGCTCGTCCCGCATTGGGAAACTCAGACCAGATGGTTTTATTCAGATGGGACGACCAAAATGAAAGAGGCGGCTGTTGCGGTAGGAAACAACAGATGGGAAAGTGCCCTGTCTATCTGGAAAAACCTTTATAACGCAAAGGTAAAAAACACAAATAATGGAAAGTTGGCTTCAAATATTGCATTAGCCTACGAAATGCTGGACAATATGGATGAAGCACTAGTGTGGATAACGATTGCAGAACAAAATTTCTCGGACAATAATTCGTCGCAAGATCCGGACTCGGACAAAGAGATGACTAAAGGCTACAAACAGATTTTAGAGCAGCGTGTTCAAGAAATGAAAATATTGGATTTGCAACAATAGATAATTCTTCTCAGAAAATTTATAACTTTACAGATTATTTGAAAATGCAAGGTCTCTCATTATCTATAATTGAGATATAATTATTTGATAAATAGATATTTATATAATATATGGAACAAAAATTAGTTATCTACAACACTCTTTCCCGCGAAAAAGAAATCTTTGAACCGATTCATGCACCACATGTGGGAATGTACGTTTGTGGACCTACGGTATATGGTGATGCCCATCTGGGGCACGCACGACCCGCAATCACATTCGACCTTCTGTTCCGTTATCTTACACACCTAGGATATAAAGTCCGTTATGTGCGTAACATCACAGATGTAGGACATCTCGAAAATGATGCCGACGAAGGCGAAGACAAAATATGCAAAAAAGCACGGCTCGAACAGTTGGAGCCGATGGAGATTGTGCAATTCTATACCAACCGCTATCATCATGCAATGGAGGCGCTCAATGTGCTTTCTCCGTCGATAGAACCTCATGCCTCGGGGCATATAATAGAACAGATAGAAACAATCGGAAATATAATCGAGAACGGCTATGCTTATGTGAGCAATGGTTCTGTTTATTTCGATGTGGAAAAATATAACAAAGACTTCGATTACGGGATTCTTTCGCACCGAAACATCGAAGATATGCTGAACACAACCCGTGAACTTGACGGACAAGACGAAAAACGAAGCAAGGTAGACTTTGCCCTCTGGAAAAAAGCAGCACCGGAACACATCATGCGATGGCCTTCGCCTTGGAGCACTGGTTTTCCCGGTTGGCATATTGAGTGCTCCACGATGAGCATAAAATATCTGGGCACAGAGTTTGACATTCATGGTGGAGGCATGGACTTGGTATTTCCTCACCACGAGGCAGAAATTGCTCAAAATACAGCATGTGAAAAGCATCGTGTGGTGAAATATTGGATGCACAACAACATGATTACGATAGGTGGTCAGAAAATGGGTAAATCGCTCGGTAATTTCATTATGCTCGATGAGTTTTTTGATGGCAGCCATAAATTGCTTACGCAGGCATATTCACCGATGACTATCCGTTTCTTTATCCTGCAAGCTCACTATCGCAGTACGGTCGATTTCAGCAATGAGGCTTTGCAGGCATCCGAAAAAGGATTGATGAGACTGCTGGATGCTTATGCCCGTATCGAAAAAATACCCGTTTCGGCTGCATCGACTGTAGATGTAACAGCAATTCGTCAGAAATGCTACGATGTCCTGAATGATGATCTCAATTCGGCTGTTGTGATCTCACACCTGTTCGATTCCGCTACCATCATCAATTCGGCTATAGCTGCCGAAAAAGTGCAACTGGATAAGGAGAGCATCGAAGAATTGAAATCTTTATTCGATACATTTCTGTTTGAAATATTGGGCATTAAGAATGAAGTGAATAACAGTTCTGCCGGTCAGGAAGCTTTCGGAAAAGCTGTCGATCTTTTATTGCAGATCAGAGCCGATGCGAAAACCAACAGAGATTGGGCAACGTCTGATAAGATAAGAAATCAATTGAGCGAGTTCGGATTTGAAATTAAAGACGGAAAAGACGGTTCTGAATGGAAACTCAAATAAATGGCCGAAATGTACAAAGAGGCTAAATAAAAAAATTATGTTGGATGTTTTTCCTGAATTGGAAACCGAAAGATTAAATCTCATTGAAATAAAGCAATCTCATCTAGGCGATTATTACAAGCTATTTAGTGATGAAAGAGTGACCAGATATTACAATATTATTCCTTTTGCGCAAGAACAAGAAGCTCAAAAATACATTGATTGGTTTACAAATAGATTTAAAGAAAAACAGGGAATACGCTGGGGAATTGCGCTGAAAGGAAAAGAAAACATAATTGGGACTCTTGGATTTAATAATTTTCAGAAAAATCACAGAGCAAATTTAGGTTACGATTTACAGTTTGATTTTTGGAATAAAGGTATTATAACAGAAGCCTTGACAGAAGTAATAAAATTTGGCTTTGACAAGTTGAAAATAAATCGAATTGAAGCTGAAGTGATGCAAGAAAATATTGCATCAGAGAAAGTCCTTTCAAAATTAGGTTTCAAAAAAGAAGGCATTCTAAGAAGTTGGATGTATTGGAATGAAAAGCATTATGATATGACAATGTTTTCTCTTTTGCGAACCGAAACATAACATGCTTTTGGAAGATAATCTACGAAATGAAAAATATGCTGAATCATTTTGGAACTCAAACAATTAATTCGGAAAGATTGACTCTCAGAGCTTTTCAATATACAGATGGTGATGATATGTTAGCCTATTGGATTAGTGACCCCAAAATTCAGTCGTTATATTCTGAGCCGACATACACTACAAAAGAGGCAGTTAAAGAACTATTAGATAAATATATTAGTTCGTATGAAAGAACTGATTATTATCGTTGGGCAATTATAGAAAAGGAATCTAACATTTGTATTGGGCAGATTGCAATATTCTTAGTAGATGATAAAAATCATTTCTGCGAAATAGAGTATGCTTTAGGAAATAAATTTCACCGCAAAGGATATGGAACAGAAGCAGTAAAAGCAATCTTGAGTTTCTGTTTTAATAAAATACATTTTCACAAAGTACAAGTATGCCATAAAGATGGAAATATTGCATCTCAAGGAGTCATTCGAAAATGTAATTTTACTTATGAGGGTACTTTGCGCGACTTCTTCTTCATGGATGGAAAATACGTAGATCGTTTATTCTATTCGATGCTCAAAGAAGAGTATATTAACCTGAACTGACACATATTAATTTACAAGAACAGTCTTGGCATAGTGGAAGAAATAATTGAATTTAGACGGACAAATTCTGAAAACGAAGATTTTCGAAAACTGGTTATTGAATTGGAAAAACATTTGACAAACGCCGATGAAAAAGCCCATTCCGAATGCAAACAATACAATAAGCTTGAAACTATAAAACATGTTGTTATTGCCTACCTTGGCGAAACAGCAATTGGTTGTGGAGCAATCAGAGAATATGATACGGATACGATTGAAGTAAAAAGAATGTTTGTATCCATAGCTGCAAGGAGACAAAGTGTCGGAACTAAGCTGTTGACAGAACTAGAAACGTGGGCTAAACAATTAGGATTCAAGAAAAGTATTTTAGAGACAGGGAATATGTTGCCCGAAGCCGTAAGATTATATAAGAGGAACAATTATGTTCAGATTCCCAATTATGGGCAATATAAGGGTATGGAAAAAAGTATTTGTTTCGCAAAAGAACTGTAGAAAAGGGCAAAATCCATAGAATCTTTAACAAATTGATAACTTTCGAAAGCATGCAAAATAAGAACGTGTTGGTGTTTCTGGCAAAGGCCTTTGAGATGATGGAATTTTCTGTTTTTATAGATATTCTTGGTTGGGCTAGAGTTGATTATGGACATAATTTGTCCGTTGACACATGCAGCTTTACCGATAAAGTTATAAGCACTTTTGATGTACCTGTAATCGTGGATAAAACTATTGGGGAAATAAACGTTGACGAATATGACGCCTTAGCAATACCTGGCGGATTTGGAGAATTTGGTTTTTATGAAGAAGCATATGACGAAAGATTCTTAGAATTAATTAGGAAATTTAATGCAAAAGGTAAGATTATAGCGACCGTTTGTACCGGAGCATTCCCTTTAGGGAAAAGTGGCGTGCTTAAGAATCGGAAAGCAACTACTTATCACTTAAAAGACGGCTATTGGCAAGAAAAACTGAAAGAATTCGGAGTGAATGTTGTGAACGAACCTGTCGTAGTTGATGGTAATATTATTACGTCTTATTGTCCTGAGACAGCTCCAAATGTCGCATTTGAATTATTAAAAATGTTGACCTCAGAAGAAGAAATGACAGTAATAAAAAAAGCGATGGGATTTTAGTTTTAATATTCGTCAGAGCATTACAATACCTTCTATTGCCGATACCTGCCGGTAGTAGTTTATAACATCGTCAGCATTGTTTACTAATACCTTAATTGTCAGGCTTATATATTTTCCGTTTCTGCTTTCTCTGGAAGAAAAATCAGCACCTTTATCTTCAAACACAATACGTATTTTAGCTATATTTTTGTGTTCTGCCGGCACGATGAACTTGTATATATAATATGAAGGAAAAGGGTGAGTTATTTCTAATTTTTCCTTAAATCCGCGATAAAAATCTTCTTTATTCAAACCTTTATCGCTTTTCAATATTTCTATTTTTTTATTCATAATTATTGATCTGATAACAAATGTTGAACCATTATCATCTTTCTGTCAGTTTGACAGAAAGCGGGATTGTTTAAAAACCTCTTCGCCGGCTATTTGATATATTTGGCTTTGTTGCGCTTCCTCTTGTCGAGGTTTTGTTACTAACAGAACTATTTCCGTTTAGACGAAACGTCACAGGCAAAATGTACGATACTTTTACAACTTGTCCATGTTCTTTCCCGGGTTTCCATGCAGGCATATTTGCTATTACTCTTATGGCTTCTGCATCGCATGATGGAAACACGGTCTGCCTTAGCACTATGTTGCTGATAGATCCATCTTTTTCAACAATAAAAGAAGCAATCACTTTACCTTGTGCATTAGCTTTAACAGCATCTAAAGGATATTTTATATTTGAAGAAAGATAATCAAGCAAAGCTTCTTCTCCACCGGGAAATTCTGGCATTGTATCCAAAATCTCTAATTTCACTGTATCATTCTCCTTGTTTGATTCTTGAGCAAAAAGACTGTGGAGCGGTAATAAAAAGAATGCTAATACAAATAAATTTTTTTTCATTGTGTAATTTAGTTTTATGTTTTGATGTGGTAAATTTATGAAAAAACTTTACTTAATGCTTCGAATAAATAAATTAACAATAAAAGTATTTGCACCATGAATAGCAAGGAGTCTTGCGTTACTCTGCATGGAATGGAATGAACTGTTTTGATTATGGACGAATGGATGTGAAATTGAAAAATAATATTAAAAAATATGCAACTATTCATAAAAACAGACATCTTATAAAATAGACCAAACGGTAATCCGTTTGAAAAAATTTTCTAGTTTGATTACACAGTCTTTAAAGTTGTTTCACTTAATACAAACATTTATGAAAAAGCTACTCTTATCAGTTCTGTGCGTAGGGCTTGTTTTCGCTTCATGCAAAAATGATGATGATTCGGAAATCAAGGACAAAACTTCTGCGAAAGAATTTTTTCAGGACAATATTGAAAAAGCAAAGCAGGTGATCACCATCAACTCATCAGAGCTTCCCAAAACTTATACTCTCGCTGGGGGAGTTAAGATTTTTGTGCCCGATGCGGCTTTCACTAAAAATGGAGCAATAGTGACCGGACAGTTCACTCTTGAAGTCCAGGAAATGCTAAAACCAAGTTCCATATTACTTTCGGGAACCAACACGAATTATGGGTCACAATATTTGAAAACTGATGGGTTTCTCCATCTTGCAGCTTTCAAAGATGGCGTAGCTCTGGATACTGTACTGAAAAAGAATCTGGTCATTACGATTCCCACAGCCAATACCTATGAATACACCAATTTGTGGGAAGGAAAAGAAAATGCCGGTTCGGATAATGACCAGTTTGCGTGGCAAGATCTGGGACAGGATGCAATCGTTGCAAATGATTCTGTGGTGCAAAACCCGAAGGGTGGCAATGGAGAAGGAAATAATTTTGTGTGGCCACAGGCAAATACCTACAAGTTCTCATTTGGCAAGTTGGGTTGGGTCAATTGTGATGTTTTGTGGAACTATGGATTGACCAAGACCACTGTGAAAGTAACCGTGACCGGAAGCTTTGGCAAATTTGCAACATTCCAAGGCTATTATGGCGACACATTTGTATTTTTCTGCGGCAAAGGTTATCCTGTTATAGCACAACTCTACACTGTGGTTAACGACAGCACGGTGCAAAGTTACAACAACAGCATGCCTGTTGGTGCTGAGGGTAAGATTATTGCATTTTCTATTCGCGATGGTGTTTTTTCCTACGATGTACAGGATGTGACCATCACGGCAAATATGAGCCTGACATTGAACCTGAAAGAAGTGACAGAGCAGGAATTGCTGTCCATGATAGCATCTTTTGACAATTAAAAAAATTATTACGCACTATATTTTCTTATATGTATGAAGGAAGAGGTCATCTACACAATGTGGATGACCTCTTTGCTGTCCTGTATTTGCCAAAGAAAACAGTGCAGACCTTGATTTCTTAGGTGAATTTTCTTCACTCATTCATTCCTGATCGGTTTTTTTGAAGCAAATTAAGAAAAAGAAACATCCTCAAATATTCTTTTATTCCTTGAATAAGCTTTATTTTTGAATTTCATAATTCCAAACAAGTGGCATGGCTCTAAATTATATCTGGATCGGGCTGATTTTAATTGCTTTCATAGTAGCATTGATCCGTCTTATTTTTTTTCAGGATTATGAGGCTTTCAACAATGTTGTGAACTCTACTTTCGGATCGGCGAAAAACGGATTCGAAATATCTCTTGGACTCACAGGCGTGTTAGCCCTTTGGATGGGCTTGATGAAAATAGGTGAAAAAGGAGGAATGATACGGGTTTTCTCTCGGGCGATTAATCCACTATTTAGTCGCTTGTTCCCCGATATCCCTAAAGATCATCCGGCAAACGGTTCAATCCTGATGAACCTGTCGGCCAATATGCTTGGGTTGGACAATGCGGCAACACCTGCAGGACTCAAAGCCATGCAGGAATTACAGGAAATTAATCCCGATAAGTCCAAAGCGTCTAATCCGATGATCATGTTTCTGGTGATGAATGCTTCGGGGCTCACATTGATTCCGGTGTCTGCGATGACCATCCGTGCACAGATGGGAGCAGCAAATCCGGCAGATATTTTTGTGCCGATACTCATAGCCACATTTCTGTCCACGATGATTGGTGTTCTGGCGGTGTGTATAAAACAAGGAATCAATATTTTTGACAAAGTCATACTCGGCACATTCGGCTTTTTAGGGCTTCTCATCGGTGGCATCATCTGGACTTTCAGCCAGATGGGACAGGAGAAAGCACAGATTGTATCAAGCATTGTAGCTAGCATCATTTTGTTCGGAGTCATCGTCCTTTTCATCGTCAGTGGAATCGTTAAGCGAATCAATGTTTATGACAACTTTATAGAAGGGGCAAAAGACGGTTTTTCGGTAGCAGTGCGGATAATCCCCTATCTCATTGCCATTCTGGTGGCGGTGGGAATGTTTAGGGCTTCAGGCGCAATGGATTTTTTGCTCGATGGATTGAAATTTCTGGTGGCGCCCTTCGGTTTTGATACACGCTGGGTAGATGGAATGCCTACGGCTTTGATGAAACCGCTGAGTGGCAGCGGAGCACGAGGCATGATGGTGGATGCGATGAAAACATTCGGAACGGACTCTTTTGTGGGACGTTTGGCTGGCATCTTTCAGGGTTCCACCGATACCACATTTTACGTCGTTTCGGTCTATTACGGTGCAGTGAGCATCAAGAATGGCAGATATACCGTGCCTTATGCATTACTTGCAGATCTGGTCGGTGTTGTCACGGCGATTTTTGTGGCGTATCTGTTTTTCGGATAATCAAATAAATAAAAATATGGCAATCATTTATCAGAGCGAAGAAGTGAAAGTTCCTCCGATCAAACGGAGAATAATATCGGCATGGATTAAACAAACCGCATCCTCATATGGAAAAAAAGTCGGCGAAATTTCCTACATCTTCTGTTCGGACGAAAAAATATTGGAAATCAATAGGGAATACCTAAATCACGACTATTATACAGATATAATTACATTCGATTACACCGAGGAAAATACGATTTCCGGCGACATATTTATCAGTCTCGACACAGTGAAAAGCAACTCTGAACAATTTGGTACGGAATATTTAGAAGAAATTGATCGCATCATCATACACGGCATCCTCCATCTTTGCGGAATCAACGACAAGGCTCCGGGCGAAAGAGAGCATATGACAGATTGCGAGAATAAAGCTCTGGAACAATTAAATCAAATTATACACACATGAAAAAAACAATTCTGATTGCAATATCATCGGTTTTCATATCATCCGGTATGAAAGCTCAGGAAGTGATTAAACTATGGGAGAATAACCCTCCCACAAGCAACGAACTCTCCGGAACAGAAGAGATGAGAGGTAACAAACGAGTCGTAGACAAATCTGTGGCAGATATAACCGTTTATCTGGCTGATAAGAAAATAAACACCGGAAAAGCTGTAATAATATGTCCCGGAGGAGGATATTCAAATCTGGCTTTCGATCATGAAGGCATCAAGTTTGCCGAATGGCTCAACAAACAAGGTATAACAGGAATCATACTGAAATACCGTATGCCCAACAAACATAAAGAAGTGCCCTTGGACGATGTGCAACAGGCATTCCGTATTGTTCACTCCAAAGCGAAAGAATGGAGCATTTGGCCCGATAAAATCGGCGTTGCCGGTTATTCGGCCGGAGGGCATCTGGCGTCTACGGCATCTACGCATTTCACAACAACGGAGACTCGACCGGCATTTTCTATCTTATTCTATCCCGTGATCACGATGGATGCTTCACTCACTCATAGCGGTTCGCGTTCAAATCTGATCGGAGACAAACCTTCGGTTTCAGATCTGAACATTTATTCAAATGAGAAACAAGTGAATGCAAACACGCCACCTACGATATTGCTTCTGAGTGACGATGACAAGGTGGTACTCCCACAAAACAGCACGATGTATTATGAAGCACTCAAGAACAACAATGTGCCGGCTACGATGTACATATTCCCAACCGGAGGTCATGGATGGGGCATGAATGTCGATTTCAAATACCATACGGAGATGCTGTCGCTGTTGAAATCGTGGCTTGAAAACCTTAAATAATTTGTTTATAGATTATGTCGAAACAAGCAACCGATACAATTATGATGATTGAGCCCGTGTCTTTCGGATTCAACGAACAAACGGCAACAAACAACTATTTTCAGAAAAAAGACGGTTCTGTAGATGCTCCTGCGATACAGGCATCTGCTCTTGCTGAATTTAATGCGATGGCACTGAAATTACGGTCAAAAGGGATTAATCTGATCATTGTTCCTGACACCGCAGAACCGCATACACCCGATTCCATTTTTCCGAACAATTGGATCTCTTTCCATGAAAACGGATACATCGGCATCTATCCGATGTGTGCCGAAAACAGGCGCAACGAGAGGCGTAGTGATATCCTGCACCAGATGGTGAAAGATGGCTTCCGGATATACGACATACACGATTATTCGGCATCGGAAAATGACAATAAATTTTTGGAAGGGACAGGTAGCATGGTTTTCGATCGTGAATATAAGATTGCTTATGCTGCTTTGTCGGAGAGAACGGATGCGGATTTGTTTTCACGGTTTTGTACCGATTTCGGATACAAGGCTGTTTCGTTTCATGCCAATCAAACGGTGAATGGGCAGCGGCTTCCTATCTATCACACCAATGTGATGATGTGCATTGCGGATCGATATGCTGTGATTTGTCTTGATTCAATCGACGATTTGAACGAAAGGAAAACCGTGACTGATGCTTTGGCCTCGGCAAAAAAAGAAGTCATAGAGATATCTGAAATGCAAATGCACCATTTTGCCGGAAATATGTTGCAAGTGCTCAACGCAGAGGGCAAATCTTTTCTGGTGATGTCACAGTCTGCATACGATTCATTGGATAGCGGTCAGATCGAACGCTTGACGGCACACGATGAAATAATACATATTGCTCTACCGACAATAGAGAAATATGGCGGTGGAAGCGCTCGGTGTATGATGGCTGAGGTGTTTCTTCCCAGAAATTAAAATATAACTAATCAAGAAAAAACAATATGATGGAATCAAACCTATCGGCTTCACAATTGATGGAGTTGGAAGAAAAATATGGTGCACACAATTATCATCCCCTTCCGGTGGTGCTCGACAGAGGTCAGGGCGTTTTTGTGTGGGATGTGGATGGCAAAAGATATTATGATTTTTTGTCTGCATATTCTGCCGTAAACCAAGGGCATTGTCATCCTAAGATTGTGGATACGATGATCGACCAGACAAAAAAATTGACGCTTACATCGCGTGCTTTTTATAATAATTGTTTGGGGCAATACGAAAAATTTGTGACTGAATATTTCGGCTACGATAAGGTATTACCAATGAACACTGGAGCCGAAGCAGTAGAAACAGCCCTGAAACTGTGTCGAAAATGGTCGTACGAAAAAAAAGGACTACCTAAGGATAAGGCTCAGATAGTTGTCTGTGAAAACAACTTTCACGGACGCACCACAACTATCGTTTCTTTTTCGATAGACCCCGATGCCTACGGCAATTACGGACCTTTTACGCCCGGATTCATCGTGATTCCTTACAATGATTCGGAAGCGTTCGAAAAAGTATTGAAAGAAAATCCAAATATAGCAGGTTTCTTGGTCGAACCGATTCAGGGCGAAGCCGGTGCATACGTTCCTGCCGATGGCTATTTGAAAAAATGCTATGACCTTTGCCAAGAATATAATGTCCTTTTCATTGCAGATGAGGTGCAAACAGGAATTGCCCGCACCGGAAAACTTTTGGCCTGCGATTATGAACACGTTCATCCGGATATCCTTATTTTGGGTAAAGCACTTTCTGGTGGTGTATACCCCGTTTCGGCTGTGTTGTCGAGAGATGAAATAATGGAAGTGATCCATCCCGGGCAGCATGGTTCCACATTTGGAGGAAATCCGATTGCTGCGGCCGTTGCCATTTCGGCACTTGGGGTGATCAGAGATGAACAACTGGCCGAAAAAGCCTTCGCTCTGGGCAATCTGTTTAGGGACGAGATGAAAAATATCTGCGATCATTCCCAGATTGCATCTTTTGTGCGCGGAAAAGGTTTACTGAATGCCTTGATCATCAATAATGAAGGATACAAAGATTTGGCTTGGGACATTTGCTTAAAACTTGCAGAAGGAGGTCTTCTGGCCAAGCCAACACATACAAATATTATTCGTTTTGCACCCCCTTTGGTCATCACTGAAGAGCAGATCAGGGAATGTGTAGAAATTATCGGAAAAGCGATCAAAAGCTTTGAATAGACGCTCCTGGTTGTTTTCTCGTTAAAGGGCACATAAGCCGTAACTCTTGATTCTCTGGAGCTACGGCTTATTTTATGCTGAGTGTTTTGCATGACACAGAATTTTTAACATCCGGTTGCCCGATAGAGCATTTATATCGATCAAAGTTTCCGTTCTGTCGATTATTGTTGCAGGTGCAATTTCGTCCTGATAACTTTGAATCAGAAACTTTAAAGAAGCAAGATTATGAAAAAGTGTATAATTATTTTTTGCCTGATACTTTCCGGTGGATTGTATGGCACAATGTCGGCACAGAATGTAAATATCACTGTAAATATTTCACAACAACCTGCATGGGGACCAACCGGTTATGACTATGCCGGCTACTATTATTTTCCCGATCTGAATATCTACTTTGATGTGAATAATGCGTTGTTCTATTATTTGTCTGGAAGCAACTGGATTTCAAATAAATATTTGCCCGATAAATACAGAAAATATGATTTGTATTCACTTTACAAAGTAGTTGTGAATGATTCTCAGCCATGTAATCAAAATAAAAATCACAATAAGATCTATTCGTCCTATAAGGGTGATAAAACTCAAACAACGATCCGTAACAGCAATGATAGCAAGTATAGCACAAGTAAAGGTAATACAAATGTTTGGGTGAATACAAACGAAAGTAATAAGAACAACAAGAACAATACTTCTGCTAAGCAAGGTGAAAGTAAAGGACAATCTTCACAGAACAATGCCGGTAATAGAGGTAATAATGGAAGTAGCCAAAGTGGAAAACAAAGTTCGCAGTCTGGAAATGGAGGAAATAGTGGTAGACGTTAGACAATTTGGTTGAATAGAGTTATATATACTAGGATAAAAAGGGGATAGATCAATTAATTCGATCTATCCCCTTTTTTCTATCGTTTTTTCTAGATTTTACTGATGTTCTATGCCCTCAACGATTCTTAAGCCCCAAGCAATTGCATTGGCGATGAAGGTTGAATTTGATACTGCAAATTTATTTGTGCCTCGTCCATAATCGTATTTTGGTGCAGGATAGTTTGATGAATCCAATTTGAAGGGACAGATTGTAGGAGCAGTTCCCGTATCGTGCGATCCGAAACCTCCGTCTCCAACATATATGAAAGGATATCTCCGGTGAACAAAGCTGGTCACACCATTTGCCTGTGCGGTGCTTGGTGTGTAGTTTGGTGTGGAAACATCAATCGCTCCTGAGAATTGAATGATTTCGTCCATCGGCAGATTCAACACAATCTGACCGTATGAGGCGTCTTCTCCCCAATATTGACCTCTAATATCTCCAAAAAGCCCATTTAAAATAGGATGATTAACGCTTGAAAATCGGTAGACATATCCCGTAGCCAATGGGGTTTGATTCTGAACCGTAACCGTTGTTGTGGAACCATCAAATATTTGTCTCATCAGGGCTGTCCAACTTGTACTAGCTGTCTGGCCATCACCATTATTGTCTGCCATGAGGAACAATGGATTACCGTTTTTCACATAATTACCCAAAGCTTGTGCCACAGCACTACTGTTAGCTGCTGTCCATCCTGAATTATATGCAATCACTACCATATCGACTTTTGTTGTTCCCGATAAATAGGGGTTAAGAGTTGAAGGGGTGATACTGGTTGAACCGTAGTCTATAATTTCAAGATTTTCTATTTGGAGCACACTGGTTGACAATGTTCCAAAATTGCGCGCATCGTGCATCATATCATAACCACCACCGGCTGTGCCACTGTATGCAATATTATATCCATAGGCACTGCTCGTCCCTATTGCTAATATGCGTTTTTTCTTCATCACAACATTGAGAGTTACATTACAAGTCGAGGTGCTGGTTGTGCTGTTTGATGATATTGTAAATGTTTTTGAACCTGCTGATGTTGGTGTGCCAACACCATAGAGAGTGATAACTTGTACGCCTCCAATAATGTTAATAGGATTGCTCACGAAGTACATTCCTTCTACGGTATTGGTTTTTAGAACGGCTTTTGCACCTGTTCCGCCTGTTACATCTCCGACAATAGTCATTGTGATATAATTGCTTGCGTCCAGAACAGTTCCAATCTTATAAGTTCCTGAAGCTTTTCCCGAACCGCAATTCATAGTGAACACAGGATTAATTGTAGAGTCAATGATGTGTATACGTACATTTTCGCAGCCGGAAGCTGTACCATTAAGCGTGATCGCAATCTTATCGCCCGATGTCAGATCACTTTGATTGGCAGATGGAGTTTGCGGCGTTCCTGCTCCGGGAACGATTATGGTGTAGCTACCTGTCGCTAGAAACTCTCCATTGATCGTGAAATAATAACCATTGCCTGGACTTTCTGGTATAGCTGTAATGTTATAACTTCCTGGTTTGGTAACATTTACCTTGATTTGCAAATAGTGAGATGCATCCAGAGCTTTATTGCTGAAATATGTGCCTTTTCCTCCGATTATGATACTACTACAATCAGGTATTGTAAATTCTGCTTTTCCCAATTTTCCACATAGGCTCTTCCATTCTTTATCTGTTTTTGAATAGTAGTTGAAACAATCTTCGTCTGTGTTATAGATAAAAAGCCCGTTTGCCAGAGTCATATCTTCTGTTACATTGATTTCATTTCTTTGAGCCTCGGTCATTCTTGGTATCATTATACCTTTGGGAACAGTGTCGTTACCATTGATAATGTTACGGATATCCAACTCTGTCAATTTATTCGGATTTTCAGTATTAATACCTACTTGTGCATAAGTAATACTGACAGTGACGAATAAAAGAATTAGGCTTAAAATATTTTTTTTAATCATATTCTCAATTTTAGATTAGGATTTATAAAACACAGATTAATATTTATTCCTTAATATTATGGTCTGTTTTTTTGTGTATAATTAATAGCCCAAGCCATTATATTCAGAAAAAGATGCGAATTGTACGTTACAACGCTCGAATACATATTTGGTATAGCATATGCCTCGGAATTGGTTATTTTGAATTTAGCCGGCCAATTGTTGGAATCAGTACCTGTGTTGGATGCAAAAGATGCACCATCTCCGAAAAATATAAACCCTTTGGTATTATGCATAAATGCACGTATAGAGTTGTTGCTGGACGATCCAAAAGCAATGACTGTAGCTGATTCGTAAGGAAAACCGTCAATATTAAAATCAAAATTATTTCCGGCATCACGTCCCATATATTTTCCGGATAGATCCATAAAAGGACCGTTTGTAACCCATGTTCCTGTGTTTTGTATTTGCTGGTTGTCTGTGCTGTTGCTACCAGTCACGGTCATCGTTGTGCTATTGAATATCAATCTGCATAATGCTTGTGCTGCTAGATTTCTACTTGCAGTGGCTCCGTCTCCATCTTGTCCATAGATCAGAATTCCACCGTTGTTTACAAAGTTGGCAAGAGCTTGTTGATCCGCAGTGCTAGAAGGCGTATAATTGTATTGCAAAAATATAATATCGGGATTGTTAGCCGTAATAGCATTTCCTGGGTTTGATGCTGCTTGAGAGAATGTAAAACCTGCTACCGGAATCGTTGTTGTTTGGCTTGAGTCAAAGTAAGCCGGATTTCTAAGAGCTTGGTTCAGTAACGAGGAGCTTGAAGCAATATTATAATAAGCAGTTCCTGTATTATCTGTTAGAGCCATTATTCTTATATTTCGTGAAGCGACTTTTATGTTTACGGCACACGATGTTCCTCCGCTGATTGTGCTATTGGTGGAGAGTTGGAAGGTGTATGTTCCGTTAGTCACAGGTTTTCCACTGCCATATAATGTGATATTATTAGTGCCAGCAACTAAAGTACCACTTCCGTAAAAAGAAATACCGTTGATTTTGTCTGTTGATATTTCATAAACTGCTCCTGCTGCGGTTGAATTAGCAGTCATTGACAGCGTTATTGTATTGGTTCCCGTTAGGTTTGTGCCGGCAATATAAGTACCATTAACACTCACCGTGTTACAGTTTAGTGAATATTCAGGCTGTATTGATGAATCTATTACTTTTATATATATATTATTACAAGCCTCCACTCCATTTATTGAAACAAGTAATTGATCCCCGTTTCCACCAGAAGGAGTGAAGTTAGTGGGAGTGCCCACGCCCGGCACATTTATAACAAGATTGCCTGTAGATAGGAATTCTCCTGTTGCGTAAAAGTAATAACCATTGCTATTTGCTGTTTGTGCAGAAATTGTGTATTTCCCTACTTTTGTCACATGCACAGGTATTGCTAAATAATTAGATCCGTCAAGTGCAACAGCAGATGCGTATTTACCTTTAACTGAAATAGCAGAACAGTTTGGAATTTCAAAAATTGATTTTCCGATTGATCCGCAAAGGCTTTTCCATTCACCCTCTGTTCTCGAATAATAATTAAAGCAGTCTTCATCGGTGTTGTAAATGAAAAGTCCGTTCGCCAGTGTCATGTTTTCTGTTACGTTGATTTGGTCTCTCTGGGTTTCGGTCATTCTTGGTACCATTATACCTTTGGGAACAGTGTCGTTGCCATTGATAATGTTACGTATATCCAACTCTGTCAATTTATTCGGATTTTCAGTATTAATACCTACTTGTGCATAAGTAATACTGACAGTGACGAATAAAAGAATTAGGCTTAAAATATTTTTCTTAATCATTTTTTTATTTTAAATAGGAATTAAAAAATGGCTTTTATCGTGTGTTAAATAGATTATTTTTAATTCTGACTCCTTTTCTGTAATTTTTTTCCTGCAACAAAAAGCAGGTAGGCCAAAGCAATCAGGGTTAGGGGCAGAACACCATCCCCAACAGGTATGCCTCCTACAAAAGGGCCATCTCCACCTTCAGACCCCCCCGGATTCAGATCATCGTCATTGTCTCCGGCCAACGCGGCAGGAGATACACTTGCAGAATAAAATTGATCTGAAGGAGGTCCGGCGTTAAGCATATCTGAATTTCCAGGTGCTTTCAACGTTTCACTGCTTGGTAGTCTGGCTCCTTGTGCGGACAGATTTCCAGAGTTGGAGAAACTTAATCCTATAACAGTGAATAACAGAATTGCTATGATAAGGATATTATTTTTCATTTAACAAGTAATTTAATAATTTGAGGATGGGTTCCGGTTGTTTTAATTATATATGCTCCGGAATTTAAGAGGTAAGGAATCTCCATCTTTGTATTATCAATAAGATGTTTCAGAACCAAATGTCCCTGAATATTATATACATATATATCATTGCCATAATCTTTTGTATCAAAATCTGCAACAGTGAGTATGCCTGCTTTGTAAATTGCATACAAATGAGAGTTTGATTGATTGTCTTCAATCGAAGAGTTATTTCCAATTTGAAAGTGAAGGACAAACCGGTCAATAGCATCATCGGGATTCGAAACAGTGTTATACAGAGTTTCATTGGTGAGTTCAACCGTTGTATTTTCTAATCTATCTTCTAAGGAAATGCTGTTGACTTTATATTTTGTATCCAACCTGAGCCCTCGCAGAGTGATATCTTGCGGAGTTGTTGCCGGAGTGAGATAGAGAGGCGTAGATGTTGTTGTGTCCGATGCCAGAAACTTAACAGTCAAGGCTTTGTTCGTTGCATCGTCTATGGTATAGATCTGACTGAATATATTAGGTGTTACAAGCCCTTCAACAGCCGCAGCTTGTACGGATTTTGTATTATCTCCCGAAGATGAACTGGTAGTCAATCTGGCTACATTGCTATATTCTTTGTTGCTAGCTAACTCTTGTGCCGGTCTGAGAACAATGCTCGCCCGGTCAGACTTTGCCGTGTTATTATCTATCACTTCAATGATGAAATCATCTTGTCTCTTATATTTGCTACCGGAACGGATGAATTTCACTGCACTCATCGAGCGTTTGCTGCGAGGTAGGGTTATCGTCGCATTTTTCTTTGCATTGATAACAAACATCTGTAAAGGAGATATCGTCAAGCCGTCGTCGCCGTCGCCATATTCGTTCGTGTAAGTTCCTCCTACTTTCTTTGCGAGGTAGTAATTGTAAACAACTTCAAAATAGCGTGGTCTGCTGCTTTGTGGTGCATATGCCAGAGCATCGCCTTTCAATATCCATACTCTGTTCACGATATCTCTGTCTGTTGCATCTTGTCCGTCAGCAACAATGCCCCAATCGGACGCCTCGTTGTTGCCCAGAAGTTCTTCGAGGTTTAACGGAGCGGTGAAAGGATTGGCAAGATAGTTGAATCCGGGAACAAGGTTTACGGTTACATCCGTATCCACAAGTTTTTCATATTGATAGGCTGAATCGACAAGATAATCAACGGTTTTGTAAATATTGTTCGCTGATCTGTCAGGATCGTTTGCAAACCTGAATCTATTGAAATAGTAATGATCTTTTGCTCTCTTCGAGAAATCAATACCAACCCATTGAGGATCCAGATCAGATGTGTAATAGCTGGCATTTGATCCTCTTACGTCAATCCCGACTGCATAACCGACACCCGGTATGAGGTTTGTTCTCGGATCTCCGTTTGAAGTTCCGCTGGGACCGATGAAACTTGCATTTGTTGGTGTCAGCAGATGATTCCACATGAAATAGTCCGCTTTTAGATTTTTGAAAGGTGTGCCCAAAGCTATGATGCTTGTGGTGTCTCCAAAGACCCTATTTTTATATTCATCCAGTGCGATGTTCACCTCCACGAATCCTCTTTCGTTTATGTTTGGGCTGCTCCATGCACGATAATCGATGTTGCCGTTGACCAACAAATGTGCCAAAACCGATCTGTTGTTTTTTAAATCGCTGGTTATGGCTCCTGAAAAATCGCTGTCAACAACTCTTCTCGAATCCAGAATCAACCAACCTTTGTTCAATTGGAGATTATTGACCTGAACTCCCATTTTTGAATCAATGGTCACATGATTGCTATTATTGATTTTGAGATTCGGAAAGTCAATATATGATCCGCGCTTGTAGCGTAAAGCTGAACTAGTGATCGTGTCGGTATATATTTTTTGAGATGCATTTGATCTGAGTTCCACCCAACCTCCATTCAGAGCATATGAGGAATTGAATACTGTGCCTGAGGTAACATCGTTTATGAAATCGCCGGTGATCACTACTCTAGCATTTTTCATCGAGATGTTACTTGTTATGACATTGTTAGCAGAATCTGACCCAACCTTAAAGTTTCCGGGAATATATAATGTGACATGCGCTGTATCGGAAGCAATGATAGACAATGCACCTTTGTTGTAGAAGGTTGATTGCGCATTCATTTGTAGAAAAATTGCGGTCAATGATATTAAAAGTAGTTTTAATTTCAAGTTCATCTTGTTTTTATAAAGTCGTTAATCTGGTGATTATCCTTTGCTAAGAAGCCAAATTGTTTCTCAAAAGAGGAGAATATTATTACTTTTCTTCGACAAAGATATTTTTTAATAATGAGAATTTGTAATTACTTCTTGGGTTTTAACATATTCTACCTATCTAGTTCCTGTTTTTTTTAGAAAAAAATACAGTTTTTTAACTCTTTGTTCATATTAACTAAACAAAAAAACAGACAAAATGTTTTCATTATATTCAGATATAAGGTATTAAAAATAAAAGAGACAGTTTCATTATAGAAACTGTCTCTTCATATGAACGATAGGAAAAGTATTAATTCACGATAATTTTGCTTGCTTTACCTGCTGCTTTTACCAAATAGACTCCTTTTGCAAGAGGAATATTCAAGGCGGTATTGCTGTCGGTGAGAATGTTCGAATAAACTAAACTTCCCGAAAGATTGTACACGTAAACCGCGTTTCCGGCATTTGCATTCGTGATATTCAACTTACCATCCGCATAATATGCTTGTGTTGCAGATTTATCAGCTTTTGATCCGTTTATAGAAGTTGTTGTTTTTGTATATGTGATGTAGGGAATAATATAGGAGGCTACTCCATAGTTATCATCAGGCCCTCCTTCCCACGTACTACTACTATATGTATAAAAAGTATTGTCAGCGTATGCCGTGCGTTCGGATGTTGACGCGAGAGCTAAATAATTTGTAGTTGACACAGTGATGCTTCCGAAATCGACGACAATGAAGAAACTACCTGTTACACTTACTGCAGATGTAAAGGCAATCGATTTACTTGTTAAACTACTGCCTGTGGTGATGTTTGTAGTCCCAAAAACGGTTGAATATGGAGATGAAACACTTCCGATCAGAGTACCCGGCAGACCGTTAACATCAACATCGTAAATGGACACGGTTAGATTTTTTGCCCTATCAGTGGTACTCAATCTATATCGATAGAGAGGAAGGATAACTCTTGTTACTTCTATAATGGTATTTGCTGGAACCTCATATTTTTCGGCAAATTTTGTATAAAATGAATTGGGTCCCACCATATAGTCATATGCATTGGAAGAAATTCTATATACAGATAGTCCATCGAAAGGTTTAAAATTGTACACATATGCACTCAATCCAGCCACAGGGTATTGTATATTAAAACCAGCAGTTACTGCAGTGGTTCCACCAGCATTGGTTGCGGATAGGGTGGTGGTGGTGGTGTCTTCCGCCAGATAAGATACAGATACCGGATTTTGGGTAGACGATGTTGTGTTGGCATTTTCAAAAGCCCACGAGAAAGAATCGGCATCTTGCATGTTTCCGGTAAATGTAATCGCTTCTTCTGGTGATATTAATATAACACTTTCACTATTGGCATCCTGTAATCCTCCTTTATAATAGATGTTAGCTGTAGGTGGTGCTACTGTTGTTCCTACACGAAAATCTTCAAAGGCAACCATATTGATATCTTTGATAGATGTGCAGTGTGCGATAGCAAAATAGTATATTCCGTCTATGCTAGGTGTGAATGTTACTTCAAATTTTTTCCATGAACTTATAACTTCTGCATTGGCTCCCGTCTTGTCAATTAGGATAGTTGTCTGGCTTGCAGAAGTTTGATCACTTCCTACAGTTAGTTTAAACTCATCCTTATCACTTAGATATCCGGGAACATAGGCATATATCGATACATAGTACGTTGTTCCCGCTGTTAACGTAAAATCGGGAGAAAAAGCCCATGCATTACGTGCTGCATTTGAATCATAATTAGATGTCAGATAAGTACTTCCAGACAGAGCTGATAAACCAGTTATTGCTGCTCCTCCTTTCATTTGTGCGGCGGCATCGGTAATAAGCCAACCATCTGCGCCTGAAGTCGATGTTAGTGCAGAATTGTCAAAGCCGTAAGTATAAGGAATTGTAGCTGCTGCCGCAGTTCTAGTCGATACAACACCTCCGGATGCAACTAATGTTGCAGCTTCAAGCTTTTGTGAAGCTTGATTATTAGCGAGTCTTTTTTGTCCGACACTAATTGGTACATCTGTTTTGGATGAAAATGCCGGAAGATTTTGAGAAATAGCCGTCAATGACAAAACGACTGAAAATGCGAGTAAGTGTAATCTTTTTTTCATAAGCATAAATAAATATTAAATTAAACAAGTATTGTAAAATTTGCAAAAACATGTTGTTGTAAATGTGTTTAATATACCATAAATATGGTATGTGTTAACCTAAAAAACAATCTTTTTGCTTCTGTATGAATTGCAAATATATCATTTTATTTATAATAACAACGTTTTTGCTGAAACTTTTTATCATTTAGCAAAAAAATTAAAAGAATGAGACTGAGGTATTTTTGGAATAATCCAGTTTCTATCGTTTGTTGTGTTAGTTTTTTGTAAAATTTTATCAAATACCCTTTTCGCCCATGAATTATAAACCTTATCTTCGGAGAATGAACTAAGAAGGAACAATTTTTATTAATTATGGACATCAGACTCGATAATATTTTGCCGGATTTTCCATCGTTTGTAGACGACATTCGGCGCGCACCGAATCGCGGATATAAACTTTCTCCCGAACAAACGGAAACTGCCTTGAAAAATGCTTTGCGTTATATTCCGAAAGAACTGCACGAAACCTTAGCTCCTGAATTTTTGGACGAATTACTGACAAGAGGGCGCATCTATGGTTATCGCTTTCGCCCACAAGGAGATCTGAAAGCAAAGCCGATTGATGAATATAAAGGTAATTGCATAGAGGGAAAGGCCTTTCAGGTGATGATAGACAATAATCTGTGTTTTGATATTGCCCTCTATCCTTATGAATTGGTCACATATGGCGAAACCGGACAAGTATTCCAGAATTGGATGCAATATCGCCTTGTCAAAAAATATTTGCAGATCATGACCAATGAGCAAACTCTGGTATTGGAATCGGGGCATCCGCTTGGTCTGTTCAAATCTAAACCTGATGCTCCGAGGGTCATCATAACCAATTCGATGATGGTGGGAATGTTTGATAATCAGAAAGATTGGGAGATCGCAGCGCAGATGGGTGTGGCCAATTATGGTCAAATGACTGCCGGAGGCTGGATGTATATAGGTCCTCAGGGTATTGTGCATGGCACATTTAATACGTTGCTCAATGCCGGGCGCATGAAGTTGGGCATTCCGGAAGATGGAGATTTGCGAGGACATTTGTTCGTATCTTCCGGTTTGGGAGGAATGAGTGGAGCCCAACCAAAAGCAGCCGAGATTGCCGGAGCTGTATCCATCATAGCAGAAGTGGATGAATCGAGGATCATCACCCGTCACAATCAGGGCTGGGTACAATATATCACATCCGACTTAGCGGAAGCTTTTCGTTTGGCAGCAGTTGCCATGAAAGAGAAAAAAGCTTGCTCCATAGCTTATCTTGGCAATATTATAGATCTGTTAGAATATGCTGAAAAGTATCAGATCCATATCGGATTATTGTCTGACCAGACTTCTTGCCATGCTGTTTATGAGGGTGGATATTGTCCCGTCGGAATTTCTTTTGAAGAACGTACCCGCTTATTGGCACAGGATCGGGAAACATTCTGCAAACTAGTGGACGATTCGCTGAAACGTCACTTTGCGGTGATAAAAAAACTGGTTGGCCAAGGCACATATTTTTTCGATTATGGAAATTCGTTCCTGAAAGCTATATATGATGCAGGGGTGACAGAGATTTCCAAAAATGGAGTGGACGAAAAAGATGGCTTCATCTGGCCTTCGTATGTAGAGGATATTATGGGTCCGGAGTTGTTCGATTATGGTTATGGACCTTTTCGTTGGGTCTGTCTCAGCGGTAAGCACGAAGACCTGATCAGGACAGATCGGGCTGCGATGGAATGTATAGATCCTAACCGTCGTGGACAAGATAAAGATAACTATATATGGATACGCGATGCGGAAAAAAACAGCTTGGTTGTGGGCACACAGGCTCGCATACTCTATCAGGATGCAATTGGGCGGATGAATATTGCCCTGCGCTTCAATAAACTGGTGCGCGATGGAGAAGTCGGAGTCATCATGCTTGGACGGGATCATCACGATGTGAGCGGTACAGATTCCCCTTTTCGCGAAACATCTAACATCAAAGACGGAAGCAATGTTATGGCAGATATGGCTGTTCAGAGCTTTGCAGGCAATGCTGCCCGGGGCATGAGTCTTGTGGCTCTTCATAATGGTGGAGGTGTGGGAATCGGAAAAGCCATCAATGGCGGATTCGGTTTGGTCTGCGATGGAAGTGAAAGGGTGGACGAGATCATCCGTTCGGCAATGCTTTGGGATGTGATGGGTGGAGTTGCCCGCCGTTCGTGGGTGCGCAACGATCATGCTCTCGAAACTTGCCGTTCTTTCAATCGATCGCACGAAGATGGTTATCACATAACTTTACCATATCTGACCGATGAAAATTATATTAAAGATATATGTAAAAATAAAGCAAAATAAATAGTATGAACAGGATCATAGAGTGTGTGCCGAACTTCAGTGAAGGGCGCGATTTGGAGAAAATAGAAAAAATAATGGACTCATTCCGTGCCAAAGTTGGAGTGAAACTGCTCGATTACAGTGCAGACAGAGATCATAACAGAATGGTGGTTACGGTTGTCGGTGAGCCTGAAGCTTTGAAAAAAGCCGTGATAGAGGCAATTGGAACAGCAACTCAGCTTATAGACCTGACAAAACACGAAGGTCAGCATCCTCGAATGGGAGCAACAGACGTGGTTCCCTTCATTCCTATCCGCAATGTGACAATGGAAGAGGCTGTAGCCTTGTCTAAGGAAGTGGCCAAAGAAGTAGCTAATGAATATAATATTCCCGTATTCTTATACGAAAAAGCAGCATCGGCTTCTCATCGAGAAAATCTTGCAACCATTCGTAAAGGAGAATTTGAAGGATTGAAAGACAAGATGAAACAGCCGGAATGGTATGCCGATTTCGGACCTGCCGAACCGCATTCCACTGCCGGAGGTGTTGTGATAGGAGCACGGATGCCCCTTGTAGCCTATAATATTAACCTGAACACCAACCGTTTGGATATTGCCGACAGCATAGCGAAAAAGATTCGCCACATAGGTGGAGGTCTCCGTTTTTGCAAAGCTATGGGTGTTGAATTGGCTGACAGAGGTATTGTGCAGGTGTCGATGAATCTGACCGATTATACAAAAACGGCAATCTACCGTGCTTTTGAACTGACGAGAATAGAAGCTAATCGCTATGGTGTGACCATTGCCGGAAGTGAAATAATAGGACTTGTGCCGATGAACGCCTTAATAGACACTGCCGAATATTATCTGGGTTTGGAAAGCTTTTCAACGAAGCAGATTCTGGAAACAAATCTTATGGAATAAGCCTATGGAAGCGGGAAACATTATCGTAAAAAATGCTTCACAGATTGTCACTTGTAGCGGATATACGGCTAAAAAGGGTAAAGAAATGTCAGAGCTTTCCGTTTTGGAAAACGGATGTGTGATTGTCACCGATGGTGTTATCTCATATGTGGGAAAAGAAATACCTCCTGCAACGGATCTCTCCGCTTATCAAATAATTGATGCCACAGGGAAAGCTGTATTGCCCGGATTTGTCGATTCACACACACATTTTATTTTTGGAGGTTATCGGGAAGAAGAGTTTTCGTGGCGGATGCGAGGCGATTCCTATATGTCGATTATGGAGCGAGGCGGAGGCATTCACAACACAATGACGGCTACCCGTGATGCTTCGTTCGACGAATTGAAAGAAGCTGGTAGATGCCGTTTGGACAAAATGCTGGCTTTCGGAGTGACCACCGTAGAGGGTAAAAGCGGTTATGGCATGAACAAGGAGACAGAACTGAAACAGCTTCAGGTGATGAAAGCCCTGAACGAAGAGCATTCTGTCGATGTGGTTTCTACCTTCATGGGTGCGCATGCCACACCCAAAGAATATAAAGGTAGGGAAGATGATTTTATCGACTATGTGATTCGGGAGATAATGCCCGAAGTAAAAAACGAAAATTTGGCTGAATTTTGTGATATATTTTGTGAAAAAAATGTGTTCAATATCGAGCAATCGCGACGTTATCTGAATGCGGCGAGAGATTTGGGTTTTAAGTTGAAGTTGCATGCCGATGAAATCGTCTGTATAGGAGGAGCAGAACTTGCAGCCGAATTGGGAGCAACATCTGCCGACCATCTGTTGCAAGCATCGGACAAAGGTGTTGCAGATATGGCATTGTGCGGAGTGGTGGCCACCTTGCTTCCATGCACTGCCTTTTCGTTGAGGGAACATTATGCACGCGGACGTGAGATGATTGATGCAGGCTGTGCGGTTGCATTGGCTACGGATCTCAATCCGGGAAGCAGTTTTACCTGTTCCATTCCTCTGACATTTGCATTGGCGTGTATCTACATGAAGCTTTCTCCTGAAGAAGCCGTTACCGCACTCACCATAAATGGTGCTGCGGCTGTTGGAAGAGCAGACAAAATAGGGAGTATTGACGTTGGCAAACAGGGCGATTTGGTGATATTGGAATTTCCGTCTTACAAATTCTTGCCTTACCACATCGGGATGAATATTGTAGAAACAGTAGTAAAAAAAGGAAAAGTAATAAACTAAAAGATAAAAAAAATGTTGGTAGACTTATCTGTAAAAGATTTTCTTGGCAAAACATCGGGGAGCGATCCAGTTCCCGGTGGTGGCAGTGTTGCCGCGCTGAATGCCGCTATTGCCGCAGCATTGGCCGAAATGGTGGCCAATTTGACAATCGGACGTAAAAAATATGAAGACAAAGAAGATCTGATGAAACAGATTGCCGGATTGGCGGCTGCCTATCAGCAGGGATTTGTAAATGATATTGATGCTGATTCTGATGCCTATAACCATGTTTTTGAGGCATTCAAATTGCCAAAAGAAACAGATGAGCAAAAACAAGAACGCAGCAAACAAATTCAGTCGGCAACGAAAATTGCCGCCGAAATTCCGTTGGATGTAGCACGTAAAGCTTTTGCTATGATGGACATAATCACTATGGTTGCCGAAAACGGCAATCAGAATGCAATCACTGATGCTTGTGTGAGCATGATGACTGCCCGCACGGCTGTGCTGAGTGCAATTCTGAATGTGCGGATCAATCTTTCATCGATCAAAGATGAAGAATATGTCATTCGATTGACCCATGAAGTGGACGACTTGGAAAAAAAAGCAATTGAAAAAGAAGATGAATTAATCAATTATGTGAAGAAATATATATGAAAAATGTCCATTATATAGGTTCAGGTGAACTAAACTTTGAAGTCATTGAGGAAATCATCAATAAGAATATGAAGCTGGAGCTGTCAGCCGAAGTGAAAGAACGCATTCAAAAATGCCGCGACTATCTGGATCGGAAGATACAGTCACAAAAAACTCCGATGTATGGCATAACTACAGGATTCGGATCGTTGTGTAACAAGAATATATCGCCTGATGAATTGAGCCAGTTGCAGGAAAATCTGGTGAAATCACATGCATGCAGTATTGGGGAAGAAATATCGCCGGTGATTGTTAAACTGATGATGCTGCTCAAAGCACATGCTCTATCGCTCGGATATAGCGGTGTGCAGGTGGTCACCGTTCAGCGCATTCTTGATTTTTTCAACAATGATGTTGTACCCATTGTTTGTGATAGAGGTTCTCTCGGAGCATCGGGCGATTTGGCTCCTCTTGCCAATCTCTTCCTTCCGCTGATTGGTGTTGGTGATGTCTACTATCATGGGAAAAAGCGTGAAGCAATGAGCGTATTGGACGAATTTGGGTGGAAACCTATTCGCCTGATGAGTAAGGAAGGATTAGCATTGCTCAATGGAACTCAGTTTATGAGTGCAAACGGTGTCTATGCTATCTTGAGAGCTCGCAAAATATCATTGAAAGCTGATGTTGTGGCAGCAATTTCACTCGAAGCTTTTGACGGACTGCTCGATCCTTTTCTGGATTGTATTCAGCAAATGCGTCCGCATCGGGGGCAGATTGAAACCGGGACGAATTTTCGCAAGTTATTGGACGGAAGTGAACTCATTGCCCGTGAAAAAGAGCATGTTCAAGATCCGTATTCATTCCGATGCATTCCTCAGGTGCATGGCGCAACCAAAGATGCGATCAGTTATGTTTCTTCGGTTCTTATGACAGAGATTAATTCCGTGACGGACAATCCGACAATATTTCCCGATGAAGACAAAATTATTTCAGGCGGAAATTTTCATGGGCAGCCGCTAGCCTTAGTTTATGATTATCTGGCTATTGCCCTTGCCGAATTGGGTAATATCTCCGAACGGCGTGTAGCTCAGTTGATTATGGGATTGCGTGGATTGCCTGAATTTCTGGTTGCCAATCCCGGTGTGAACTCCGGATTCATGATACCACAATATGCCTCTGCGTCTATGGTGAGCCAGAATAAGATGTATTGCTACGCAGCCTCAAGTGACTCTATTGTTTCATCGAACGGACAAGAAGACCATGTGAGCATGGGTGCGAATGCAGCTATCAAATTGTATAAAATAATGGACAATCTGAACCATATATTTGCTGTTGAACTGATGAATGCCGCGCAAGGAATGGACTTTCGTCGTCCGGCCAAATCATCTCCTATTTTGGAAAAAGTGCTGAAAGAATATCGCAAAGAAGTTTCTTTTGTGCAAGACGACATCGTGATGTATAAAGAGATTCACAAGACAGTTGCGTTTTTGAGCCGCTTGTCGGTCGATTTTCTGGATTGATAAATTTCACTTGTATAAAGAAATGGCTCTCCATTAAGGAGAGCCAAAGGTTATAAATTTATTTGTTAGTGTCAGTTTCTCAGTCCCTTTGAGCTTCTCAGCATCACGCGCATTGATCCTATCTTTAGACTAGTGTCCATCCTTACAGGAACCTTATTTTCATCGGCTGTGATATAGATTTTCATCGCTTCTTTTTGATTCTGGAAAGCATTGTCCGATGTGATCAGTGAAAGTTTATAGCATTTGTATGTTTTGCTATCGTTTGCTTTTATGTTTTCTGTGCCTTCGTACAGAATGTCCATATTTTGCCTATCTCGTCCCGAAATGAAACTGATACGTGTACGGCTATTGACTTTCATTCCACTATAGTTGAGTGCGCGAGCAAAAAAGACGACACTCAAAAAATCGTAGGTGCATTGATCTACCGTCAGATTGTCACTGAATTTCTTGTCACCGTTTTTGTGTCGTGTAGTGGAAATATTCACTTTGCTGTTGGCATAAGAATAATATAGTTTTTCTTTCGTATAGTCACCGCCTTCGTGCGCATTCTTGAAGTATGCCAAAGGTGTCAATTGCTTGCTCATGTAGCAGGAAAGGGTATCGTTCAGTTCAAACAATTTGCGTAGAGCACCGGACGATGCAGTTATCAAATCCATTTTGTATGCTTCTTTTCCGCTGTATTTTGAATCAGTTGTTTGCAGATATCCACTTCCGGCCTTGGTATATACCAATCCATATTTAAAATAAAGGTCGTATTGTAAGGTTTCGCCGCCTTGAAATGTATTGTTCGTGTAGGTGCATTGTGCCTGTATTGTGCTTCCTGCGAGAAGGATTATACTTAACAGAGCAATGAATCGGTTGATAGGCTGTGTCATATTATATCTCTTTTTTCGGGTTAGTCTTCTCTTCTTTTATTGTTGTATGATCCGTGTGCTTGTTGAACTCGTACTTGTAGAACCGATCGATGACGTTTGCTGCTGGTTCGACTTCGATTTGTTGTCACGTTTTTCGAATTGCTGCCTTTTGGTTTCTTTCTCTTCCGGCTTATTTTTTGTTATCTCCAACTGCTTCTGTTTGTCAAGAGGAAGAGCATATATATCCCAATTTTCCTCAAGATCCCAATTTGCTTTTATTTCGAACAACTTGTTACAATATAGAACAACTTCGGGTTGCCTCAATGTTGCATAGTCTCCTGTATCCCAAATACCGTTGTTGTTTGTATCCAATATTATTCGGGCATAATATTTCCCCGGATTAAGATCTGCAAAAAGTGCCTCATTATTTTTGACTTCAGATTTGGCAAAGGGTTTATCCGATTGATCCAATAATTCGACAAATGCATACTCTCCATCGTGCAGGCCGGTAATTATGAGCGCCAGATTTCCATATTCGTCACGGTTTCTTACTTTGAATTTATTTTCCAGCTTGTTGTTCCATTTTCCCGAATAGGAATGAACGGCCGATGAATCGATCTGTATTTTATATTCAGATCCGGCTTGCAGTGGATTTTCTATATAATATTTACGAGGGTTCAGAGAGTCACGGCTCACCACAGTTTTTTGTTCTTTATATGTTGAGTCTGCAAGCACGCTGAGTTTTATCTTATCTTCCTTGAAATCGTTGATGGGTTCTTCAAATTCTATCCAAGGCTTTGCAAAAATGTCGAGTGGTTGTGCAAGGTTCGATTTGATCTGGACAAAAACTATTTCTTTGTTTTTCTCATCCTTTTTTTTGTCTTCCTTTACATTCTTTCGACTTCTGTTTGTGAAATTGAGTGTGTCTGTTGTTTCTTGTGCCTGATTCAGAGAGTCTGTTTTGAGATATGATATCTCAAAGGTGAGGGTGTCCATCTCTGCAATCGTAGGGTCTGTTATCCAATAGACAATGGAATCGTTAGTTGCCCGTTTTTCTGTCAGTGCCCAACCGGTAGCCGGTGGAATAAAATTGAGAGGTGTAAATTTAGGCATTTGTGTTTTTGATCCGAATAGCAGTGTGATTTTGTCGGCAGCTGTGCGTTCATGTTTTTGAAGGTATTGTCGTTTAAAATCTGATTCAAAAGACCGTAGCAGCAAATTATCCGGTAGAAACCGGGTATATTGGATCTGTTTCACTGAGTCTACCGTTTTGTCCGTATTGAAAATGGTGTCTGTGCGCATTGCATCTTCCATGCTTGGTACGATTTTGTCGTTGTAGAAAGCTAATGCTTCGGTAGGATTATCGTATTTGTAATCACCGTTTTTATCGTTGAGGGCATAGATATGATATTCCCCGTTTGCAACACCCTTAATTGAGAAATTGCCTCTGTCATTGGTTCTGGATATTCTCAGGAATGGTTCATTCGTGAAAGCCGAATCGGCAAGGTTAGCATGCAGCCCTACATAGATGCCTGTGACAGGCTCAAGGTTGTCTGCAGCAAGCACTTTTCCCGAAATTATCATCGAATCGAGTTGTTCGCCTGTCGAGAATGAGATGGAAAAGTTTTCGAGGGCGTTGTCTTCATTGTAGTCTGATATGCCATCCGTGAAATCGATTGTATATGTTGTGTTGGGACGGAGCGAATCTTTCAAATCCACAATCACTCTGTTGCTTATGGCTTGTATCACAGGAGGCTTTATTTGTGGAGGAGTTATGATCACCTTCTCAGTGGGTTTCTTTATCTGCACCAATTCATCGAAAAAGATTTCCACTTTACCTTTGGTGACATTGCGTGCATTAAAACCGGGAGTGCTTCGCACTGGTTTGGGAGGATCAAGATCGTATGCACCACCTGATGGAGAAGCTATGTTTGCGCATGAAATTACCAGATAGGAACTGGCAAGGATAAGCACCACTCTGCCAAACGATTTCGTAATCCATAATTTGGATAGACTCATAATCAAGGTTTACTTATAATATTTTAAAACAAAAATACGATGTTTTTTACTGAGAAGGTGAGAATAGGAACCAAAAATTACTTAAAAGAAGAAAGTCTCATTTTTTATGAATTCTATTTTGCGGTACAAACACGATTGTTTAATCCCCTTTGATATAACTTTTTAAATGGATCTATCTCTTCAATACGGGCTTTGGTTGATTAAATCTTTGGTTGGAGAAATTTTTGTACGGAGTTTTTCCATTCTTCGCTATATTTTAACAAATAAGATTCATGAGCAGATTCAGCAAATACTGCCATACTTTTATTCTTTGAAGCAATATTCTCGAAGATATGTTTTATTTCTTCTATCGGAATATTGGAATCTTTTCCTCTGCGCACATAAGTAAGGTTGGTGCAATTTTTCCTAAATATTTTTCATCTATCAGGTCAATCTGTTTACAGATTGTACGCCATCAATTTTCATGATCAGGGAACATAACTTCTGCACATTTTTCACATTATGGACATATAGTTTTATTCTTCCTTCAAAAACTCCGTCGTTGGATTCTATTGTCAGTGCTTTTATGTTCATCGCATCTGATGATATCGTACGGGTGATGTCATTAAGCACACCTATTCTGTCTATGCCACGGATCACGATAGTTGTGAGAAAAGAGAACTGTGATTTTGGACTCCATTGCACATCAATGATTTTGTCGCCAAAACTTGCTTTCAGCTTCATTCCCGTAGGACAATTTATGGCATGTATTTCCACTTCGTTCTGATCGTTGATGAAGCCGAACACTTTGTCGCCCGGTATGGGACTGCAACAACTCATCACTTTAAAATTCTTGTTGAAACCCTCTTCTTCCAGAATATAGGTTTTCTTTTTGTCTATCAAAACCTTATTCTCTGTTTCGGGCTTTAGAGGAACATTGACATTGTTCGTTTTGCGCCCAACATTGAATGCCTGTTTCATGTATTTGACAAAAATGTTGGGATTGCTGGCATTGCTTTTTATTTTCTCTTCTTTCAGAAATTTGTCAATGCTTTGAGGCAGCACGATATCTTCTTTTCCAATAGCATAGAACAAGTCATCTTTTTTTGCAAGACTATATCTGTCGAGCATTTTGTCGATAATAGGAACCGAAGATTCTAAATTTTCAGCGGCAAAAGCCTTTTCAAGAATTTCTTCACCCTGCTTGCTTATCTCTTTTCTTTGTTTGCGCAGGGCATTCTCCAGCTTGGTCTTTGCCTTAGCTGTTGTTATTATGTTCAACCAGTCTTCCTGAGGTTGTTGTGTTTTAGATGTGAGTATCTCAACCTGATCACCACTATTCAGCTTTTGACTCATAGGCACCAGATTATGGTTTACTTTTGCTCCAATACAATGATCACCTATGTTTGAGTGCAGATCGTATGCCAAATCGAGAGCGGTGGCTCCCTGAGGTAGTGTTTTTAAATCTCCCTTGGGTGTGAAAACAAATATTTCCTGTGCGAATAGGTTGAGTTTTATTGTGTCGAGAAAGTCAATAGCATTTGGATTGGGGTTTTCCAGAATTTCTTTGATAGTTTTGAGCCATTTGTCCAGTTCGTTATCTTCTTCTATTTTGCCTTCTTTGTATTTCCAGTGAGCTGCAAAACCTTTTTCGGCAACGTCGTCCATTCGGCGGCTTCTGATCTGTATTTCTATCCATTCACCGTCGGGTCCCATCACTGTGAGGTGCAATGCCTGGTAGCCATTAGCTTTTGGCCGACTCACCCAGTCGCGTATTCTATCGGGTTTGAGTCTGTAGATGTCTGTTATGACCGAATATATGTCCCAACATCGTTTTTTTTCGTCCACATAAGGTTCGCTGTCGAAGATGATGCGCACTGCAAATATGTCGTATATTTCTTCAAAAGGAACAGATTTTTTCTGCATTTTGTTCCAAATCGAATAAACCGATTTTTCTCGCGCCTTGATTTCATACTTGAAACCTAACTGATTGAGTCTGAAAATTACAGGTTCCGCAAAGTGAAAGTATGTGTCTCGCCTTTTTTTATGAGATTCAGCTAGTTTTTTGATAATGTCGTTATAGGCATCAGGATTTTCGTATTTGAAGCTGAGATCTTCCAATTCGGTTTTTATTGCAAACAGTCCCAGCCGATGTGCTAGTGGTGCGTAGATGTAGAGCGTTTCACCTGCAATTTTATATTGTTTTGCAGGAGCCATAGACCCTAGTGTACGCATATTATGCAGGCGGTCTGCTATTTTGATGAGGATAACACGGATATCTTCTGACATTGTGAGCAGTAACTTTCTGAAATTTTCAGCCTGGGAAGATACGTTTTCGCCGAACATCCCACTCGATATTTTAGTCAGCCCATCAACAATGTGTGCTATTTTTTCTCCAAAATGATTTTTAATGTCTTCGACCGTATAGTCTGTGTCTTCGACCACGTCGTGCAACAATGCTGCGCTGATGGAGGTTGAACCCATACCGATCTCTGAACAGACAACCCGCGCCACAGCAATGGGATGCAGGATATAAGGTTCACCTGATTTGCGACGAATACCTTTGTGTGCTTCATTCGCAAAATGGAAAGCTTTGGTGATGATATCTACTTTCTTGCGGTGATTTGTGTTGAGGTAATCGGCGATCAGGTCGTTAAATTCTTTTTCAACAAGCTTCTGCTCTTCTATATTTTTGTCTTCTGGATTCATATATTGTTGTCTATGATAGCAAAAATAGCAAAACTATTTTCCTTTTGCTTTCGGTATCACTAATTTTTGTCCGATGCTTAATTTTTCGGAAGTCAGACCATTGGCCTTTTTGATATCGTCTGCAGACACTCCTTTATAGTCAGAGGCAATCCGGTAGAGGTTATCTCCTTTTCTTACGGTATATGTGGCTGCTTTCTTCGTACTTTCTTTTTTAGTTACAGTTTCTTTTTTTGTGCTGCCTTTCTTTGCAGCTTCTTTTTGTGTGGCTTCCTTTTTAGTTGTCTCCTTCTTGGCTGTTTCTTTTTTAGCTGACTCTGCCTTTTTTCCACTTGTCGGGGAAGCTGCAACCGGTTTTTCTTTCAACGTTTTTGCTGCTGGTTCCGTCTTTTTTGTAGCTGTCTTTTCTTTTTTTGTTACGGTAGATTCTGCTTTGTCAGATACCTTGTTGGGTAGGGTTGTTTTCGTTGTGCTATTATTCTTTTTTTCGGGAATATAAATGATAAGCCGTTGCCCTACTTTTATAGCATTAGACGATAGCTTATTCCATTTCATGATTTCAGCTTTTGTTACCTCATATCTGTTAGCTATTTGTGTGAGCGTTTCACCGATTCTTACTTTATGGTAAATAGACTGTGTGACATCAGCTCTGTTGATACGGTTTACTTTTGAAACAACTTCGTTTGTGGAGTCGTTTTCAAATGTTACGCCTTCTATTTGTTTCTTCAGGTAATCGGCTATTACATTACTGCTTTCGGATGTAGATTCTATGTCAACATTTTCATCTTCACTGTCACTCTCTGTTGGTTCGTCCGCTTTTGAGTTTTCCTTTTTAGTTGAGTTTTGTGCCAATTGCTCTGTTTTATTTTTGTTGGATACTTTAGCGTAAACAGGTTTGTTTATAGTGAGTCTGGTTCCGGCTGTGAGTCTGTTGGTTCTGAGTTTATTCCATTTTTTTATCTGACTCGCTGTGACGTCATATCTCTTGGCAATTGTGTTCAGGCTTTCTCCTTTTCTGACCTTGTGAATCACCTTGCTTGTGGATACGACATTTGAAGTACTCGTCTGGAGATCCATATCTACGGTTTTCCTATGAGCAAGTAATTCTTCGGTGCGATATGCCAGAATTGAATCCTGTTTGGTAATGAAATCGGCAATTTTTACAGATGGAAGTGATATGATATATTCTTTGTAGTCACCGGGTACAATATCTTTCTTGTATTGCGGATTGAGGGAACGTATATCCTCCATCGAGATTCCCAACACATCGGAGATCTGTTGAAAATGAATTGTTTTATTTACTGCAATCGTATCCATTGAGGGCGGATAGCTGAATTCCATCGGGCAGATATTATGCTCTTTATAGTAGCTCATAATGTATGTTGCTGCGATGAAAGCCGGTACATATCCTCTTGTTTCTCTTGGCAGATAAGGGTATATTGCCCAATAATCGGTCTGCCCGTTGCTTCTTCTTATGGCTTTGTTCACATTACCCGGCCCGCAATTGTATGCTGCGATAACAAGATTCCAGTCGCCGTAGATGCTATACAGATCTTTGAGATATCTGACAGCTGCGTCTGAGGCTTTTAGCGGATCGCGACGTTCGTCGACAAGACTATTGATTTCCAGATCGTACATTTTGCCTGTGCCTAGCATAAATTGCCACAGCCCGGTAGCTCCCATCGGTGAAACAGCAGTCGGTTTGAGTGCAGACTCTATTACGGGCAAGTATTTTAGCTCAAGAGGTAATCCATATTTATCCAACATGTGTTCAAAAATAGGGAAATAGTATTCACCTTCTGCCAGCATATATCCTACCTGATTGCGTCTGCGGCCGGAATACATGTCGATGTAGGAACGTACAATCTGGTTGTATACCAATTCCATCTCTGAAGGTAGTGAATGTAGCCTGTTTATGTATACTGAATCGGGATATGTGATGTCTTCATCACTCATTTTGTCACATTTTGATGACGGTCTGATATATTTGCTCCATTCTGCATACAAAGCATCGTAATTTCTTTCCATTTGTGGAGGAACTACGATAGATCTGTCTTTAATTGTGTCCTTGAGTAACGGATTGTTTTTTTGTGCATTTATAGAGCTTCCCCAAAAAGTAAGCAATGTAAATGTTGATATAATTAGTTTTTTTATCATAATCTGTCTTCAACGTGCATTGGTATTATAGGATTCTTCAAAAATAAACAAAAAAATTAGAAATTCAGACTAAGCTGAACTCCCAAAGATTGGCTCGACAATCGATCCGTACTTATTACCGCAGGAATCACTCGAAAAGATAGATCAGGCGAAATATCGAAATCGAAAAGTTGCGCATCCACATATGCATCAATCATACAAAGAGCATAGAGAGCAACTGTTCCTATTATGCTTAAATCTCTATAGCGGCGATAATAATTTTTCTTATTCTTGAAAGAGGTCTGATATCTCACAATATCGGCATCTGTTATGGTCGACAAGTCTACGTTGGAACCGAAAAACGGTAGCCAGACTGCACTGTTTTCAGGACTCCGGGGATCGTCGCTCATAATCGCCTTATAGGCGTCAGAGTAGTCGTTGTAGTAACGTCCATTCCAAGATATTGCATAACTAAGCCCCAGAAAACCACCGTACACGATGGGTAATTTCCAGTATTTTTTGTTATATATCTGCCCTAATCCGGGAAAAATAGCTGAATATATGACTGCTTTTGTCGGGTTAGGTTTAAAAGCTTCTTTGTTAAAATCTTTTCCTAAGCTTTTTGATGCAGGTGAAATTGTATCTGTTATCACCTTTGTGACTGAAACAGGGTCTTGATCAATTAAAAAATTGAGCGAATCATTGCCATAAACACTTTTTTTAGGAGTATTCACTTTTAGGGTATCTTGTGCCTGCATTTTGGAGAGGCAACAAACTGATAATATAATTAATGAAATTACAGAGATTATTCTCATTATATTATGTATACGGACAAAACCCTTTTTTATTTTTTCAGTTGGTCAAAAACTGATATAATATGTTCCAATTCAGCATCAGACTTGAAAGGTATGCTTATTTTCCCTTTGCCGTTTTCATTGTAGGTTAATTGGACTTTCGTTTTAAAAAATTTGGATAAATGGCTTTTCATCAATTCAAACTCTTCTGGGGTAGCCGCTTTTGTTCCGCTCTTTCTGGCATTCTTGATGGCTTCTTTTTCTTTTATGATGTCGCGCAAATTTTCACCGTTGCTTATTGCACGGACATATTCTTCAACTTTGCGGACCGACAGCCCTTCTTCCAAAATAAGTTCGTATATCTCGAGCTGTATGCTTGGGTCGTCAATGGTTACCAAAGTGCGGGCATGTGCCATATCTATTTTCTTGTCTCTGATTCCCATTTGAATTTCGGCCGGAAGTTTGAGTAGGCGTAAATAATTAGCTATCGTGGTGCGCTTTTTTCCGATTCTTTCACTCAGCCTTTCTTGGGTCAAGTTGTATGTTTCTATCAGGTTTTGATAGGCAAGTGCGATCTCTATTGAGTTCAGATCCTCGCGTTGAATATTTTCTATCAGAGCTATTTCCAGGACGTTTTCATCTTCAGATGTTTTGATGTATGCAGGCATCGCGTCCAATCCTGCGAGCAATGAGGCTCTGTATCTGCGCTCTCCGGCTATGATCTGATAATTGTCTTCATCGAGCTTGCGGAGAGTGATAGGTTGTATTATTCCTACTTGCTTTATGGATGTAGCTAATTCTTCCAAAGCCTCTTCGTCAAACAAGCGACGGGGTTGATCCGGGTTTGGGTGTATCTTTGACAATGAAATTTCACTGATCGAAGATGATCCCTGTGTTTTCACTTCATCCATATTGATAAGGGCATCGAGTCCTCTTCCTAAAGCCGATTTTTTTGCCATAATAATTTTTTATTTTTATGCTATGATTGCAAAGTTACGAATTTTTATCAATAAGTTCTTTGGCTAGTTGCATATGATTGATGCTTCCCTTGGATGCGGCATCGTAGATGATGACCGGCTGAGCAAAGCTTTGTGATTCGCTGAGTTTTATATTTCGCTGTATGACGGTGTTGAAAACGAGTTCTTGAAAGTGTTTTTTCACCTCTTCATATATTTGATTGGCAAGTCTCAGGCGTGCGTCATACATAGTCAGAAGAAATCCCTCTATTTCGAGGGACGGATTCAGTTTCGATTTAATTATTTTGATAGTATTCAGTAGTTTGCTTATTCCTTCCAATGCGAAATATTCGCACTGAACGGGTATGATCACCGAGTCTGCCGCTGTGAGTGCATTCACAGTAATTAACCCTAATGAGGGAGAACAATCGATGAGAACGAAATCGTATTTTTCTTTTAATGGGTGTAAAACGCCCGAAAGTCGTTTTTCACGATCGTCGATGTTGAGCATTTCCAATTCTGCTCCGACAAGATTGATATGAGAGGGGATGATGTCGAGGTATTCTATTTCTGTTTTAAGGATGGCTTCTTCTGGTTTGATGTCACCGATCAGACATTCATAAATTGTTTTTTTGATATTTTTTATTTCGATACCTAAGCCTGAGGATGCATTTGCTTGAGGATCGGCATCTACAACAAGAATTTTTTTTCCCAGAGTAGCCAATGAAGCTGCAAGATTGATTGTTGTTGTGGTTTTACCAACTCCACCTTTTTGATTTGCCAAAGCAATTATTTTACCCATGATCTTTCTGATTCTTTTTTTGTGTAATATATAACTCGTACAAAATAACGAATAAATATGTTGAATGCAATTCGTTTATATTGCGCAATTGTTGGTATTGTTGATAACTGATTTGTTTTGTTAATAACATTTGTAATCAACTGTAATATAAATTATTGACAGACATCCTTTAAATGCAAAAGAGGTTACTTGAATAAGTAACCTCTTGATAATTATTATATTTTATTGATCATTCGGATTTCATTCCAAGACGAAGATCACAACACGGTTCCAGTCATTGATGCTGAATGGTTGAATTTTGTCTCCCTCCCAATTGATAGATACTCTCAACGGATTGATTCCATATTTTTCGATCAATGCTTTAGCTACAGTTTTTGAACGTCTTTCGGACAGTTTCAAGTTGTAGGATGGATAGGCAGTTTGCTTGTCAGCATAACCTGTCACAACAACGTTCGCTTCAGGATGTCTGTTCAAATAGTTTGCAGCTTTGTCTATTTTAGCCCATTCGTTTGCATCAATAATAGATTTGTCTATTCTGAAGAATACCGGATCGGGTAGGAAGTTTACTTGTTTGTTTTCTTCTTTCACTTTTTCTGTCGGTGGCGGTGGGCACGGCGGACATTGTACTGGAGTATTTTTCAGATCTTGAAGTTGTTGTTGCAAATCGTTGATTTGATTGTTCAAATCTTTGATGTATTGGTAGTTTGTTGGTTCACAAACACTCCATGTGCTTTTGCCTATATTTAGAGTCAAACCTCCAACTGCCTGTGCTACAAAGTCATTTGTAACATTATCACCTCCTTGTCCGTCAAAATCGTCTGGGTATGCTGTGAATGTACCTTCTACGAATAGTTTCAATTTGTCGTTTATCCGAAATTTTGCTTGTATACCGGCATTTGCTCCGAAGCCGTTGTAAAAATAATTCTCCATATGTGGAAAAACGTGAAATAAGCTAACTCCGGCAAAGGGTGTCACGTCAAAAGTTCTTTTGGGATCGTAATCTCCTATTAATGTGAGAAAATCGAACATAAAATCAACATTGGCAGCAGCGTATCGGACATGTTGCATGTAGAGTTTACCATTGCGTCCGGGTGTCCATTCATATTCTCCGTTGTTATTATTGTTGAATACGATATCTTGGTTTATAATATTGTCAGGTGTGCCCCATCCCATAGCTGTCCATTGTGGATCCCATGTTGATTGTTTTACATACTGGTTGCCATCCCGATAATTCCATTTTCGGTAATAACCCGATCTCCCGTCGTTATATCCGTGAAGTGATCCTCCGGTAAGGTTAAGTCTTAGTCCCCAGATGGGTGAAAAGTATTTACCGATTGTCAGAGAGGGTGCATAGGTTAACGCTTTGGAAAACGAACCCTTGTCATCGTCTTCTCCTCTTATGATTTGCGCACCACTACCAAAAGATATAAACCAATTATCTTTGAAACGATTCTTCTCCCATGTAGTTTTGTATGCATTTGCCTTATTACTCTTTTCAGGAACCTCCTGTGTTTGAGCACTTAGATTGAACGCCATTGCTAACGTAAGGCATGTGATAAAAAGAAATTTTTTATTCATTTATGTAATCATTAATGATGGTGCATGTATTGTAAAACACAAAAATAGTATAAATTTCTAATAATTAAAAAGAAAACGTTTTTTTAATTATCAGATGTGCTTTTAATCAATAAATTACTCCTTTTATATATATGTAAAATTTATGTATATTTGCCCTCGTTAAAAGAATAAAGACAATGATTATGACAAACTTTGTAAAGGTGCTGCCAATAAAAATAAAAGCAAAGGTAAATAATTTTTTATTTATTTTTAAATATATCTACGCTTTTATTCAAAAAAAATCGTTTGTCAGGTTAATTCTTGCTTGTCTGATCCCTTCATTTATTTTTGGAATTGCCTTTTTTCTGAACGTAAAAACACCTATTCACGGAGATGATTATATTTATTCTTATATCTTCACAACATATGATAGGATAACTTCTCTTTCAGATATTGTTAAGTCGCAGGAGATTCATTATATGGTTTGGGGTGGAAGAAGCGTTGTGCATAGTATTTTGCAGATGGTGTTGACCTTGCCGGATAGAATTATTGATGTGTTAAACTCACTGGTTTTTCTCTTGTTTATACTTTTGTTGTATTTCCATGCAAAAGGCAGAGGCCGAAATTCTTTTATTTTGTTTGGCGGAATGTTTTTACTTACATGGATATTGCAACCTGTTTTTGGAGATACGGTTTTATGGGTCACCGGAAGTGTGAATTATCTGTGGGGAACTACTATAATATTGCTTTTCCTGTTGCCTTATAGAATGTATTCGGGAAAGGGAAAAAGTCGTTTGATAATGTCGGTGTTCTTGGGATTATTGTTTTTCTTGTTTGGTGTAGTAGCCGGTTGGACAATTGAAAACACGGCATTGGCTATGATTGTCATGATTGTGCTGTTTTTGTTATTTTTTAGACTAAAAAAATGGCATATTCCGCTTTGGGCTTTAACCGGACTGGTGGGTTCTGTTGTCGGATATGTTTTGATGATAGCTGCTCCGGGCAATTTTGTAAGAGCAGGTGATGCCGGAACTTCTTTGCTGAAGATTGTATACAATACGGCCACAACAACTCAGGCTTTTATTCAGTATCTGAGTGTATTGCTGTTGTTGCTTTACATTCTTTATGTGATATATTTTAGAATGACACCGTTGCAAAAATCATCTGTCTCTTTTGTGATGATTATCTATTTGATTGGAGCTTTTGTTGGAGCTTATTCGATGGTGGTATCGCCATTCTTTGCTGCACGTTCGTGGTTCGGGATAATTAGTCTGGTTATAATTGCATTCGGGGTGCTTCTTTATCGCTTGGATTCTGATTATACGTCGATCAAGATTATAAAATCAGCATTATTGGCTGTCGGTCTTTGTCTTTTCATGTCTTCATTTTATGAAGCCTACAAGGATGTGTCTCGCATAGAAAACAAAAGAAAAGCACAGTATGCTGCCATTGTTGAAGCGAAGAAGGAGGGTTTAGATGTGGTTCGAATAAAAAAAATTGTGCCCGAAACTAAATTTGGATTGTTGGATGCACCATACGCTTTAGATCATATGTCTCACTATTATGGAATTGAAATTGAATTCGAAAAATAAGATGGAACATTTTTTTTGCAGACAAAATATATTACTACTGCTGTTGTTCTTCGTGGTTTCATTTCTTTTTGTCCTGTTTTTTTCTATCAGCACAAGTCCTCTCTATGATTCTTTAGGTTATGATAGCGGCATATTTATGCTGGTTGGCAAAGCGATTGCCGCCGGACGACTATTGTACGTAGATATTTTTGACCATAAAGGCCCGGCGTTTTTCTTTTTCGAGGCGTTGATGATGAAATTGGGTGGTGTATATGTGGTTTTTTCTTTTCAGATAATTAATTTGACAATTCTATTATATCTGATCAGCAAAATCTACGGATTATTCTTTACAACAAAATCTTTTTTGTTCATCCCTGTTGCTGCTATTCTTTTATACTTGACAAATACCTTCGGAGAAGGTAATCTGACTGAAGAATATAGTGTGACATTGCTTCTTGTTTGTTTGTATTTGGGTTTGAGATATAGCAAAAGTGAAAAAACTCAACATCCTGCCACATATATGTTTGTATATGGAGTTGTATTTGCTCTGTTGGCATTGACCCGCATGACTAATAGTGCCGGACTTTGTGGGTTGGTGACTGCCATCGGAGTGTATCTGTTGATAGAGAAAGAATGGAGAAATGTGCTCTACAATATATTAGCTTTCGTATTAGGGATAATATTCGTATGTTTGCCTTTTTGCGTATATTTTATATATAATGATGCGTTTGATGAGATGATTTATGCTACTTTTACATTTAATTTTAAGTATGCATCAACGTTCTCAAACTCTTTTGTCGGGTCGGTAAAAGATCTGATCTATCAGATAAGGATATGGAGTCCCAATATTTTTACGATATTGTCGGTCATCATATATACGTATTATAGTGGGAAGCAAAAGAATGTCCGGCTGGCACTGATTGTTATTTGCTCGAGTTTGTTTACAGCTTATGCCCTGAATATGGGTTTACGTACCGAGC
>JBKECE010000156.1:0-24693 GCA_047974325.1 Dysgonomonas sp. | reverse complement strand
GATATTGATCAAGAATGGGGTTGTGATAGATTGTGGTCGCGCTATCGGTATTGAACCGAAATATGGAGATGGACAAGGAACAAAGGGATATAGGGATATTACTTTTGAGAATATTGATATTGAAAGATATGGAGAAGAAGGCTGGCTCAAGGCTATTGCCGAAAGGGCTAAAGTAGGAACTCCACCTTTGAAAGGTGTAATGTTGAAAGATATAAATATCCGATACAAAGGAAGTTCTGGTACGTTGCTTGGTTTTGATGAAAATAATCTGATGGAAGATATAACTTTCGATAATATCAGATTGTATGGAAATACGATTGGTGCAACTAATTTTGCACAGATGAATGTTCTCAACACAGGATTCTATAAAAATATTGTGTTTGCACAAGCTCCCGGAAAATCTTCTACGTTACATATCGAAGCAGAATATTTAAACAAATGGTCTGGATATCTTACCATGAAAGATAATACGGGAACAGGAGCGGATGCAGAATATCCTGATGGTCAATATATCAACGGAATCACCGATGGTAATTATCTATTATATAATGATGTGGATTTTGGCAGCAACACAAATAAATTAATTCTACGATCTAATATAGTCCGAAACAATACGGTTGTTGAAATACGTATAGATGACCGAATTAATGGCACACTGATAGGTTCACAGACATTTCAAAAAGACGATACAGGAGTTTGGGACAATCATGAAATTGATTTGTCGGCGGCAAGCGGAACACATGATTTATATATTATATTCAAGCATAGCACAGCAGGAACATTAAATCTGCTTAATCTCAATTTTATAGAACTTAAAAATAGAGAATTTTATGATCTGGAAACTTTGTCACCTTCCAAATCACCAGTCAATGTTAATGTAGATGCAAGTGTATCTCTTGAAGTCTCTTATACACCCTCTAATGCTTATCAGAGAGAGGTAAAATGGTCTATAGTAAATCAGAGTGAAGATGGTGTGATTGAGCTCAGTAAAGATGGAACTGTAAGAGGGCTAAAAGGTGGCACGGCAGACGTTAAAGCTACATCTACATTTGATAGTTCTATATCGGCGATTTTCAAAATAAATGTTGTCGATCTGTATGTAAAAGATTTATTACGCATCGAAGCTGAATCGGCTGATGCAATTTATGATACTTATCACTATGATAATCCAATCGCTAAAACAACAATCAATGATCCTGAGGATGCTTCCGGGTTTGGTTTGATTAATTGTTGGAATACAAATTTTGCAGTATATAAAAATGTGGATTTTGCATTAAATACAATCAAGGCAACAATCCGCAAAGGTTATCCGAGAGGCTCTAAAATGGAATTTTGGATTGATCGTACGATTAACGAACAGGCAAAAACTGCAACGGGCGGAACGCTTATCGGTAGTATTGAGTTCCCGTCAGCCACGACTGATTGGAGTAGATGGCAAACTTTTGAGGCCGAAATATCGGGAGTGAGCGGTGTGCATGATTTATGCCTCGTCTTTCTAGCTGGTGGTGGTTCGGCAACAAATCAAAATTATGGATCACTCAATTGGATTGATTTTACAAGAGTCACTGAAATTTTAACTAGCATTGACAATGGCAAATCTGCTGCTACTACATTATATCCGAATCCGGTGACAGATCAATTGAATATTGTGTCGGCTTCGGTAGTTAAAGGCATTCAGGTATTTGATACTAAAGGACAGTTGATTTATATGCAGAACAACTTAAATCCAGTTTCAACAGCATCATGGAATGCAGGCATTTATTTGGTTAAACTGATGACAGATGCCGGAACCTCAATTCATAAAATCGTAAAAAAGTAAGATAATATGAATTTTGATAATGATTTTAAAGGTGATTTTTTAGATATCAAGTCCGATTTATGAAACCATTTTCTTTCTCAAAAGATGCTCTCTTTGCATAAAGTAAGTATGATTTTGTGACTTTATAGTGATTGTTTTGTGTCAGAAAACAAAATCGAAGAGAATATTTTATGTATTATAGCTTATCTATTATTATTTTGCAATGTAATATTTAGACATCTAAATTTATACTTCGCAATTGAAATTATAGTTGTATAACCATAATAATGCTAAAACTGAAAACACCGTAATGAAAAGTAAAACAATTTTAACAATCTTATTCTTCTTCTATTTACCCTTTGTTCTTAACGCAGAAAACGGATACGATTTGTGGCTTCGTTATCAAAAAATAGATGATGCTTCATTGTTGCAAAAATACAAGGCTGTGAATGAAGAAATGATATTAGACGCTTCGGGTTCCGATGTCTTGCAAGCTGCAAAAAATGAGCTAAAAAGAGGTGTAGATGGCTTGTTGGGACTCAAAATAAAAGACGTTTCCGCATTATCTAAACGTGGTTTGCTGATAGGAACACCTCAAAGTTCGAATCTGATAGCAAAGCAATCTGTTAGCAAAGACATAGAAAATCTGGATAAAGAAGGATATATCATTCAAACAGCCAGCATTGATGGAAAGTCTGTTATCATAATTGCCGGAAAAACTGATGTCGGGGTTCTTTACGGTGTTTTTCATTACCTGCGGTTGATGCAAACACATCAGCCCATCATTGATTTAAAAATAAAGGAAGAGCCGAAATTACAAATAAGAATTCTGAATCATTGGGACAATCTGGATGGAACTATCGAAAGGGGTTATGCCGGTTACACATTGTGGGATTGGCAAAGATTGCCCGGATACAAAGATCCTCGTTATACGGATTATGCTCGTGCTAATGCTTCTATCGGTATTAATAGTGTAGTTCTCAATAATGTAAATGCAAATGCCCGCAGCCTGAAAAAAGAATATATAATTAAAGCAGCTGCGTTGGCCGATGTGTTCCGGCCTTATGGAATCAAAGTGTACCTGACAGCACGGTTCAGTGCACCCAAAGAAATTGGAGGATTAAACACTGCTGACCCTTTGGATCCACAAGTGAGACAATGGTGGAAAGACAAGGCAAAGGAGATTTATGAATATATTCCCGATTTTGGAGGTTTCCTCGTAAAAGCTAATTCGGAAGGACAACCCGGACCACAGGACTATGGACGGACTCATGCCGATGGTGCAAACATGATGGGTGAAGCCTTGAAGCCTTATGGTGGCATTGTCATGTGGAGAGCTTTTGTATATCAGAACGAAAGGCATATTGATAGAGCTTTGAATGGTTATGAAGAATTTAAACCTCTGGATGGAAAATTCAGTGAAAATGTTTTTGTTCAACCAAAGAACGGACCTATTGATTTTCAACCCAGAGAACCTTTTCATCCATTATTTGGCGCAATGCCAGAGACTCCATTGTTGATAGAATTTCAGATAACACAAGAATATTTGGGTTATGCCAGCCATCTGGCATATTTGGGTTCAATGTTTGAAGAAACTTTGCAATCCGACACCTATGCAAGTGGCAAGGGAACAACCGTATCGAAAGTGATACAGGGTTATAAGAAAACACATTCGATGTCGGGTATGGCGGGAGTACCGAATATTGGAACCGATATCAACTGGACAGGCCATCTCTTTGGACAGGCCAATTGGCATGCTTTTGGGCGTTTGGCTTGGAATCCGGATCAGACCTCAAAAGATTTGTCTGAGGAATGGATCAGAATGACTTTTTCGAATGATGAATCTGTTATATCTCCTATCCAAAAAATGATGTTGATGTCTCGCGAAGCTGTTGTGAACTATATGGATCCATTAGGGTTGAATCATATCATGGACTTCGCAAGCCATTATGGTCCCGGACCTTGGTATAAAGATCCGGGTTGGGATGCCAAAGACTATCACAAAGCAGATGCGTTGGGACTGGGCGTAGACCGGACAACTTCGGGAAGTGATGCCGTAAGTCAATATTTTTCACCATTGAGAGAACAGTTGAATGATCTGAAAACTTGTCCTCTGACGCTGATGCTCTGGTTTCATCATGTTCCTTGGGATTATAAGATGGCATCCGGCAGAATTATGTGGGACGAACTTGTTCATTATTATCATAAAGGAGTAGATGATGTGCGCGAGATGGAGCATATCTGGTCTTCATTGGATGGTAAAATCGACACAGAGCGCTTCAATCACGTGAAAGCATTGCTGAAAGTGCAGGAAGATGAAGCAATCTGGTGGCGCGACGGTTGTTTGCTCTATTTTCAGACATATTCTAATCGACCTATTTCTTCTCAATATGAACAACCTACTCATTCGTTGGATTATTATAAGAAGATTCCTTTTCCATACAATTGGAAAGAATCAGAGTATAAATAAATACCAGAAACAAGAAAATTCATAGTCATTATTCTAAAAAACAAATATAGTATTCATGAAAAAGATTAGTATTTTACTAATAACGCTTTTTTCGGGCATTGTTCTGACTCTGTCAGCAGCCACAGGAACATCCCGGAAGATAAATATAGTTTACATAGGCAATAGTATCACTCAGGCATATTATTTAAGCAGGACTCCACCTGCAATATCAGTACAAAAACTTGAAGCCTCAGGCTATGTGGTGAAATATGTTAATAGCGCAGTGAGTGGTAGTACGAGTGTCGATTTTCTACCTGAAAGAAATAATTTATTTCCGAAAGTGACCAAGGCGGCTGACTCTCTGAACGAGAGCGATGCGTTACTATTATTTTCAATTACACTTGGCACGAACGACAGTGCAGAGACAGGACCTACCGGAGCACCCGTTTCGTCGAGGCAATACAAAAAAAATCTGGCAACGATTATTGATAGCTTGATTGCGAGATATCCGGAATGCAAGATCATATTGAATCGCCCAACATGGTACAGCCCCAATACTCATAACTCTTCTGTATACTTGCAGGCAGGTTTGGATCGTTTGCAGACTTATTTTGTAGAAATAAAAAATTTGATCAGTGAAAAATCCGATCATGTATATGAAGGTGATACCGAAGCTTTTGATTTTTTTAAGGAGAATTATCTGCAATATCTCATGCCGGAGAATGGTAATTCCGGAACATTTTATCTTCACCCCAATCAGGAAGGTGCTGAAAAATTAGCTGATTTTTGGACAAAGAGCCTGAAAAAGAATCTTAAAGAGTGGGGTTATGATTTGGAAACCGGTCGTAAACGTGTGATTTGTGTAGGGAATAGTATAACTGAAAACACTGCATTGAACAGTGAAGACAAATATCCTGCAATCCTGCAACGGTTCATTGGTGATGGTTTTTTTGTGACCAATCTGGGGGCAAGTGGTCATACATTGCTTAAGAAAGGAGATTTTCCTTATTGGAATTCAGATAAATATACAACTGCATTGAATTCACAACCCGATATTGTTGTTATAGAACTCGGGACAAATGATGCAAAACCGGGCAATTGGATCTATAAAGGTGAATTTGTACAAGACTATATTGATTTTGTGAACTCTTTTAAGAATTTGCCAACAGATCCTCAAATATATATTTGCTATCCGCTTCCTGCATATCAAGACAATTGGTTGCCTGTGAAGGATGAGACTTTCACACAAGAAATGATGCCGATGCTCGACAGTGTAGCCCGAACAACGGGCGCAACAATCATAGACCTGCATACTCCTCTGTTGGGGCATGTCAATTTTGTTTATGACAAAGTGCATCCAAATGCGAAGGGAACCACATACATGGCTTATATTATCGGTAATGCAATCTGCCCGACATGTGAAATACCTGCTTTACCCGACAATTTTTTTCAACAAATGGCATCATTCGATTTCACAGATAAATCGAGTGAAATTTCTTCTTCCGTTGCAGATACAGACTTAACACCGTTAACAGATAATGATGGATCAACCGGTATACGTGTGGCATCCGTTCCACAGGTTTGGTTCTCGGTGAGTTTACCGGAAGAAATAAAAGCAACCGGATACACCCTCACATCGGGTAAGGGAAGTCCTGATGACACACCCAAATCATGGAAATTTCAAGGCTCTGTTACAGGAAGAGTTTGGTATAACATTGATTTGCAGGAGAACCAGATTTTTGATAATATGGAAACCAAAGTTTACGAAGTACCTTACACTTCAATCGACAATTTGGCTTCATATAAATATTACCGCATCTTGTTTACGGCAAACAATGGGGGAGATAGTCTGCAATTGAATGAATGGCAGGTGTTTGGTTTCAATAAGGATATGAAAGTAGATATAACCAATAATGGGGGAACAATAACAGGCGAATATGAAGGATACCCGGGTGAAAAAATAGAGAATCTGATAGATAATAAATTGAATACAAAATATTGTGTAGTGGATAAAAATGGAGGGTGGATGCAATATGATTCTCCAGTGAAAATTAGCGTCGGAAAATATGCTCTCACGTCGTGTGTTGATCTGTATGAAAGAAACCTCAGAGCATGGCAACTGCTGGGCTCAAACGATGGTGTGCAGTGGGACGTAATCGACACTCGTTCCGATCAGGATTTTGTCGTTAAATTCAGTACTATGGAATATGACGTGAACAGCACTAAAGAATATTCAAAATTCAGACTTAATATTCTAAAAATAAATAGTTCCACAACATTTCAGATAGCCGAATGGCAGTTGTTTAAAAGAGAAATATCTTCTATTGTCGAATCAAGTGTGAAGAATAATATCTACGCTCTTGATGGTAAAATATTTATTGAGTCGGAAAGAGATTTTGGCCAATATCGCATATACGATGTATTGGGCAGATGCTTGTATTATGGAGCTATTGGAAGTAGCCTGCACATTGTTGAAAATTGTGCCCGAGGATTGTATTATGTTCATGTTTATGACAAAAACGGAGGATCAATTACGAAACTGATTCTTTAAGATTGAAAAAATATTTTTCATTATAATGATCTTTGATCTGAAGCGATAAGTTGCAAATAGTGCAGTTGCAGGATTTAAATATTCACTTATATAATATAATAGAACTTAAGAAATGAGATTCATCTATGTTTTTATGTTTGTAGTTGCCACATTTTTTTCATGTAGTACCTCAAAAAAAATATCACAGGCATTACCAAACCGGAATTACGAGCGGGCGCAATTGACTCAAGATTCGCTCTATAAATATTATAGTGTGGCAGGCTCAAAATTGTTACGGGAAACATACCCTTTTGATGAAGGGCATAGGGCAACTTACCTTGCGTCCGAGGAACATACAAATGTGCCTAACCGTTATTCCTACCTTTGGCCATTTTCGGGTACATTCTCATCGGCTAATGTTCTTTTTGAACTAACCAAAAGCTCTCAATACAAAAACCAGATCGATACATTGATTCTGCCCGGATTAGAAGAATATTTCGATACAAAAAGATCTCCGGCGGGCTATGCTTCATATATCAATACCGCTTCTGTTTCGGACAGATTCTATGATGATAATGTATGGATAGGTATTGATTTCACCGATATCTATAAGCAAACGTTTGATACTAAATATCTGGACAAAGCAAAACTTGTCTGGAATTTTGTTATTAGTGGTATGGACGATAAATTAGGTGGTGGAATCTATTGGTGTGAGCAAAAGAAGCATAGCAAAAATACCTGCTCCAATGCACCGGGATCCGTTTTTGCTCTGAAAATGTTTGAAGTAACGAAAGATAGTATGTATTTTTATCAAGGCAAGCAGCTCTATGAATGGACAGAGCATCATTTGCAGGATACAACAGATCATTTGTATTTTGATAACATTAATCTTCAGGGCAAGGTTGGTACTGCCAAATATGCTTATAATAGTGGACAAATGATGCAGGCCTCTGCTCTACTTTATAAATTGACAGGCGAAGTGAAATATCTCAAAGAAGCGCAAATCCTTGCCGCATCGTGTTATGATTATTTTTTCACAGATTTTGTACTTGCGCAAGGAACGTCATTCAAGTTGTTGAAAAGAGGAGATCTTTGGTTTATTGCGGTCATGCTCAGAGGATTTGCAGAATTATACGAGATAGATGGAAACGACACTTATATTCGTGCTTTTCAGAATAATATGGACTATGCATGGGGGCACACGAGAGATGAACAAGGACTGTTCAGTGTCGATTTTAGCGGAAAAGAGAATGATAACTCCAAATGGTTACTTTCGCAAGCTGCTATGATAGAGATGTATGCACGACTTGCATTGATCGACAAAAAGAAAAAACTGGATAATTAATTTAAAAAATAATTATATAATAATGAGTATCAAAAAAACACAATTAATGAAAGGCACACTAAGCCTATGCCTGCTAGGAGCCATTTCGGCTACAAGCCATGTGAAAGCGTCTGTACCGATGATTAATTCTCAGAAAGAGATTATTGCCGTACGTGATAATACAAACTTACCTGCATATCAAACCAATAGGCCCGCAGAAGCAGACCGTTTGTTCAGATCGACTGCTGTTGAAAAGGAGATAATAAAAATAAAGAAAATATTAAAGAATGCCAAGTTGGCATGGATGTTCGAAAATTGTTTCCCTAATACTCTGGATACGACAGTCCGTCATCGTTTGACTAATGGCAAAGATGATACGATTGTATATACCGGAGACATACATGCCATGTGGTTGCGTGATTCAGGTGCGCAGGTGTGGCCTTATGTGCAATTGGCAAATCAGGATCCGGAACTGAAAAACATGCTTGCTGGTGTGATTCGTCGGCAATTTAAATGTATTATTCTGGATCCATATGCAAATGCGTTCTTAGATCCTTATGATCCGAATCCCGATCATAATTGGATGTCGGATCAAACGGATATGAAACTCGAACTGCACGAGCGCAAATGGGAAATAGATTCTCTTTGCTCTCAGATCCGTTTGGCTTATCATTATTGGAAAACTACAGGAGATGTCAGTGTGTTTGATGAAGAGTGGTTGCAGGCCATTGAAAATGTATTGAAAACGTTTAAAGAGCAACAACGCAAAAAGGGACTCGGACCTTACAAATTTAAACGCAATACAGATCGCCAACTGGATACTCTGAACAACGATGGTTGGGGTAACCCGGTGAACCCTGTCGGACTTATTGTTTCGTCTTTTCGGCCTTCTGATGATGCCACAACGTTTCAGTTTCTGGTTCCTTCAAACTTTTTTGCTGTAACTTCTCTGCGAAAAGCTGCAGAAATATTGAATGCAGTGAATAAAAAAACGGACATTGCAGCCGAATGTACAGCCTTGGCCAATGAAGTGGAAACAGCGTTGAAAAAATATGCCATTTACAACCATCCTAAATATGGTAAAATATATGCGTTTGAAGTAGATGGATTTGGGAATCAGTATCTGATGGACGATTCCAATGCACCGAGCTTGTTGTCAATGGCATATCTGGGTGATGTGGATATAAAAGATCCAATATATCAGAATACACGCAAATTTGTGTGGAGCCACGATAATCCCTATTTCTTCAAAGGAACAGCCGGTGAAGGTATCGGTGGTCCACATGTCGGCTATGACTTGATCTGGCCGATGAGTATTATGATGAAAGCTTTTACCAGTCAGGATGACAACGAGATAAAAGAATGTATCACAATGCTTATGAATACGGATGCCGGTAAAGGATTTATCCATGAATCGTTCAACAAAGATGATCCTGCTAATTTTACAAGGGCATGGTTCGCTTGGCAAAACACATTGTTTGGAGAACTTATTATCAAACTGGTTAATGAGAACAAAGTAGATTTGCTGAATAGTATTAAATAAATTTAGATATAAAAAACAAGAGAGGTTATTTCGTGAAGAAATAGCCTCTCTTGTTTTTTATTTTGTTATAAGAAATTTAAAATTCTCCTTCCAGCATAGAGTCCTTGTATCCGATGAAATATAGAATGCCATCAAGACCGACTGTTGATAATGATTGTTTTGCATTTTCTTTCACTTTCGGCTTTGCATGGAATGCGATACCTAATCCGGCAATAGAAAGCATGGGCAGATCATTAGCTCCGTCACCTACAGCAACAGTTTGCTTGATGTCTACTTTTTCAACTTGCGCTAGCAGGCGCAGTAGTTCGGCCTTGCGTTTTCCATCCACTATGTCGCCTACATGGCGGCCAGTGAGTTTTCCGTCTATTATTTCCAGTTCGTTGGCATAGACGTAATCAAAACCATATTTTTCTCTCAGGTAGTTACCGAAATATGTGAAACCACCTGAAAGGATAGCGATCTTATACCCGCTCTTTTTCAGTATCCTCACAAGGCGAACCATCCCGTCTGTGATGGGCAGATTCTCAGCTATTTCTTTCATAACCGACTCGTCCAATCCTTTCAATAGGCTTATGCGTCGTTTGAAACTTTCCGAAAAATCAATATCTCCACGCATTGCTGCTTCGGTGATAGCCTTCACTTCACTGCCAACTCCGGCTCGTTCGGCCAATTCGTCAATCACTTCGGTCTGAATGAGAGTGGAATCCATATCAAAACAGATCAGACGTCGCATACGCCGATACATGCTTTCTTCCTGAAATGCAATATCTATTTGATATTTGGCGGAGAATTCCATGAATTCTTGTTTCAAAGACACTGCCGAGTCGTCATCAATGTTTCCTCGAACCGAGAATTCGATGCACGATCTGTCAGGACGCGATTTCATTTCGATGGGTACACGTCCGGTAAGACGTTTTATTCCCTCGATATTCAATTTGTATTTCAGAATAATTCCTGCAACTTTCGATATTTGCTTTGACGATAGTGTTTTTCCCAGAGCTGTGATTATGTAACGGTTCTTACCTTGTAGATTCACCCAAGTTGAATATCCTTCTTGTGTGATTGGAGTGAAACGGATCATCACACCTAATTCTGTAGCCTTGAAAAGCAATTTTTTCAGTATTTCTCCGGACTTTTCGGCTTTTGTTTCAAAAATTATGGCTAGTGATAGGGAGTGATGGATATTGGCTTGTCCGATATCAAGGATCACAGCATCATGTTCTCCTAATATACCGGTCAGTGCAGCTGTCACTCCGGGCTTGTCTTCACCCGAAATGCTTACAATAATTATTTCTGAATTTTCCATTAAATCTTTCTACTGGTAATATTTTTTGTGAGGATCTTTTATTTGAAATTATGTCTATTGGGCAGACAGCAATCTATTTTCTGCTGATTGAATAGTCTGAAAACTGAATTGATCGATGATTTGTTGTTTCATCAGTTCGATGCGTTCGTTGCATAAATTACCAATACTGCCTTCATGCGTATGGCTGATTTGTTTGGTATGTGTAAATTTCCCTGATTCAATATCCAACCCGACTTGTTTGTATGCGTCACGAAAAGGTGTGCCGCTGAGTACGAGCCTGTTCACTTCTTCCACACTGAATATATAGAGGTATTTGTCATCGTTGAGTATGTCTGCATTGACTATCACCTCGCTCATCATGCGGGTCACCATAGACAGACAATCTCCTAATTCTTCGAAAGAAGGGATAAATATTTCTTTTATGATCTGCAAATCGCGAAAATAACCTGATGGCAGATTGTTTATGATCAAGGTGATCTCTGTGGGCAAGGCTTGCAATTTGTTACATTTGGCTCTTGTCAGTTCAAATACATCCGGATTTTTTTTGTGAGGCATGATGCTCGATCCTGTCGTGTATTCGTCGGGTAATTTGATGAACCCGAAATTTTGACTATTGAACAAGCATGCGTCGTATGACAATTTGGACAGTGTGGCTGCAATTCCTGCTATGGCAAAAGAGACTGTTCGTTCCATCTTTCCACGTCCCATTTGTGCATAGACTACATTGTAGTTCATGCTGTCAAATCCAAGCAAGTCGGTTGTCATTTGTCGGTTAAGCGGAAATGACGAACCATATCCGGCTGCTGAACCAAGTGGATTGCGATTGCATATCTTGAATGCTGCCAATAGCAATTGCAGATCGTCCACCAAACTTTCGGCATACGCCCCGAACCATAACCCGAAGGAAGATGGCATAGCGATTTGCAGGTGCGTATATCCGGGCATGAGAATGTTTTTATATTTCTCACTCTGGGACAACAAAACATCAATCAGAGTGGAAACACGATTGACGATGAGTTGTATCTGTTCACGGGTATATAGTTTCAGATCTACCAGAATTTGATCGTTGCGAGAACGTCCGCTGTGTATTTTCTTCCCAATGTCGCCCAGTTTCCGGGTGAGCATTAACTCCACCTGAGAATGAACATCTTCTATTCCGTCCTCAATTACAAATTTGCCTTCTTCCGCTATTTTGTAAATTGTCCGTAGCTCTTTCAACAGATCTGAAAGTTCTACTTTAGTCAACAAACCGATAGATTCGAGCATTGTGATGTGAGCCATAGAGCCTATCACATCATGTTTTGCCAAATGGATATCCATTTCGGCATCTCTCCCGATAGTATAATCTTCGACTGATTTATCAACTTTTATGTTCTTTTCCCAAAGTTTCATTGGCTTGAGATTCGATTTAAGGCAATGGAGTCTGCTTGTTAATCTTGTCGTAAGGTAAAACAGCCAACATATCGGCCATTTTGTTTAAACCTTCTTGCAATGGTTTGGATACCATCGGTTTCAGAAACATATTAAGGTCAGCTTTAACGGTGAGTTTCAGTTTTGTATCGTTTTCGGCCACCTGTTTGAGCTGTATCCATAGATTGAAGCCAAAAGGAATCTGTTCTGCTTCAAATTTTATTGTATTGTTAGGAATTCTGTCTACAATAATAAACCGTATTTTGCCAATGGGGTCAACACTTATTGTACAAGAATCCTTGTCGCAAGAAAAATCTTTAATTTTATCTAACTGGTCAATTGGCAATTTGTCTCTGAATTGTTCAATTCTACTCAAATCGGACAGCACAGAAAATATGTCCATATCGGAATATGGAATAGTTTTTACATCACTCGTATATTCTGTCATAAGATGTTTTTACGGTTATTTCCAATCGGCAGGTGCTTCTCTCCATTCTTTTAGAGTTTTCATGTCATCGTCTGCAATGTAGTCGATGCGCAAGGCTTCCTGAATGACAGCATCATAGTTGGTTAAAGTAAGCAGTTTTATATCCGCCTTCTTAAACCTGTCATCGGCTATTGGAAATCCGTATGAAAATACTGCGACCATACCTATTGCCTCCGAACCGTCGTTGCGGATAGCGTCTACAGCTTTAAGGCTGCTGCTGCCAGTCGATACTAAATCTTCGACCACTACAACTTTGCTTCCCGGTTTCAAATCACCTTCAATCAGATTTTCCAAACCGTGATCTTTAGGGGTAGCTCTTATGTACACAAAAGGTAATCCTAAAATGTCTGCTACTAAAGCTCCCGGTGCTATTGCACCTGTTGCAACACCGGCAATGGCATCTGCATCCGGAAAATTTTCAATAATAAGACGAGCCAATTCTATTTTGACAAAAGTGCGTATCACAGGATAAGATAGCAACTTTCTATTATCGCAATAAATAGGCGATTTCCATCCCGAAGCCCATGTAAACGGGTTTGAAGGTTGCAATTTGATAGCTTTGATGCGAAGTAGCTTCTCTGCTGTAAGTTTTTCCAATGAATTCATAACCTTTTTCTATATTCTTTAGACAATCAAAATAAAATAGTATATTTATCTGCAAATATAATATAACAAAGCCAGACAATAAAGTTATGTGAAAGAAAAATGACAATAAAATTAAACTCTTTAACACAGGTTTTGTCTAATATTAAAATTGCTGTTTTCTTCTCTGTCTGATACAATAAACGGATAGGGAAAACGTTATATTATTTATAATTGAATCTAATTGTGGATCAGCAAAAAAGGTAACTGCAAGATATGCAAAAGAGAAAAAAAACAATCAATCATATAAGTCGGTTTATATTGATGTCGCTCTTCATGATACAGAGTGGCAACATATTTACCCAAACGGTAGACAGTGCACGATATGCTGCCAGTTCTTTGTTGGCAAAAGGAGACTGGTACAAAATTAAGGTAGCAGAAACAGGGGTCTATAAACTCACCTATGAGGAACTGAAAAAAATGGGCATCACCAACCCTGCAAAAGTGCAGGTTTATGGTTATGGTGGGTGGATTATGGATGAAAATTTTAGTACAGCCACATATCTGGATGATCTTCCGAAGGTTTCCATGTGGATGAACAAGGCTCCTTCAAATTTTGGTCCGGGCGACTATGTCCTATTCTATGCACGGGGTGATATAAAATGGGCATATGATTCGTCTAAAGGAGGGTTTGTGCAGACACAGAACCCATATTCGTTCGATTCGTATTATTTTATTTCTGAAACAGACGATACACAAAAACTTGTACAATCTGTAACATCTTTGCCGGCTGCTGTCGGTTCGACTACCATAACTGATTTCAACGACTATGCTTTGCATGAAAAAGAATTGGTGAATATTGTAGAGTCGGGACGTGAATTTTATGGCGAAAGTTTCAGATCATCTACATCTCAAACATTTACATTATCTCTGCCCGGAATCGTGTCTGATAGTACAGCTTTGGTCAATACAAGTTTTATAGCTAATGCATCCAGTGGCAGTTCTTCATTGAACATAAAAGTGGGGACAACCGACAAAACGGTGAGTATAGCACAGACAACAGGTAATTATGCACAGGCTTCAAGTATATTTGATAATATATATCAAACGGGTTTGACTGAGAGCACACCTGTGATTCTTACCTATAAGCAAGCGTCGTCGTCTGATAAAAATATTCATCTCAATTATATAAGAATCAATTATACACGAAAATTGAAACCATATGGTGGGGTCACGCTATTCAGAAGTGTGAAGCGTTTATCCCAGTTGGAATATAAGATAGCCGAGGCTTCCTCAAACATGCTTGTTTTTGATGTAACTGATAATATCACAGTATCGCAGGTCGATGCAACATTGTCAGGAACAGATCTGTCATTTACGGGATCCAATAGTGCTGCCATACGAGAATATGCCCTTGTAGATTTATCGAAACAATCCACGATACCTACACCAACGCTTGTGGGCAAAGTCAAAAATCAAGATTTACACTCAAAAGCGGCAGCTGAAATGATTATTATAGTTCAACCTCTTTTGCAGAAATATGCTGAGCAGTTGGCTCAGATACACAAGGACGATTCGGGGTTGGAGACATTGATTGTGAATCCGGATGATATTTTTAACGAGTTTTCGTCAGGTAAACCTGATATTACTGCTTATCGGCGGTTTTTGAAAATGTTCTATGATAGAGGTACAAATGAAAAAGACAGGCCTAAATATTTGCTATTGTTTGGAGATGGAAGTTATGACAACCGTTTCATTACCACCGAATGGGATGCAAATGATAAGAGTGGCATGTTGCTTACATATCAATCGGCAGATGAATCTATAAATCAAGATACTTCGTATACAACAGACGATTATATAGGATTCTTGGAGGATAATGAGGGTGGGGCTTTAGGTTCTGCAACATTGGATATTGGAATAGGCCGACTCACAGCACGAGATGAAAGTATTGCAACAATATTGGTGAACAAAATAAGCCAATATATCAAAAGTCAGGATAAAGGAATCTGGCAAAATACGGTAACTTTTTTTGCAGATGATGCCATTGCTGCCACCAATGCAACTTCGAGTGAAATGAGTCATATCACCCAGTCAGATAAATATGCAAATTATTTGAATCAATATTATCCGTCAATAATCATAAATAAAGTTTATGAAGATATATATGAACGTGTAACAACTTCTAGTGGAGGACGATATCCGGATGCTAAACGGACATTGCTGGAAAAAATAAATCAGGGAACTTTAGTATTGAACTTTGTTGGACATGGATCTACAACAGGATGGACACATGAAAACACTATGTTGTATCCGGATTTTGAGGCATTGGCAAATACAAAGCTGCCGTTGTGGATCACCGCGACTTGTGATTTCAGCCGTTTCGATGGTATATCTACTTCCGGAGGCGAAGCTGCTTTGCAGAATTCTAAAGGTGGTGCTATTGCATTATTCTCTACGGTTAGGGTAGTGGGTATATCTAATAATGATATAATAAGTTCAGCTCTTTATAGATATCTTTTTAGTGAAGAAAATGGCAAAGCACTTCGTTTGGGTGACATTATGAGAAAGGCCAAAAGCAATTTGGTCGGCGATAGCAATAAACTACGTTTTTTTATTTTAGGTGATCCTGCACTAAGATTGCAGTATCCCGATAATACTTACAGTGTAAAAATCACAGAAATCAATGGAGAACAGACATCCTCGGATCAGGCCGTAAAAATACAAGCTTTGGCAAACAACAAAATAAAAGGGCAGATTGTAGATAGTACGGGACAAATTGCGACTGATTTTAATGGGACATTGGAATCCCTCATTTTTGATAATCAGCAATCTTTGAAAACAAGAGGATATAAAAGGGATGGCGAAACTTATAATACTGTATTTCCTTATACGGACTATCCAAACACGATTTTCACAGGGAAGAATACTATTTCGGACGGTCAATTCGAATTGTCTTTTGTTACGCCCAAGGACATTTTGTATACTGATGGTTTAGGAAAAATGAGTTTCTACGCTTCAAGTTCTGATTATACACAAGAGGCATCGGGATATTTCACGAATTATAATGTAAACGGAACGGATAATTCAGCTGTGCAGGAAAATAATCCACCTGAGATTGTGAAAATATATTTGAATGACGAATCATTTAAATCGGGAGGCAATACGAATACGACACCTTTCTTCTATGCTCAAGTAAAGGATGATACAGGACTGAACCTTTCAAGTGCAATAGGTCATAATATTTCATTGTTGCTGGATGGAAATACGTCTTACAATCTCACACCATCGTTCGTTAATTTAAGCCTTACGGATTCGAAAGAAGGATATGTACATTATCAGTTGCCTGAGTTGACAGAAGGAAGTCATTCTCTACTGTTTACTATTTGGGACGTATGGAATAATTCTCAAAAACAAGAACTTAAGTTTAATGTGCAGTCCAATTACCAACCTCAGATATATAATTTTACTATTGGCAGAAATCCGGCACGGGACAACACTCAATTCATTATCACGTCTAACCTGCCCGGATCTAATATTCAGATCAAATATGAAGTATTCTCTATGAACGGTGCTTTACAGTGGAAACATGAGGAAACTGGTTTGGTTGACGGATCCAGCTTGTATGAATATAATTGGGATTTGACTACCAATAGTGGAGCTAGACTCAAGGCCGGAGTATATATCTGTAGGGTGACGATTAGCACCAACGGAAAAGTGGAAACATCGAAATCCGATAAATTGATTATATTGGCACAATAAAAAAATGAAATAAGCAAATTATATGTGAAACTTTCGTTTTTGTTAAAATGCTCCTAATCCAACTAATAAAAAAATTAGGTATAAAAATAAATACATATATTTGCGCCAAGTGTAAATCTGAAAATAAATGAAAATTATTTGTATCGGTTCTGACCGAAGCATATATAAAAATAATATAGAGAATAATTTATCGGAAGAAACCGGAACGGAATCCGAAATTCCACTCATTTATTTTAAACCGGATTCAGCATTGCTAAGCAATAACAAGCCTTTTTTTATACCTGATTTTTCAACCGAGATATATAGCGAAGTCAAATTGGTGATAAAAATAAATAGGTTGGGGAAAAATATAGCTGGTAGATTTGCTGCAAGATACTATGATGAAATATCGGTAGGAATTGATTTGTCGGCTATGGATATCAGGAAGAAATTGGTCAGCAACAATTATCCATGGGAGTTATCCACAGCATTTGATAATTCAGCCATTGTTGGGAATTTTATAACAAAAGACACTCTGCTGCAAAACTCAAAAAGCATTTTAATGCTAAAAAATGATCAGAAATGTGAGATAGATTTAGGTAACGACATCATTTCACGAATAGATGAAACGATTGCGTTCCTAAGTACTTTCTTTACGCTGAAAATTGGTGATCTAATCTTTTTAGACATAGGTTCAGATAAGGAGAAAATCGCTATAAATGATGTCCTCAAAGGGCAGATTGCAGACAAAGAATTACTTAGCGTGCATATATTATAATAAGTTGATCGATAAACGAGCTAGAAATATTATGATGAATAGAGCTTATCTTCAAATAAACAGAATTGTCTTTTTATTTATTGCTTTACTCCTGTTTCCCACTCTCAAGGCTGTTGAAAATGACGGCAGCAGATATGCTGCAAATTCTGTTCTTTCGGCAGGTAATTGGTTTAAGATTAAAATATCAGACACGGGCATATATAAACTCACCTACGAAGATCTTAAACAATTGGGTCTTGTCAATCCTAAAAATGTGAAATTGTATGGATATGGTGGTTGGATATTGGACGAGAACTTTTCGCAACCCTATGTAGACGATTTGCCTAAAGTCTCCATCTGGATGAATAATCCTGACAACTTTGGTCCGGGCGATTATATTCTGTTTTATGCCAGAGGTGACATAAAATGGACTTATAGTACCAATCTTGGTGAGTTTGTGCATGAGCAAAACCCATATTCTTCCGACTCTTATTATTTTGTGACAGAAAATGACGATCAGCCCAATTTGATAAAATCAGTGACTCAAAATGTTAATGGAGTCAACACTATGACAAGTTATGATGATTATGCACTTCATGAAAAGAATTTAGTAAATATTGTTGAATCGGGACGTGAATTTTATGGCGAGAATTTTATCACGCAGCCAACCCAGACATTTCATTTTGAATTGCCCGGAATCGTAGCCTCTTCTTCTGCATTGATCAGATATGATTTTATAGCTAAGACTGGTGGTGATGCAACTTTGAACATAAAGGCTAATTCTGTAGAGAAGAAAGAAACGATAAAGAAAATAACAGACAGTTATTCACTTGCGGTCACACTGAATAGTTCGTTAAAGACAACCGAACTTTCTGATGACACAAATATTACACTTTCATATACCCCATACTCTTCATCCGATGCAAATGTATATCTGAATTATATAAGAGTAAATTATACCAGACAACTCAAACCCTATGGGGTGGTAACACTTTTCAGAAGTCGGAAAAGCGAAAATCAGTTAGACTATATCATATCGGAAGCTACAAGTAATATGCTTGTGTTTGATGTTACCAATAATAGTGATGTTACGAAGATCAATGCTACCTTGTCTGGAACACAGCTCTCATTTGGTGGATCAAATTTATCATCGATCAGAGAATATGCTCTTGTAGATATTTCTAAGAAGAATGAAATTCCGACTCCTGAATTGATAGGGAAGATACCTAACCAGAATTTGCATTCACTGCTTTCAAAAGATATGGTTATCATTTCTCAACCATTTTTACATGATCAGGCTGCTCAATTGGCTGCTTTACATAAAAATAACTCTGGATTGGAATGTCTGATCGTTGATCCGAATGATATCTACAATGAATTTTCTTCTGGGAAACCAGATGCAACAGCATATCGTAGATTTATGAAAATGTTTTATGACAGGGCAACGAATGATGCTGAAAAACCAAAATATCTTCTGTTGTTCGGAGATGGCAGTTATGATAATAAAATGATAGAAGAATCTTCCGGTAATAGAGATAATAAAGGGTTGTTGCTGACCTACCAGTCTGTAAACTCTCTTAGCACTACCGGATCATACGTTACGGACGATTATTTCGGATTTCTGGACGATTCGGAAGGAGTGTTGCTTAAAAATGATTTATTAGACATTGGTATCGGACGGTTGACCGTAAATAATGAATATGAAGCATCTGTCGTAATAGATAAGATCAATAAATATATGAAAAATGAGGCCAATGGTATTTGGCAAAATATGGTGACTTTTGTTTCGGACGATGCTGTGGCTGCAAATAATGCTGCAACCAGTGAGATAAAACATATTCAGGCTTCAGAAAAATATTCTAATTTGCTGAAAACAAATTATCCGGCCATTATATCGAATAAAATCTATGAAGATGCTTTCGAGAGATTTGTTCCGATGGAAGGTGCAACAACCCCGGGAGCACGTAATGCCTTGTTGGATAGAATTAAAAAAGGAATGCTTGTTTTAAATTACGTAGGGCATGGTTCAACTACAGGTTGGACTCATGAAAGGATGCTAACTTACACAGACTTTGACGGCTTGAAAAATACAATTTTGCCTCTTTGGATAACGGCAACATGTGACTTTAGTCGATTTGATACCAATTCAACATCGGGCGGAGAGGCTGTCTTATTAAATCCTGATGGAGGAGCAATTGCTTTGTTTTCAACTGTTCGCATTGTGTATTCGGCTAATAATGATTCGATGTGCGTAAGTCTGTTTAGGCATCTGTTCGATGAAGAAAATGGTAAACCACTGAGATTGGGAGATATTATGCAAAGAGCAAAACGGGAGTCTAACCTGAACAAAGATGATAATAAACTCCGTTTCTTCTTATTGGGAGATCCAGCCCTGAGACTCAATTATCCCGGTAATTCGTATAGTGTTCAACTCACTTCCGTTAATGGCTCTTCTCCTGAAACAAAAAGCCAGATAAAGGCTCTTGGTCAAAATACGATCACCGGTCAGATTGTGGATCGAAATGGATATCTTGTTTCGGATTTTAACGGTAGTCTGCAATCTGTTATTTTCGATAATGAACAAACTCTCGCAACCAGAGGTGCGAGAAAAGATGGTGAAACATATAATACTGTATATCAATATAATGATTATCAGAATATTATTTATTCGGGCACGGCTGCTATAAAAAACGGAACATTTGAGATCTCCTTTATCACACCTCAAAATATTTTATATTCAGGTAGTTCGGGTAAAATGAGTTTTTATGCGTCGAATGCAGACAAGACAATTGATGCTTCCGGTTATTTCACCAACTATGTTGTGGATGGCGTTGCAGATAATATACAATCGGAAACAAATGTTCCGATAGTTGGAAAATTCTATCTGGAAGATGAGTTATTTCAAACGGGAGGTACTGTTTACACTTCAACACCTGTGCTATATGCTTATATTTCGGATGATTCGGGTATAAATCAGTCTGGATCGGAAGGCAATAATATATCATTGATTATAGACGGATTGTATGAATATAATATTTCTTCTTCGTTTGTCAGCAATGAGAGTTTTGCAAAAAGCGGTTATATACAATATCAATTGCCTGAATTAAGTGACGGGGTTCATTCATTGCAACTCAAGGTATGGGACGTGTGGAATAACTCCGTGACAAAAAATATGGATTTTCGTGTCGAAAAGAAAAATAATCCACATGTCTATAATTTCACACTGAGTGCTGAACAGGCACGTGAATCGGTCGATTTCATATTTACTTCAGATATTCCTAATTCAAAAATAAGTGTCGAATATTCTGTATATTCACAGAATGGAGACTTACAATGGACACATAAAGAGAGCGGTGTATCCTCTCTAGTGAGTTCTTACTGTTGGGATTTGAAAGGGAATAACGGTTCGCGCTTAGTACAAGGGATCTATACTTGTTATGCAAAAATATTTGTCGATGATGCTGAAGAAATCTGCAAAACAGAAAAATTAATAATATTAGGACAATAAAGTAGGTTTTCCATAGTTTATAAATGAAAAGAAATCTGCAAAAAGAACATATAAGCAATTAAGATGAAAAGATATTCAATAAGAATCATATTAGGTAGTATTCTCTCGTTTTCAGGAGTGTCTATGTTTGCACAACTTAATACGATAAATACTGCTATGCCGTCATTGACAATCGCTCCCGATGCTAGAGGTGGTGGTATGGGAGATGTCGGAGGTGCTACATTACCTGATATTTATTCACAACATTGGAATCCTGCAAAGTATGCATTCAATACGAGCAAGGCAGGTGCTGCTTTGTCTTATACTCCTTGGTTGAGCAAGTTGATAAACGATATAGCTTTGGTATATGCTGTCGGATACTACAAATTTGGGGCAGAAGACAATCAGGCTATCAGTGCATCCCTTCGCTATTTCTCTGTCGGAGACATTACCATTCTTGAAAATCCTGACGATATAGGATCTATCGTTGCTCCTTATGAAATGGCATTTGATGTGGCTTATTCAAGAAAACTATCGGAAACTTTTTCCGGATCAGTAGCTTTGAGATATCTTCGGATGGATTATACTACGTCGACGGAAACAGACGATAGTTCACCGGGAAATGCTTGGGCTGCGGATATTTCAGGTTATAACGAATCTTATGTCATGTTGGGCGAAGCTGAATGTTTACTCGGTTTAGGATTTAATATATCGAATATCGGTACAAAAATATCGACTAACGGAGGTTCACAAAGTAGTTTCATCCCTACGAATATGAGACTTGGAGCATCTTTAACATATCCTTTGGATGAGTTCAATACGCTTAGTTTTAGCACCGATTTAAATAAATTGCTGGTTCCATCGTTCCAATTGGAAGGCAATGAAACACAAGAACAAGCCAGGGAACGTTATGATAACATGAGTTCCATCTCAGGAATTTTTAAGTCATTTAGCGATGCTCCCGGCGGATTCAAAGAAGAATTACAGGAAGTATCGGCATCTATTGGTGCGGAATATACATATAACAACCAATTCTCGGTTCGTGGAGGTTATTTTTATGAAAATGAAAATAAAGGAAATAGAAAATATTTCTCTGTAGGTGCAGGTTTTAAGATGAGTGCATTTCAGTTGGATGCTTCTTATTTGATATCAACAGCCCAATCCAATCCGCTCGATCAGACCTTGCGTTTCTCTTTATCCTTTGATATGGATGGGCTCAGAGGTTTAATGAAATAAATTACCTTAATTAGATTACAACAACGGAAATGCGCATAAGAGTTGGCTTTGGCTATGATGTACATAAATTGGCAACAGATCGTGAATTATGGCTTGGCGGTGTTAAGATAGAACATGAAAAAGGTTTGCTTGGACATTCTGATGCCGATGTGCTGCTTCATGCTATCTGTGATGCATTGCTTGGTGCTGCCAATCTGCGGGATATAGGATTTCATTTTCCGGACAATGCTGCTGAATATGAAAATATCGACAGCAAGATACTTCTCAAAAAAACCTTAGAAGTGATTTCTGAAAAGGGATATGTTGTGGGAAATATTGATGCAACCATTTGTGCCGAGAGGCCTAAGATAAATCCGCATATTCCACGTATGCAATCAGTTATTGCCGAAATATTGAACATATCGGAAGACGATATTTCCATCAAAGCCACCACTTCCGAAAAAATGGGTTTTGTAGGCAGAGAAGAAGGTTTTGCCGCTTATGCCGTAGCTCTCATAGAAAAACCGTAACCATTTCTTTTATGTCTTCTATGAATGTCTGGATCGAACATACTGCTGACGGATCGGATACTCTATATGTGCCGAAACTAGATGAACATTATCATTCGGTGAATGGAGCAATACAAGAATCGAATCATATTTTTATCAATGCCGGGCTGAATGTCAAACTGCAGCAAAGTACACCTCTTTCTATTCTCGAAATAGGCTTCGGAACCGGACTTAATGCTTTGTTGACGCAACAGATAGCGGATCAGAAAAAGTTGTTAGTGAATTACACATCTCTCGAATTGTATCCTCTTTCAATGTATATAGTAGAAAAACTTAACTACCCTGCACTTCTCGGAGTCTCGGAATATTCGGTTTTCATGGATATCCATCAGGCAGAGTGGGGCAGGAGTGTGAAGATCTCACCTTATTTTGAACTGAAAAAAATAGAAACAGATTTTTCTAAGCTGGATTTCAATGCAGCAAGACAATTTTTTGACCTAATATATTTTGATGCCTTTGCACCTGACAAACAGCAAGAGATGTGGACTCAGGATATATTCAATTATCTTTTTTCTGTGACCAAGCAAAATGGCATATTTGTCACATATTGTGCCAAAGGAATTGTGAGACGTATGCTCCAACAGGCAGGCTACGTGGTGGAAAGATTACAAGGGCCTCCCGGAAAACGCGAGATGTTACGAGCTATCAGATGTCAATAGATTTGTAAGAATGTAGCGTTAATCAAAATTTTATTCGCTTATTAGAGATAAAAGCAAAGAAAACCCCTTTGTGATCTAAAGAGGTTTCTTTTATAAAAGTGAAATACAGATCTTATTTTTTTGGATTTCCTTGAAAATCGGCTTTGTAGTAATTACTTTTTTCTTGTTCATTAGAAGCTAGCTTGCCATAAATCTTTACATCAAAACCGTTCTTTTTAATTGTAATATTTTGAATATATTGATACTCAAATTTTTCTGTATCTTTATATTTCGCATACGCATCAGAAACAACTTTGAAGAAAGTGTCGAAAGTAACCTGAGAGAAGTCGAACAATTCATCTTCGAGTTTGAAACTTTCTTTGTTTGATCCTATAACATTAATCTCTTTTTGTTCAGATGCTTGCCAGCCTCCATTGTCGGACCAATATCTGGTTTCGCGGATGCGTTTTGGATTACTTGGATCTTGAGTGTCCAGCGTTATATTCAATTCGTCTGCTTCTCCGGTTCTTTTGATAGTTCCCTCAACCGAAGGGCGGCTAATGTATATCCTTATTTCATCAGCAATTTTTGCTTCTGCTCCAAGTTTAGCAACAATGTCATCGTATACTTTTTTCGCAGCTTCTTTGTTTTCGAACATCCGATAATCAACACTTATTGGTTTTGCCGAATCAGTAGCCTGTGTTATAGCATCTTTTGCCTGTTTTACTTTGTTGCATCCAGTGAATGTGGAAAGTGCGCCTAATAAGAGAGCACCTAAGAATAATTTTTTCATAAAATATCGAAATTATAGTTTTGTAAAAATAGTATGTAGTGCAAAAATAAATTATAAAGTGTTA
>JBKECE010000136.1:0-4823 GCA_047974325.1 Dysgonomonas sp. | reverse complement strand
TTCTGCGCATCATAAGCTGTTAGTTCAACAAATATCAGCACACCGGCGTAGGTAATTATCCAATAGAGTGTAGAATTTGCCCAAAAGAGATTTACAACAGTTGCGATAATGAGTCCAACTACAGCCATCATCAGGATATTTCCCCAAGACGATAGGTCTTTTTTTGTAAGTGTCCCCACTAATGCCATTACACCAAAAGTTCCTGCCGAAACAAAAACTGTCATAGCAATGGATGATTGGGTGTATATGAGAAAAATGAATGATAGGGTGATCCCGTTCAGCAGCGAATAGATTACGAAAAATATTGTTGCCGTCGTAAAACTTAATTTGTTAATTCGTGCAGAAAGATACCACACGAGAGCCAACTCAGCCAACAGCAGTCCGTAGAATACATATTTTGAACTGAAAACGATATAAGTGAGATTGGGGGAAAAGGCTACGACCAGAGATGTTATACCTGTGATGATAAGAGCCAGAGTCATGTATATATATACATTTCTGAAAAGTATGTTTCGAGCCGACTGCTCAATAGACTGTGTATTGGTCTCTTGTTTAGAATAAGAATTTAGTTCCATAAGATTTTTGCATCAATTATATTTTATGTAAGTCGTGTCCCATTCTCTCTTTCTTTGTTTTCATATAGAATGAGTTATACTGGTTAGGTGTAACTTCTATAGGTACGATTTCTACTATTTTCAACCCAAAAGACTCCAATCCGATGCGTTTCACGGGATTGTTTGTCATCAGCTTCATGTTGCATACACCGAGTTCTCGCAAAATACTGGCTCCGACACCATATTCACGTTCATCCGCTTTATATCCTAAATGCAAATTTGCGTCAACTGTATCAAGCCCTTCTTCCTGTAGCTTATAAGCTTGCATTTTTGCCATCAGACCGATACCTCTGCCTTCTTGATTGAGATAGACAATGACGCCTTTACCTTCTTTTTGGATCATTTCCATCGATTTGTGTAACTGCTCACCGCATTCACATCGTTTAGAGCCGAATATGTCGCCTGTGGCACATGACGAATGCACGCGTACAAGAATAGGTTCGTCTTTTTCCCACGTGCCTTTGATGAGTGCAATATGTTCCAATCCGTTCGATATTTGACGGAAAGGTATCAGATGAAAATCTCCGTAGGCTGTGGGCATGTTCACTTCAACACCTTTTTCGATCAAAGATTCTCTTTCGAGACGATATTTGACAAGATCAGCTATTGATATTATTTTAATTCCATATTCATCGGCAAAGGCTTTCAATTCGGGTAGACGAGCCATTTCGCCATCTTCTTTTTTTATCTCTATCAGCACTCCGGCGGGCTGCATACCTGCCAGTTTTGCCAAATCGACTGCTGCTTCGGTGTGCCCGATTCTGCTCAGCACTCCTTTGTCTCTTGCCCGCAAGGGGAAAACGTGTCCGGGGCGTCCAAAATCTTCAGGCTTGCTCAATGGATCGGCTAGTGTCAGAATGGTCTGTGCTCTATCGTAGGCTGAAATTCCTGTAGTACAGCCTTTTCCCAATAAATCTACAGATACGGTGAACGGTGTTGCATGCACGGACGTATTGTTTGTTACCATCATTGGCAAGTCCAATTCGTTGCAACGTTCGCCAGTCAGAGGGGCGCATAGCAAACCTCTGGCGTGAGATTCCATAAAATTTATTTTTTCAGGTGTAACAGCTTCTGCTGCAATGATGAGGTCACCTTCATTTTCACGGTCTTCATCGTCTACGACAATGACGAAATTTCCTTTTCGGATTTCTTCTATAGCTTCTTCAATAGAATTTAATATTATCTTGTTCATTTTCTTTTTTTATTTAAAATCTCTTATTCTTGTCTATAAGCCGAAAAAATAATTTTTGGCTAACTTATTTTCTTTTTTCCCGCAATACGAATTTTTATTTTTCCGAAAAACGTATCAATGCTGTGAATGACAGAATCAAATGCTGCCAAAAATTTATCTCCTAATATCTTTTGAATGAATTTTCTGTAAGCATCCGGATTGAACAATGCAGAGTCATTATTGGCCTTATATGTAAAAAATACGCCCAAAGGGAATAAGACAAACGAACTGAGCCAAACACCCTGCCAGATTCCCCACACTCCATCTCTTGCCATTTTGTAGCCCACATTGTCTATTATATAATAGATGATGAACAAAATTACGGATATGACAACCGGCATTCCTAGACCACCTTTGCGGATTATAGCACCTAGTGGAGCACCGATGAAGAAGAATATAAGGCATGCAAAGGAAAGTGTGAATTTACGATGTAATTCCGTCATGTGCAAACGCATGTTTTTTTGTGTCTGCATCTTAAAGCCAGATCTGATCAGATAATCTGATTTATTATTATCTACCTGACTGATTGCACCGTTGAAAATGCCGGCTTGATCTTGCAGGGAATAAGAAGCCAGCAATGTGTCCATATCCAAAGCTTTGGAGCCATTATATTTCTGCACCGGAAGTGGTGTAATTTCTCGCTCTTTGTTTTTTATATCTTCGGTTCTGTAGGCAAGATATCCGTATTCTAATATATATTTTCTGTCCTGAAAATTAAGGCTATCCACTTCGTGTGTAATGGAATCTATCGAAAGTTTCAGCTCCTGAATGTTTTTTGATGCTTGAGAACCTTCCATCGCAGACTCATCCAGTCTGTTGAAATTGGCATCAAAAGTGATTATTATTTCCTTTTTTCGGAAATTTTCCCTGCTGTAAGGCACAAATTTGCTTGGTGCTGCGACTCGATTTGTAGATTGGTTGAAATTGGCGAATTGTTGTCCATGAAACAAAGTCAGCTTTAGGTAGTCTTTCGTTGCAGCCGATTCCATTTTTGCCGAATCGCAGACAATAACAGCCATATTGTTGAACCCTTTCGATGTATCGTAGATCATCACATCGTATAGCATCCCAGTTTCTTTATTCTTTGTTTTTACATAAAGGCTGTAGTTATTTATTTCATTGTAGAAAGAACTTTCAGGGATTTCCAATTCAGGCGATTTCATTTTGACCGATCTAAGCAGTGTGAAAAACTTCACTTGTACGCGTGGCACAGCATCGTTCTGAAAGAAAAAAGCTCCTATACTGATCAGCCCGACCAAAACAATCAACGGGCGCATGGTTTTGATGAGAGATATTCCGGCTGCTTTTGTTGCCAGTAATTCAAAATTTTCACCCATGCTGCCAAATGTCATCAATGAAGTGAGAAGTATGGCCAGAGGCAATGCCAGAGGAACCAGATTGAGTGCAGCATAGAGAAACAATTCTGCAATCACCGATGTATCCAAACCTTTACCTACAAGGTCTTCAACATATTTCCACAAAAACTGCATCAAGACAAGAAATAAACATATTCCGAATGTCATCACAAAAACCGGAATAAAGTTCTTGAGTAGATATATATATATACGTTTGATGCCGAGCATTTGTACCTGATTCAAATTGCAGCACAAATGTAGTAAAAAGCTAAGTAATATAAGTCTGTATTATGCAATAAATGCTTTAATTTTACTTAATGACACTATGAGGTTTAAACTATTATTAAGGTATATTCTATTGAAAAACAGATGCACAAACTGACTCATGGTTTAGCTGAATCAAAAAAAGTTTTGTTTTTTCATAGTCACACTTGCAGGGTTCAAAATAATCACATATTTTTGCACTCGCTAATTTAACGATGGCGGGATAGCTCAGATGGTTAGAGCGCATGATTCATAATCATGAGGTCCGGGGTTCAATTCCCCGTCCCGCTACAATGAAAATGAGAAGCTTACAAGAGATTGTGAGCTTTTTTTATTTCTTTTCTTTAAGAAGATCAACTAATACTTGTGGCACATTTATAGATTAACAACATGCATAACTAAACTATAACCCTATTCAATCTGATGTTTCCAATATTTGCTGATCATGAATTGAATAATGTTTTCAAAGAAAAATGAAATCAAGTTCGAACAGAGTATTCCAAACAACTTTTTAGCGTATGGAACTAAATCTTTGTCGGGTATCGAATCTGTCCGACTTCATCGAAACAACAGAGGAAAATAAATAAGATAAATCAAGTTATTGATACGTTTAATATTTTATTACTTTGTAAAAAGTTCATATATTTCGATTGTTAACAATTTAAATGCCTACAATAAAAAGATTTCAAAATGAATAATTCAAAATTAATCATATCTTTCTACTTATTAATTCTTCCATTTTTCCTGTCTGCTCAACAAGTATCTGAAGAAAAGGCTAGCAATAATAGTTGGATTCAGCATCCCTGGCAGGGAAAGCGGGTCGGGTTTATTGGAGATTCACTGACCGATCCAAATAGCTATGGTGATAAAATTAGAAAATATTGGTCTTTTTTGCAGGAATGGCTAGATATTACACCTTATGTGTATGGTGTGAGTGGGCGGCAATGGGATAATGTTCCGGCTCAGGCACAACAGTTGTATAACGACCATGGTAGTAATGTTGATGCTATCTTGGTTTTTATGGGGACTAATGATTTTAATCATGGAGTTCCTATCGGTGAGTGGTATTCCGAAAGTATAGAAAAGGTAATGACTGCCCAAGGAGAACCTAAAAAGATGGTTGACCGCAAAAGACGTACACTTATTATGGACAAAAATACATATAGAGGGCGTATTAACATAGGTATAGCGCAGTTGAAAAAACTGTTTCCTGATAAGCAAATTGTGCTGTTAACACCTTTGCACCGTTCTTTTGCTGATTTTGGAGAGAAGAACGTTCAACCTGATGAAACCTATCAGAACAGATGTGGAGAATATGTTGATGCTTATATACAAGAAATAAAAAATGCAGGCAATATA
>JBKECE010000106.1:0-2629 GCA_047974325.1 Dysgonomonas sp. | reverse complement strand
TCGTCGGAGCTGTTTCGGTTGATAGAGTGTTGGATCTCTTCTGTTGGGCTATTTTCTACGACAATTTCTTTCTCAATGGCCGAAGAGGTAATCTGAGGCTGGCTGGCAGAAATGATTTCTGTTATAGGAACAGAGATTGTTGTTTTTCTCTCTCCGTCCTTGTCTTGCGATACATAAGAGTAGTTGTAGTTTGGTGAGATTATAGGAGATACGGTTTGTGTATATCCCGTTTCTGTCTGCCGAACAGGAGATTTATCCTGAGGTTTATTGTTTGTTTCCGGTTCTGCTGATTCTGGCTCAGGAAGTTTGGGCTCATCTGCTGTCAGTGTGATAACTGGGATGTCTTCTTCCTCTTCATCCGTGCTGCTTGCAACTGTTTCGGTAGCAAAACTCGGTGTCACATCGGCTGTGTCATCTAACAAGATGGACTCAAAAGATGCAAAAGGTTTATTGACCAAGTCTTTTAATGTTTTGTCAGGGGTGAAAGTTAGTCTGTAATGCGCAGGTATCTGTATTTTGAGACCTGTGTTCACATCAACACTTTCCCGGCTGCTGATCAAAGTAGGTTTGAACGATCCAAAGTCTTTAACTTTGACTATTTCGTTTTCTAATATATTATCGTAGATGATGGCAAATAATTCCCGCAAGAACGACTCTGCATCTTTCTTTGATATTTTAGCTTTCTTAGCAAGAAGGTCTATAACATCCGCAAAAGTAAGTTTTTCATTCATCGCCTGCTAGATTTTTTAGTTTGTCTTTTACTGCTTGGCTTGGACGAAATGCCGGAAGAAGTTTGGGTGGAACCAAGAAACGTTGTTTTGATACGGGATTCACCGTAATACGTTCTTGCATTTTTTTTGTTTCAAAAACACCAAATCCTTGAATGTTGAGTGAGTTTGAATTTGCCAGATTATTATTCATGACAGACACCGCAACGTCTAACACATCGGATGTTTTTCCTTGTGTCCATTCAAGTCGTTTTGCAAGTTCTACTATAAGTTCTTTATTTGTCATAGATAGATTTTTAATAATCTAATAATCTCAATACACAATTTTACCAAACAAATCGAAAGGCAGTGCTCCGACAATTTCAACTTTGTATATTTCTCCTGTGTTAATCTTTTGATCTTTGCTTATCAATACTTCGGGGTCAACTTCCGGTGAATCGAATTCTGTTCGCCCGATATAATAATCGCTATCTTCTTTATCGATAATAACATCAAATATACGACCAATTTTTGAATCATTGATTTCTGATGATATTTTTTCTTGAATTACCATCAGTTCATCCATCCTGCTTTGTTTAATTTCTGGTGGAATATTGTCTGTATAATGACCGTAAGCATAAGTGCCATCTTCGTTTGAATAAGGAAAAGCTCCCATTCGTTCAAAACGATTGTCAATCACAAAGTTAATTAATTCTTGGAAATCAGCATCGCTCTCTCCCGGATGTCCGACCATCAGAGTGGTTCTCAGATGAATACCAGGTACTTCTTTTCTTATTGTTCTAATGAGATCAAGTGTTTCTTGTTTTGTAATGTTGCGCCTCATCTTGGTGAGCATATTGTCTGAGATATGCTGCAAGGCAATGTCGAGATATTTGCAGACATTGTCGCGTTCACGCATCACACGCAGCAGATCCAGAGGAAAATTTGCCGGATAGGCATAGTGTAAACGAATCCATTTTACGCCTTCAATATCTGAAATCCGTTCAATGAGAGTTGGTAGCATGTTTTTCTTATACACATCCAACCCATAGTATGTAAGGTCTTGAGCAATCACCTGAAATTCTTTTACTCCTTGCGAAACAAGATCTTTCACTTCACTTTCTATATCTTCAATCAGGCGTGATTGGTGTTTCCCTGTCATGATCGGGATAGAGCAGTAGGAACAGGTTCTGTTGCAACCTTCCGATATTTTGAGGTAGGCATAATGTTTGGGTGTAGTGATAGCTCTGCTTGATGCATAGTCTTGCTGGAATGATTTGCCCAGATCGCTCAAAAGGTTTTTCCAACTGAATTTTCCGTAAAATTTGTCTACTTCGGGTATTTCGGTTTGCAACTCCGACAAATAGCGTTCCGAGAGACATCCCATGACATATAATTTACCTATCTTGCGGTCTTTCTTGGCTTGGACGAAGCCTAATATTGTGTTGATCGATTCTTCTTTTGCATCTGCTATGAAGCCACAAGTGTTGACCACAACAATTTCACCTTCAGCGTTTTCGGGGTCGTGCTTTACTGTATATCCGTTGGTCAGGAGTTGTTTCATCAACATTTCCGAATCGACCAGATTTTTAGAACAACCTAAAGTAATTATATCTATTCTGTTTTTTTTCATTTATATTTTATCTCTTCCATTCAAGCATCATCCATAGTATAGATGCACAATAGAGTGATTTTGTGTCTTTGCAAAAGTTAATTTTTTGCAAAAAAAAGAAAGTTATTGACCAAACAAGGAATCTACAAATTCTTTTCGTCTGTACACTTGCAGGTCTTCCATTACTTCTCCCAAGCCAATGTATTTGACCTGAATTCGGTATTGATCCGAGATGCCGATGACTACACCTGATATTGCTGTTGCGTCGAGTGTGGTTTTGGCCAGAGATGTAACATCGGTGGATGCGGTG
>JBKECE010000095.1:0-1779 GCA_047974325.1 Dysgonomonas sp. | reverse complement strand
AAGCCAATATGAAAAGGCTTGTTGATATAAAAAGAGATGATGGTATCACTTTGGATAAGATGGGAATCGATTATTTAATGGTTGATGAAGCACATGAGTTTAAAAATCTTTATGTATATTCTCAAATGAGCAACATAGCTGGAGTACCTCAAGTAAAATCTGAAAAGGCATCCGATATGTTTATGAAGACTCAGTTTATTAGTGAAGCAGGTGGAGGAGTTTGCTTTGCAACCGGAACACCCATATCTAATACAATGGCAGAATTATATACAATGCAACGATACTTACAGAATGATAAATTAAAAGAAATTGGTATCCATTGCTTTGATGGGTGGGCAAAAACGTTTGGTAAAGTTGTTAACTCTATTGAGATTGGTGTTGACGGAAATAGTTTCAGAAGCCGATTGAGGTTCAACAAGTTTTATAATGTTGCAGAGCTTATGAATATATTTAGGGAAGTGGCAGAAATACTTACAAAACCAATGTTGGAAGCTGAGTTGAAAAACTCAATCTTAAACAGAAATAATGCAATACCGCCGAAACATATAGGAGGAAAACCTAAAGTAGTTTCTATTGAACCCTCTGAGGAATTAGAAACTTATATGAGTGATGTGGTGGAAAGAACAGAAGCAATTCATAATGGAAGTGTTGCTCCATACGAAGATAATATGCTAAAGATAACAGGAGATAGTAAAAGGGCTAGTATTGATTTACGTTTGGTTGATGAAGATTTTGGACATATAACAAATACTAAACTTGACTATGTTGTTAGAGAAATAAAGGATATCTATACAAAGTATGACAGTCAAAAGGCAACACAATTAGTCTTTTGTGATTTCTCTGCACCCAATTCAGATCGTTTCAATGTATATGATGAAATTAAAAATAACTTGGTAGAGCTAGGTGTTTCAAGTGATGAAATTGCTTATATACATGATGCAAAAACTGAACTACAGAAAAGTGTTTTATTTAAAAAGGTAAACAACGGAACGGTTAGAATTTTACTAGGAAGTACAGCAAAGTTGGGTGCTGGAACTAATGTGCAAGAACGTTTAATTGCTATTCATCATGTAGATGTGCCGTGGAGAGCAAGCGATGTTGAACAAAGAAATGGTAGAGGTTTTCGCCAAGGAAATATGTTTGAGGAAATCTATGAAATACGATATGCAACAACAAAATCGTTTGACGCATACTCTTGGCAGATGATTGAAACTAAGTCCACATACATGCGACAATTACTAGAAGGAAGCACAACAATGAGAGAGATGGTAGAAGATAATGATGCTATCTTATCATATGCAGAAGTAAAAGCGATTGCTTCTGGTAACCCATTAATTAAGGAAAAATTAGAAGTTGAAAATAGATTAAAGAAATTAGAATTGTTAAAACAACAATATTTAAAACAGAAGTTTACTGCAGAAAAAGAAATAAAAAATATTCCTGCATTAATAAGTAAACAAGAGAGAATAATGAAATCTATTTATCCAGATATCGCTGTATCAAAAGCAAATATATATCTGGAAAGTGAAATTGAAACTAAATTTAGTATTCAATTATTTGATAAATATTTTACAAATATGAAAGAAGCTGGTGACTATTTGAATGAAAGATTGTTAACATTTAATAAAATAACAACGCAAGAGCAAGTGATAGGAAAGTTTTTAAATTTTGATATTGGTATAAAATTTGAGCCGGATTCTGGGTGGCGATTTTATATGTTAGGAGTAAATAAATCCTATCGTGGTGACACTATTCATCAAGTAGGACGAGTGAATTTTA
>JBKECE010000060.1:0-1826 GCA_047974325.1 Dysgonomonas sp. | reverse complement strand
GATGAGCGTAACTATGTAACAGCCATCATCGCACCATCCATTCCGGCGCTGGAAGCATACGCTAAAGCTAACAATATCACCTACAAGGATGTGGATGAGCTACTTCAAGTTCCGGAAATTTATAAACTCATCGAACAACGAATCGCAGATCGGCAACAAGGCATGGCAAGTTATGAATACATCAAGAAATTCACGTTGATAAAAATTCCTTTTACCATCGAAACCGGTGAACTGACAAATACCCTAAAAATACGACGAGCGGTGATTATGCAGAAATACAAGCATCAGATAGACACGATGTATGCCTAATTGTTATGTTTAATTTAAAAAAATAAATTCAGTATTGCTATTACAGTAGAATCATTTATCTTTGATACTATCAAATGATATTATCACAAATCAAAGAACATGAAACCACCGTATGAAATAACTAGTGAGATTTTAAAATTAACCTCCTCTATTTCAGAAAAGATAGGCGAAGTAAAATCGGCAAAGCTAATTAAACCACCTACTGAATTACGAAAACGAAACAGAATTAAGTCAATTCAATCATCACTAGAAATTGAAGGAAATACGCTTACAGTTGAGCAAATTACTGATTTGATTAATAACAAGAGAGTTCTTGCTCCTCAAAAAGACATTATTGAAGTAAAGAATGCTATCGAACTTTATTCTAAGCTTAATGAATTTAATGTATATGAAATAGACTCTTTACGTCGTGCACATGGAATATTAATGAACACATTAATAGAAAATGCCGGACAATTCCGAAGAACAGCAGTTGGAATTATGAAAGGAAACAATATTACTCATGTAGCACCTCCGGGAGATATCGTTTTTCCTTTAATGAAAGATTTGTTTGATTACCTAATAAACGACAGCGATATCTTACTAATAAAAAGTTGTGTGTTTCACTATGAATTTGAATTTATTCACCCATTTGTCGACGGAAATGGAAGAATGGGACGATTATGGCAAACAATGATATTAAAAGATTATTCTCCGGTATTTGGATATTTACCGATAGAATCACTAATTAAAGAACGTCAACAAGATTATTATGATATTCTCGGAAAATCAGATAATCAGGGAAAATCTACTGAATTTATTGAATTCATGCTTGATATTATCGATACTGCTTTAGAAGATTTGTTGAAGACACAAAACCTTACATTGACAAGTACCGACAGAATAAATATTTTCGTGAATTTTATTGGAAATGATTTTTTTACAAGACAAGATTATTTAAGGCATAATAAAGAAATCTCTACGGCAACAGCTAGTAGAGATTTAAAAGAAGCTGTTGACAACAACATTATTGAAAAAACAGGAGAAAAACGTTTGACAAAGTATAGATATAAAAAAAACTAAACATAACACACAGCTATGTCCATTGGCTGGCTGACGTGCATTTAACAGTCTTTGCTCCCGCAACCCGCCAAATGCACATAGCCTCGGACATTAAGTTTCAAGTTTAAATTAACTAAAAACGAGCCATAAACCGAATGATTTACTTGCTTACCTGACAAAAAAACAGTAACTTTGCAGTACAATAAAACACAAGTTGTTTATTCTAAAAAAAATAATAATATGGTAAGTTACAAAGAATTAGGCTTAGTAAATTCGATTGATATTTTCAGAAAAGCCTTTGAAGGCAAGTATGCCATCCCGGCATTTAACTTCAACAACATGGAACAGTTGCAAGCTATCATCTCAGCTTGCGTAGAAACGAAATCGCCTGTAATCCTTCAGGTATCCAGTGGTGCGCGTAAATATGCCAATCAGACATTACTCCGCTATATGGCGCAAGGAGCTGTTCAGTATGC
>JBKECE010000292.1:0-2506 GCA_047974325.1 Dysgonomonas sp. | reverse complement strand
GCAAAGCGGCTACAACCAAAAAATGATTAATCCCCGGTTGTGGATTAAAGGGGGAAATTAACAAACAAGCTAACTCAAACTTTAAATATCATGAAAAAAACAAATTTCTTTCTATCTTTCTTTCTTTCTTTCTTTCTTCGTTAGTAGTACCCAAAACGAACAGAAACAACCCCTTGAACCGATAGAAAATGACAATGCGCGGACTGAAATAAAAGTCATTCGGAAATTGGAAAATCCGTATTCAGTCAAGAACATGAAAAAGCTTACGAGAGTTTGCTGCAAGAAGGCTTAATGAAAGCTCCCATGACAATCGAAGCCACTCATTTGTACGTCCGATTTCTTCCGAAAAACGCGACAGAGTACGAATTGCTTCGTTCAGATACTACCCTTACACTTTTCGGATATCCCCTTGATTATGAACTTACTGAAGGTGAAATTTATATTGATCCCGAAGAGGGAAACATTGGCTATTCTTGGTTATATACCAAAGTATCGACCGACTACGTTACCCCAATTAGTGGATATGAGATTATCGAAGAAATCTTTCTTCCAGAGAATACGATGGGTACAGTTGAAGAAAACTCTACCTTTTCGTCTCAATTCAATGTGAAATCGAGTTTAAATGAATGGAATTTGTTGGAAGTACGTTCGTTTCAGCTGACCGGCAATGATTTCCCTAAAAAAGAGATACAAGCTAACAGAACAAATGGACAAACGAAAGCACCTAAATTTTATCCACGCGCTATGGTAAGAGTTTTTGATAATGTGTCAAACACATACGTTGGAGTCCCCGGTGTGGAAGTTCGAGCGAGATGGTGGTTTAACTGGGAAAAGGCAATTACGAATACAAATGGATCAGCTACAATGCCGGATTCGTTCAGGGAAGTAAATTGGAGTCTTGTTTGGGAAGGGAAAGATTGGGATATTAGAGACGGAAGCTATGGACAAGCAAGCTATAATGGTCCTAACGGCAGTACAGGAAACTGGAATTTGGATATAAATGAAGGAGGAAGTACCTGGCTTTATGCTCATGTGCAAAGAGGTTGCTACGCTTATTGGAACAATTATATTGGTCTAAAAGAACCCTTTAAAGACAATTTTTGGAAACAAAAAGTAAAAATTGGCGTTTTTAATGAATATGACCGTTCAAACATGAATACTATACGACGCTGGACGTTAGGCTCATTAATTAAAATTTACAAGGGACAAACAACAGTGTCAACCTGTGCTAATATTTTTTTAACAACCGTACATGAGCTAGCTCATGTCTCTCACTGGGACATGGGTAGAACCGATTTTCACAACTCGGAAGATATTTTAGTAGAATCTTACGCCGTAGGAGTAGCTTACGAAATCGCAAGAAGGTACTATAGTGTCAATAGTTTGAATTATCGTGATTGGCAATATCTCGATAAGAATAAGTATATTACTTCCTTGGAGAAAAAATACACTTCGTTATTTATTGATCTATCTGACAACTTCAACCAAAGAGCTTACTACGGCAGTGACGATTACCCGATAGACCGCGTCAGCGGATACACATTGCCCCAAATCGAAAACGCCGTCAATGGTTCGAAAACTTTGGAGCAATGGCGCGATAAACTAAAAAACCATACGAACAGTACGAGTGAATACATAGACGAATTATTTCAATTCTTTATAGACAATGTAAGGTTCTGAAAGGTTTATGACTAAATAAAAATTACAAATATATGAGAAAACATACATTATGTCTGCCGATACTACTGTTGCTACTGCTGTTCTCATGCAAGCCGACAGACATTCCGGAGAGGGAGCAATACTATTATATAGAAAATAAAACGGATACGGTTATTGATGTTTTGTTGCGAAAAGGAACACCATCCGCCTATGATAGAACGTTCAAACTTATCGTAAACGAGAAAGTTGAGAGTCATTATCAATCGGGACTTGAAGGTGTTTTCGCGGCAGATTTTGATTCCGCTATTGTGATTTATAAAAACAGACGATTGGTTGATTCTACCATTGTGAAGCCTGGACTACTGCATGACGAATCCTATAAACTGTACGATGTGAAGCCGGGTAAAAATATAAAATCCTATTTTTACGTATTTACCATTGACGATGATTATATCAACAGTCATTAAAGGATGGCTGTTTGAGATGATCTGTTGATTTTTAAGGCAAGTGGCGGATGGAATGCTGTTGATTCCGTTACTTGTTTTTCCCACTAGTCAAGTTTCACCCTGTTGTGAGACTTGACATTTCCTTATTTGTTTGTTGGTTGTACCCGAGCCGGATACAATTTCCTATTCATAAACTAAGAATATACACATGGAGAATCCTATTTCTCAGATCGAATCAACGAACTCGAATTGGGTACCCATATCAAAATACTTAAGTTTCTGAAATCAGCGAACGACACCGGCATCGCTACGAGTTTAACAACGCTTTCAAAGACGAATTTGAAAAAGCGGGCATAACCTGTAGTGGATTAAACGACAAACTCGATTTGGTGGAAATCATC
>JBKECE010000255.1:0-1699 GCA_047974325.1 Dysgonomonas sp. | reverse complement strand
TTTTGAAAACGGCATTTTTACTAACTTCAAAAACATCTGCAATTTCCACGATTGACATATCCTCAAAATAGTAATGCTCAAATATTTCTCTTTGCTTATCACTCAATAGTGGACTATAAATTTCATATAACTCTATCGCTTCAAGTTTATCCTCAATCTTCATCGCTAACTAATAATCCTTTAATATATTCTTGATAATCAAATTTTCTAATGTCTTCAATCTGTTCTCCCGTTGTTAAATAATACACTGGTACATCTATCTCATATGAAATATTTATTATCATCCCTGCTTTTCCACCTGAATCAAGCTTTGTTACAATTACCCCATCTATTTCTGTTATCTCATTAAATACTTGTGCTTGTTGAATTGTATTTTTTCCTGCTGTTCCATCAAGAACTAAGATTGTTTTCAAAACAACGTTTTCATCTGTTTTAGACTTTATAATTTTATGAATCTTTCCAAGTTCTTGCATTAAATCATCCTGATTATGAAGTCTACCAGCAGTATCACAGATTACTAAATCCTTATCTGCTTCATTGGCCTCATCCATCGCTTGATATATTACCGCACTCGGTGCATGTCCTTGATGTGTTTTCACAATATCTACTCCTAGCCTATTTGCCCACTCATTCAATTGGTCTATTGCTCCTGCTCTGAACGTATCTGCTTCTACTAACAAGGGGTCTGAATCTTTAAAAAGGTTTACCAACTTAGATATTGATGTTGTTTTACCAACACCATTAACCCCTATTACTAGCCAAACATTTTGCTTATCTTTATCAATAGTTAATTCTGCTTCCTTAACATTTACTATTTTAGTTATTAACTCTGCAAAAGCACTATCAAAATTTTTCTTATTAACTCTACTGTTATATATCTTTTTTTCCAATTCATCTCTTATCGTTATTGCTAAATTTGGAACAATATCTAATTCTATTAATTTTTCTTCAAAATCTTCAAAAAATTCATCATCAAAAAATTCACGATCAACTAATAACTTATTTACCTCTTTTGTAAATTTATTCAGTGTTTCACTAACTCCAAAACCATAGTATGATTTTGTTACGTTTATTTTATCTGCAAGTTGTTCTTTAAATTTCTTAAACATACTGCTCTCCTTCCCCAAGTTTAACTTTAACTACGGTTGATACACCTTTTTCCTGCATTGTAATTCCGTATAACGCATCAACAGTCTCCATTGTACCTTGTCTATGTGTTATTACTATAAACTGCGTTCTTTCACTAAAAACTTTAATATATTTTGCATATCGTTTAACATTTACTTCATCCAAAGCTGCTTCAACTTCATCTAAAATTGCAAATGGTAATTTTTTTATACGTAATATCGCAAACAATAAAGATATAGCTGTAAGTGATTTTTCTCCTCCTGATAAAAGAGAAATTGTTTGTAACTTCTTACCAGGGGGTTGAGCGACAATTTCAATTCCCGTACCAAGCATATCATCAGGAGTAGTTAAAACTAAATCTGCCTGCCCTCCTCCAAATAATTCTGTAAATATATTTTGAAACTCTACTCTTAACTTTGAATATGTATCTTCAAAACTTTCAGAAAAAAACACATCAAGTTTTATTATTATTTCTTCTAATTTTCTTTTAGCAACTATCAAATCTTCCTTTTGAAGGTCAATAAAATTATATCTTTTTTCCAGTTCTTCATACTCTTCTATTGATAGTAAA
>JBKECE010000247.1:0-13332 GCA_047974325.1 Dysgonomonas sp. | reverse complement strand
CCTGTTTACGACAATCCGAAGATTTATTACCCGCTATCAACTCAGATGTTAGCAGGTATACGCGACAATCTAATTATCACCACACCGGAAGAAAACGACAGCTTTAAACGGTTACTGGGTGATGGCAGCGATTTCGGTATCAATCTGCAATACGCTGTGCAACCAAGCCCTGATGGCTTAGCGCAGGCTTTTATTATTGGTAAAGAATTTATTGGTGATGATTCTGTTTGCTTAGTGTTGGGTGACAATATTTTCTATGGCCAGTCATTTAGTAAAACACTGCGTAATGCGGCATCACGCGAACATGGTGCGACAGTATTTGGTTATCATGTGAAAGACCCAGAACGTTTTGGGGTGGTTGAATTTGATCCTCAATATAAAGCTTTAAGTATAGAAGAGAAGCCTATACAACCTAAATCCAATTGGGCAGTAACGGGGCTATACTTCTACGATAACCGCGTAGTAGAAATGGCAAAACAGGTGAAACCATCCTCCCGTGGTGAGTTAGAAATTACTACACTAAATGAAATGTATCTGAATGATGGTTCGCTGAATGTCGAACTGCTGGGACGCGGGTTTGCATGGCTAGATACAGGCACTCATGAAAGCCTACATGAAGCGTCATCCTTTGTACAAACTATTGAAAATGTACAAGGTTTGAAAGTGGCTTGTTTGGAAGAGATAGCCTGGCGCAACGGTTGGTTGAGCAATGAACAACTGGTTGAGATGGCAAAACCGATGTTAAAAAATGGCTACGGTCAGTATTTAAACTCATTAGTTAAATAACTAGGAAGTGATATGAAAGTTTTAATTACTGGGTGTAATGGTCAAGTTGGGCAATGTTTAACCGAACGCCTAAAAGATAAAGCAGAAATATTAGCTTTAGATTATGAAGGATTAGATATCACTAACAAAGAAGCTGTGATGAAAATTACAGCTGATTTTCAGCCGAACTACATTATCAACGCGGCAGCGCATACAGCTGTTGATAGCGCGGAGCAAGAAGTTGATCTTTCCTATGCAATTAACCGTGATGGCCCATGCTATTTAGCACAAGCTGCTAAATATGTTGGTGCAGTCATGCTACACATTTCAACCGACTATGTATTTGATGGTAAAGGTGAAGAACCTTACGTAGAAACGGATAGTGCTGACCCACAAGGGGTTTATGGGTTGAGTAAGTTGGCTGGCGAGCAAGCTGTAGCAGAAAGTTGCCCTAAACATTTAATTTTACGTACGGCATGGGTATTTGGTGAACATGGCAATAACTTTGTTAAAACCATGTTGCGACTTGCTCAAACTCGAGATGAGTTGACTATTGTGGGTGACCAATTTGGTGGACCAACTTACGCTGGCGATATTGCTGATGCGCTAATTGCTATGGTGAACTATATAGAGCAACGTAAAGAGCCTGAGTGGGGAGTTTACCACTTTGCTGGTATGCCTTACGCGAGTTGGTTTGATTTTGCCTCAACCATATTCCAACGTGCTGAACAATACAAATTGTTAGAGAAGCAACCGACTATCACTGCTATCCCTACTTCGGCATACCCAACTCCAGCTAAGCGACCGGCTAATTCTCGCTTAAATTGCTCAAAAATTGAAAATCAATTTGGCATTAAGCCAAGTGATTGGAATGCTGTGCTCAACAATATTAAAGCTTATAAGTAGTTTAAATTATGAAAGTTATTGATACAAAAATTCCTGATGTGAAAATTATTGAGCCGACAGTGTTTGGTGATGAGCGCGGTTTCTTTATGGAAACGTGGCATCAAAAACGGTTTGAACAACTAGTGACGGGCAAGCCTACGACCTTTGTTCAAGATAACCATTCGAAATCGAAGAAAGGTATTTTACGTGGTTTGCACTATCAAACTGAAAACACACAAGGTAAGTTGGTTCGTGTGGTTTCAGGAGAAGTTTTTGATGTGGCAGTTGATATACGTAAAGATTCACCAACATTTGGTCAATGGGTTGGTGAATATCTTTCAGCTGAAAATAAACGCCAACTGTGGATACCGGAAGGTTTTGCTCATGGATTCTATGTGACGAGTGAAGAGGCTGAATTCGTTTATAAGTGTACGGATTATTATAATCCGGGAGCTAATATAACAATCAGTTGGGCGGACAATGAACTCAATGTATCTTGGCCCATTGATGAAAAATCAAAATTAGTTTTGTCAGAAAATGATATAAACGGAATTACATTCGAATGCTGCAAAAAGGATAATTTAATGTTATGACCTTGGTTAATGTTATAAAAAAAATATTGCCATCTTCATTATTAACTAAAAAAAGATACTTGGTTAATAATTTTAATTTATTAGTTAACTACTATTATGATTATTCAAGATATGTTAAGCACAGTGGAACGACAACGCAAAATACAAAAGATAAACTAATTGGTAAAATCACAGCTCATTATCATGTAATTGAAAAGGGGTTAAGCTATGAATCAATGAAATTGAAATTTGGATTTAATACGGTCATCGATCTAGTAGATTTATTATATAAATATGAATCAAAAAGTTATGATTTAGAAGATGTTCATTATAAATCTGCTATATCTGTAGTAAACGATTATATTCAAAAACACAGAACTAAACAGGTTGATATTAAACTATTAGAGAATAAATTCAATAAGTTGGTTTTACATAACAACGTGGACTATAACTCATGTGGGGGAACTCAAGTCATAAGAAAGTCGGACATATTGCAAGCTATTGATTTTGATTTTGAAAGTTTTTTTAATTCCCGTTATAGTATAAGAGATTTTTCATCTGACGATGTAGATGTTAAATTAATCGAAAAAGCGATTGATATTGCGCAAAAATATCCTTCCGTATGTAATCGACAAGGTGCCAGAGTCTATTTAATAAAGAATAAATCATTAGTACAAGAACACTTGAACTACCAAAATGGTAATAGAGGTTTTAAGGAATGTATAAATAAACTTATTATTGTTACGGTGGATCTTAGTGTGTTTGAGAATGCTAATGAAAGAAATCAAGCATATATAGATGGTGGTATATATTTGATGGGATTGTTATTATCTTTACATAGTCAAGGGTTAGGTTCCGTAACCTTAAATTGGTCTACTTTTAAAAATCAAGATAAGTTATATAGAAGTTATAGTTCTATAAGTGATTCAGAAGTGATTATATCATTTATAGGTGTTGGTAATATTAAAGATGTTACTAAGGTACCTAAGTCTGAAAGAAAAAAATATTTAGATATATTGACTGTTATTGATGATGATAAATAAAATAAAAAGAAAACTTAGGAATGTCACATACTTTCTATTATATCGAAATTATGTGAATAAAGTGAAAAAACTTTATCCAGAAGGTGACAATAAAATCGTGCTAGTTTCTCATGAAATGAGCAGGACTGGGGCGCCTATGCTGTTGTTATATGTTGCAAAAGCTTTATATTATAGAGGCTGGTCTGTGGTTGTTATATCTAAAAAATCAGGGCCATTGGTTAGAATGTTTTCCCAATTTTCTGATGTAATTATTTCAAATGAAACCCCTGAGTTCCAGAGTAGGCTTAATTTTTTGAAAGATAACGGGTTTAACAAGGTTATTATAAATTCAATTATTTCTGGCGGATGGTGTAAATTATTTAAAAATAATGATTTTAAAGTTATAACGCTAGTTCATGAATTACCTGATGTTATTAAGTCATGGAAAGCTGAAAAAAAACTTTTCAATGCAACTGAGTATTCTGACTTATTAGTTTTTCCTGCAAAAATAGTTATGGAAAAGTTTAATACATTTAGACATCATCCGTTTAATTATGAAATATTACCACAAGGTATTTTTTTAAAGGGAAAGTCTAAAGTGGAGAAATATGACTCAAAATGTTATATATCCCAAAAATATAATCTAGATTCCAAGCCAATGATACTAAATGTAGCAACTGGTAATTATAGGAAAGGTGTGGATGTGTTTCAATCTGCAGCCAAGTTAATTCCAAACTGTAACTTCATTTGGGTCGGTGACGTAGATAAAAGTTTAATCAAAGATATATCTGATAATGTGTATTTTTTCGGTTATATTAAAGACTCGGAAGAGCTTTCAAAGTTTTATCAATCCGCTAGCTTGTTTTTTATTTCATCGAGAGAAGAACCTTTTGGTTCTGTTGTTTTGGAATCAATGTATAATGGTACTCCCGTTGTAGGTTTTAAGAATGTTGGTGGATTTCAAGACGTCATTGTTGAAGGTGAAACTGGGTATTTAGTTGACTTTTGTGACTTGGAAAATTTTAAATTTATAGTTGAAAAACTATTATCCGATGAAGTTAAATTAGAATCTATGTCTATATTTTGTCGAGAAAAAGTAAAAGAATATGATTTTGATGATTATGTAACTTCGTTAACTAAAACGTTTGATATACAAAATGATAAATAATAAAGGATATAATTTTTTTCGCAATAGTTTAATTTTTGCAGTATCGACCTTTGCTAGTAGAGCAATTACATTATTATTGTTACCAATGTATAGCTATAGTCTAACTTTATCAGAATATGGTAAAGTGGATTTATCTTTGACTATGATTATGCTAATTATTCCATTCATAACACTAAATATACATGAAGCTGTATTAAAATATACAATTGAATCAAATAGTTTAGAATATAACAAGAACCTAATAACTACAGTTATTAGGTTCTTGTTATATATTTTAATTCCATTATTAATTGTGTCGAGTACAATTAATTTTTTCTATTTTAAAATTGATTTAATATATCCCATCTCAATGTCCGTTATTTTTTTGGCTTTTTATGAATCATTGTCAAAATTTACGAAAGCTATTGGTGAGCAAGGGCTCTATGCTAAATCAAATATTATTATTGCTTTAGTTGCTCTATTTGGTAATTTTTTATTAGTATATTACTATAATTTTGGTGCTATCGGCGTTTTGGTTAGTCACTCAGTGTCGTACTTTTTGGGTTCACTTTCGTTAATTTTGTTGTTAAAGTTTAAAAAAATAGAGTTATTAGGCGTTTTTAAAAAAAGTATACTTAAAAATTTAATTACATTATCTTTACCCCTCGTACCAAATGCGATTATGTGGTGGATTTTTAATGCTTCTGATAGGTTTATCATATACCACATGCATGGAGAGCATGAAGTTGGTATATACGGTGTTGCTAATAGAATATCATCTATCATTTTAATTATATCTACAATATTGTTTCAGGCTTGGCAAATATCTGCTATAAGAATGAAGAATGATAGAGATAAGAAATATAAATATACAAATTTGATTAATGATTATATTTTGTTTATCTTTCTTCTATCTTCGTGGTTTATATCATTAGACAAATTTTTCATCACAAAAATGCTGTCGGATTCATTTTCAGAAGCGTGGTTAGTGGGGAATGTATTAATTTTTTCAAGTGTATTTTACTCATTAGCAAGTTGGCTTGGTGTATTTTATGTAATTGAAGAGAAAACGAAGAGGGCTTTTATTAGTTCATCGTTGTCCGCTTTGGTGAATCTTGTTCTGAATGTCTTACTAATTCCATCTTATGGTATTTATGGAGCTGCGGTCGCTACTTTATTAAGTACGATATTTATTTTTATATTTCGACTTTTTGATACTTCAAGAAACTTCAAAATACATAAACCTAGATTATTATGTTGCTTTATCGGTATAACTATATCCTTATATCTTTCAGTAATAGACAATCTATACTTATCAATTGTTGCATGTTGTATAATGAGTTTGGTTTTCTTTATTTTTGTTTTTGATAAATTTAGAACAATAGTAGTAGGTAGATTATGACTGAAAATAGAATTGGTATTATGACGATTTTTTCTGTTTATAATTATGGTGCTATGCTACAGGCATACGCATTGGATAAATATTTGAATGATTGTGGTTATAAATCAGAAATAATAGATTACAGGCCTTACTCTGTTTGTAAAGCATATGATTTTTATTTTAGAGATTTAATTTTTCGCCCTAAATCTGGTTTAAGAGCATTGAAACAGAAATATATCGCTAATCAAAAATTCAAGCGGTTTAATTCATTCTTAGAACATGAACTAAATATAAGCAAAAAATGTTTTACTGGTTTTAAAGCATTGTGTTCACATAATTATTCTGTATTGATAACAGGAAGTGATCAAATTTGGAACCCATATATAACTAATAGTGACGAAAATTTTCTACTTTCGTTTGCCGACAAAAGTGTAAAGAAAATCGCCTATTCGTCAAGTTTTGGGGTTAGTTGTATAAGTAACAACTGGGAAGATAGAATTAAACATTATCTCAATGACTTTAGCTTTATAGGAATTAGGGAAGAAACAGGAGTAAGCATAGTAAAAGAACTTCTTCCAAAGAAAGACGTTAACTTAGTTCTCGATCCTGTATTCTTATTCAATAAAGACTTTTGGCATAATTTTAGTGAAAGTAAAAACAAATACGTAGATAAATATACTGAGAATAACTATGTACTAGTTTACTCTCTTGAAATTAATGATTGCTTGGTAAATTTTGCAAAAACTATTTCTGTTGAACATAACTTGAAAATTATTTGTATCCACCCATTCAGAAATGACTATCATTTTGCGGACGTATGCATAAATGATGCAGGACCTAAAGAATTTGTTAATTTAATTAAAAACGCAACTTATGTGGTTACTAACTCATTTCACGGGACAGTGTTTTCAATTATTTTTAATAAAAAGCTAGTATGTGTTCCTCATTCAAAAACTGGTTCAAGAATGACCAATTTATTAGATAGATTGGGATTAAAAAAGATTAATTGTGAAATTAAAGGTAATGATATACCTCTTTATTTTTGTAGTGATATTGATATAAGCAAATTTGATGAAGAAATATACCTCTCTAAAAAGTTTCTAATTGAATCTATAAAGTGAATTTTATGACAATTGCGGCTATTATAGTTACATATCATCCTGATAAAAAACTACTTTTGAATAATATCTATCGACTTAAAAATCAAGTGAATGAGATATTTATCGTAGATAATACTCCAAACATCGATCTCACTTTGGAATGTTTATGGGTTAATGTAATTAATAACAAAGAAAATTTAGGTATAGCGAAAGCGCAAAATCAAGGTATTGAATGTGCGAAGGAAAATAATGTTTTTGCCGTATTGTTTGATCAGGATAGCTATATAGATGATAATTTGGTGAATAATTTGTATAAATCTATTCTTTCACAGGATAAAAACTTAAGAATCGCTTGTATTGGACCTAGAATATATGATTTATTGGGGGGGGAAAAGCTGAAGTCAAAATATAATGAAGAAATTCAGATATCTAAAAATGTTTTTTTGACCTCTCAAATTATTGCTTCTGGAAAGCTTATTAATCTAAATTATTTACCCGACATAGGATTAATGGATGAAAGTTTATTTATAGATGGTGTCGATCATGAATGGTGCTGGCGAGCGAGAAATAAAGGCTATTCTATTGCTATAGATGATTCAATTCTTATGAGACATACATTAGGTGATTCTAGAGCAAGTTTTTTAGGGTTAAAATATAAAGTAGCTTCACCAATACGGTTATATTATCAGTCAAGAAATGTACTAAATCTCTCATGTAGAAGCTATGTGCCTAAAAAATGGAAATATAGAAATTTGATCTGGTTTCCGGTGAGATTTTTTATATATATGATCCAAGGGCCGTCAAGGTATTTAAGATGTAAATATATGATATTGGGCGTGGTTGATTTCATTCGAAAAAGAAGTGGAAAATTCGATGTTTAATAAAATTGGATCTTTAAAACCTGATTTTATTGCATTTTTCCTTTTGGCTTTTGTTCTTTCTAGGCAATTTCCTTTAAATTTATATAGTGGTATGCTAAATGTATTTACCTTAATATTTATTATTTCGACTTTGCCAAATATTAAAAAAATAAATCTAAAGTTTTTAATAATAACTGTACTTCCTATTCCTTTCTTAGTTGTATACTCAATTGTGTTAGGTAATGATATTAGTCTTATAATAAGGTTCATGTCGATTCTGTTGATTCTCAATCTCCCTTTAATTTTCGGGTTTGAAGAAGAATATTATTTTAAGATTTTCAAATTCACATATTTTATTCATGCGTCTGTTATTATTTTTATCGCTGTATATATGGGCGCAATGTTTGATTCTTCAAATTATTCAGAAATAAGGAGGTTGTTTTTAAATAATGGTTGGGGAGATGTTTATACATACAATGGTTATTTCTTTAGAGTTCAATTGTTAGGCAATGCATTAATACCATTATTGCTTTTTATTACGTATGATCAGTTTAGAGAAAAGATCGTATCTTTATATCATTTTTTATTTTCTTTGTTAGCATTAATTTTCGCCGGAAATTTGGCCTTTTTGCTTTCTTTTGCTTTTTATGTGATTGTTTACGAATTACTGAAAGGCAAGCTTTCTTTATCGATAAAAAAAGCGTTTGCATATGCAGCTTTTTTCTTATCCTTTCCCATATTTGTATTTTATATAATCAGACGAATAGAAATGAAACTTGGCGGAGCATCTAGTTCTCTTGGTATTAGAGCGGATCAAATATCAGTGCTAATTAATGACATGTCAGATTCCGTATGCACATTACTGTTCGGTATGGGAATTGGTAATACTGTCGATGTGATAACACATAGTAGAGACTATATTGGTGATATATATTTTGAACTGCAAAGTGTATATTTTTTAAATCAATTGGGTTTTGTAATATTTATTGCCTTATTGATTGTGCATTTATACATGTTTTTTAGTTTAGCTAAAACCAGATTAACTGTTCTTATGTATTTTTCATATTTATCATATGCCTTTACAAACCCTTACATGTTGGATACAACGCATTTTGTTGCTATAATTGTTATATTGAGTTACCAGATGTATAAATATAAGGTGAGGTTGGTTTGATGATTGCAGTAATAATGTCAGTCTACAATAGCGATAATCATCACCATTTATCAGAAGCACTAATAAGCCTAAAGACTCAAACATATACTAATTTGGATATTTATCTACAAGTCGATGGTCCGGTTAACAAAAATATTAGTGAGGTGATCCGTTTAAACAGTGGTAAAAATTTTTTTCCCGAATATATTGATAAACAACATGGCTTAGCATGGCAATTAAACAGAGCTATAGAAAGAGTTAAAGTTAGTGGGAAATGTTATAAATATTTAGCAAGAATGGATGCAGATGACATTTCGTTGCCAGAACGTTTTTCTGAACAGATTGAATTTTTCAAAAATAATGAAAATGTATCTATTATAGGTACTGATATTATTGAATTTGATGGTAATACGGAATTTTATAAAAAAATGGAGAGTGAACATAATATTATATTCAATAATATAATATTGAAATGTCCATTGAATCATCCAACTGTAATGTTTGATTTATTTAGATTAGATATTAAAGATTTGTCTTATAAATCAAATTTAAAAAACACACAAGACTATTATCTATGGATTGATTTACTATCAAAAGGGTATATTATTTCTAATGTTAATAAGCCTTTGTTGAGATTTAGAATAAACGATAATTTTTATAGAAGACGAGGCTTCGGTAAAGCAATAAATGATATTAAATCTAGATGCTACGCCATGAAAAAACTTTCTAAATTTTCTATTAAAAATATTATTTATATATTTCTTCTTTTTATGCTTAGAATTAGTCCTGGCCGTGTAAAAAAAATATTATATCAAATGTTTAGATAGCGGCGATTTTTAAGGTAGTTGTGCTTGGCTTTGTTGTGTAATTCTATGGAACTAAATCAGAGAGTTACGATCTGATCGGCTAAATCAGCTAATCTTCGTAGCCTTATGCTGAAACGTCGTTATAACACAACTAACAGGAAACAGTACAATAGAGCCCTAATCAACCGTGGTTCACTTAACTTTCTGGATAGATGAAGAGACCATAAAATAGAGTAAAGTAAACAGATTAAGCACAGTTGGCCTCGTCAATTCAGAGACTTAGCCATTGCTACAGCACTCATGGTCAACGTGTTTTCTCTATGCCATTGAAAGCGCTGCAAGGTTTTCTAGATTCAGTATTTAAGCTGTTTTTCCTCCACTATGTATAAGTAAAGTTGAGGTTTCATTTAAAACCAAAACTAGGGAGTAATACAACATCTAGTCATTGATGCCACTGATCTCAAGGTTGGTGCCGAAGTGTTCCACAACTTGCTAAAACAGAGATGCCGTAAAATCATTGAGATATCTAGTGATGGTGTTTATGACACAAGGGGGAGGTATCCTCGCAATTTAGTGGTAGGTTGTCAGAAACTATAGGCTCAGACAAGAAATGGAAAATCCAGTATGGTTATCATAAACGCTCGCTGTCAGAGGCAGTAATACATCAAGTGAAACAGTTGTGGGTGGGGAAAGCTCAGCCTCCGAAATTACAACGCTCAGGTTGGTGAGACTTACGCAATGATTAAAGATCTGAACAAGCTTAAAGGACTTGATATGCCTGAAACTCAGTATGTTGTATAGAAGTTGCTCGACTTTAGGCGGTTTGGTTTCTCGTCTGGATTACGCAACAAAGCCTAAGTAATGTTCAAAAATTAAGGTTAAAAATTGTATGTAAAAATGAGCAATTTAAGGAGGCTCTTTGAAAAATTAATATAATTTTCTTAGCCAAGCCGTAATTCGCCAAACATAGTTTAGCATTACTGCATAAATCGCAAAGCATAGTATAAAACAGTAGAACATTACCGCTTCACTTACATTGTAGATTTCACCTAGTATTCCCCAAATAGCAAAGCCTGATGCAATTAAGCAGATGGCGATAGAAGTTTGTGATGAAGTTAGACCTAAACGTTGGAAAATATGGTGTAAGTGCTCGCGGTCTGGCTTAAACGGTGAGTATCCTCTGCGCACACGGCGGATCATGATAGCAGCCATATCCATCAGAGGAACTGCAATTAACCATAGCGCTGTAATTGGGCGAAGTGGTGGAGTTTTACCATTTTGACTGGATAGTAGTAATAGCCAAATTACAGTAAAACCAATGAGCATACTGCCGGCATCACCCATAAATACTTTGTGTTTGCGCCCCAACGCACCTAAGTTTAATAGCATATAAGGAATGGTAATTACCACCATCACTAAGCATAAGTAAGCAATGTTTAGTTGTCCATCATAAGCTAACATCACGCCTAATCCACCGAAGGTAACGATAGAAAGCCCGCCTAGTAAGCCGTCAATACCATCTACCATGTTAAAGGCGTTAATTGCACCTACCACCGCTAATATAGTCACAACATAGCCGAACCAACCTAGAGTAATGCTTCCCGTGCCAAAAATATTACCTATTGTGTGCAGTTCAATGTTTCCTAGCATCATCATTGCTATAGAAAGCCCACCTTGAACTAGAAAACGAACTTTAAAACTAATGTCAAATTTATCATCCAGTGCTCCCATGGCAACTAAGATGATAATGCATCCCGCATAGAGCTGCACATTAGGGATAATCGTTGGATTATTGGTAAGGAAATAAAGCAATGACAAGCAGATAGATATACCGCCAACCAGAGGAATCGCGCCGTTATGTAATTTGCGAGCGTTTGGTTTATCAACTAAGTCTATTTTTTTTGCGAATTTTCTTAAAAAAAACAATGCAGTAAGAGAGAAGAAAAACAAAAACGCAAGATCGATAAACGGAATCAGCACAGCTTGAACCCACAGTAAAAATAATGACACTGCGATTCTAAATGAAAACCCGAACTGGATAAAGTGTTTGCGAATTCAACCTTTAGTTTGTGTGAATGCTTTTGTTATTAAGCATTAATAGATCGGATGTGTTGTTTTGAAGTAAAGTTGTATTTTTAACAAACGGCTGAGCTTTCTCGTATGGCTTTGTCTATGCTAAAATCCATCGCAAAACTATTATCATATTTCTTGTCAATAGCGCTTATCCGATTTGATGGAAATTTTGCACATTTAAAGGAAACAACGTGACAGAGCAAAACCAACAACCTGCCCACTTTGGGGGGAATGCTCCTCAGGTGCCAGCTTCGTATCATCAAAATGATGAAATTGATTTAAAAGAGCTGTTTATTGCTCTGTGGAATGGCAAAGTAACCATTATTGTTACTACGGTATTATTTGCACTAGTGACTGTTGCTTATGCCTTAATGGCACAGCAGTGGTGGTCTTCTAAAGCAAAGGTCTCGTCTGCTCAGTTGCAAGATATGGCGGCCTATCAGAAGCAAGTAAAGAAGTTTCAACCAATATTTGATATCTACCAAGAAGATGGCACGGTATTGGTTAGTGAAGCATTAGATGATTTTGTTGATGTCGATGTATTGTTTAAACGTTTTGTTGATACTTTTAACTCTAGTGATAATAAACGCCACTTTTTGGATTCCAGCACTGAGTTTCAGGAATATAAAGCTGAGATGGATATACCTACTGATCTAGAGTCTGAAGAAGTTAAAGATAAAGTACGTAAGCTCTATTCAGAGTGGTTCCAAAAAATTACCGCGGTAGCAGAAGATAAGAAAGCTGAGTTTTCGCCGTATGATTTAAGTTTTCAATCAACGACTAAGAAAAGTAGTTATTCGTTGATGAATGAATACTTGAATGTTATAGGCGCTAAAACGCGCACTGATGCGCTGAATAACTTGCAAGCCGTGGTTGATTCTAAGCGTAATGAGCTAGTCCAGCAGAAACGTATTTTAGAATCACAGGCTAGGAATCGTATAGAAGTTGAAGTAGAACGTGCACAATATGCGTTAGATATTGCAAAAGCGGCGAGTGTGGATACACCGATTCAAAGCTATAACGACAAAGAGATTTTCTCAATTGATTTAGGTACAAAGGGCTTAGCGGCTAAAGTGAAAGCACTTGAATCGATTGATAACTTAAGTGTGATTGAACCTCGTCTACAACAGATTGATGCGAAATTGGAAATGTTGAAAGACCTGAAAATTGACCGCAATATTCAGTTCCAAACGTTCCGTTTCCTAGAAAACGTAGAGCAACCTATTTCTCGTGATAAGCCGAAACGCGCTTTGATTGTTGTCTTGGGTGCACTACTTGGTGGGATGCTTGGTATAGCGATAGTATTGATTAGATATGCTTTCAGAAAAGAAAGCTGATTCGAAAGAGCAGAGATTGAAAGTCTCTGCTCTTTTCATATGTAAACTTGGTGCTATTTCTCATCTATTCTCCTCAGCGCTTTTCCTTCTTCATTTTCTGTGTCTTACTCCTAAATGTGTTTACTTTTAAATACATGGGAGTAGGACATGCAACTCATTCATCATGGTGGCAAACAGACGGTGACTGGTTCTTGTCATGAATTGGTTGTTGATGATCTGGCGATTCTTGTC
>JBKECE010000114.1:0-1559 GCA_047974325.1 Dysgonomonas sp. | reverse complement strand
GAGCAATAGCTCGAGATAAGTGAGCTGGATCATTACTGTAGTAATGTCGTAACGGTTCAGGACCATAACCATTTCCTAGAAATGGCGAGGCTGTGTCCAGAAGTATCCGGACTTTCTGCATTAGTGACCACAGATTTTGTGCATTGATGATTGCACGACTGGACAAACCTTTTCAATGTACCATCCGATAGACATCAACGAAGGATTGATTATTTATGATTGCGTTAGGACTTATTCTTGCCTCATCAATTATATCATTTGATACAACCAAGTGTGACCTACTTGAGTTATCGAAAAGATTCAAGTGCGTCAAAAAAACATATGATAAATCAGATAACAAACTAAATCAGATCTATCAAGAGCTTTTAAAGTTTTATGATAGTGATTACGAAGGAATCGGTGAACCGAGAGCGAAGCTGTTAAAACAAGCACAGCGTGACTGGATAAAATTTCGCGATTCTAGTTGCAACTTTGAAAATCCACAGGGTATGGGATCAGGAGGCGAAGGCTATGGTGTGCAATATTTAACCTGCCAACTCAAAAAAACAACTGAAAGAATCAATTACATGAACAGTTACATTCCTAAAAATTAATACCATTTGCTTTAAGCACCGCCAAAATTTACAAAAAAACTAGCAACATAATGCCATAACTAACTCTCGGTAGCACAGCAAACCAAACGTCACCATCTGTGGATGTCACATGAAGAAATCATTATATATAATTGCAATGTATTGCTGCACAACACAAGCAAAAGATTATTACTTTGAGTCAGTTTCAACGAATAACTTTGAACCTGGTTTTACTCGCTACCCTTTGGATTATCGTGCCGTCGTAGTCAACAAAGCAAAATCAACCCCCGTGGTTTCATTCACTGATAAAACATTCAACATTGACACAATGTGCGCAAATAAAGTTGACAAGCTTCTTAGAGAACCAGGAAACAGAAAAAAATCAGATAAGGATAGCGTCAGTAATATTATTAAGTTTTTTGGCAGTCGCTATGAAAAAACTGACCATAACAAAGTGCAACTCTGGGCGCGCACAGCGAACCAGGAATTAAGCAATCAAAACAGATGCGATGCGCCATATGATATTTTCTTTCAAATAGGAAGTGAGCTTATCTTCGATGATGATGGTTGGCAAATTATCTACACAGCAAACAAAAGCAACGCCGCGATAATAGAGAAAACTTATAAGATAGGAAGCATTATATGCAGTCACGGCAAAAAGGAGGAATATTCATCTATAGACAACTGCTCTTTCAATGGCCCGCTTGACGCTGCCTATCAGGAGTTTTACAAGGCTGTGCACAATAATATCGGCAGTGGTTGGGGGACACTTATTCCCACATTTAAAAAAATGCAATCCAGAATAAAAGAAACAAATAACTCAATGATCGAAATAACTGTATCAGACAATAACCATAATGCAGGAGGAGAGATTTCGATCATATATAACATGCCCTCATCAAAAGTTCTGTACCTGACCAGTAATATGCCTGGAGGGGAAACCGATGCAAAATTCAAGGAAGAAAAAAATGGGAAAACAGTAATAGA
>JBKECE010000143.1:0-5448 GCA_047974325.1 Dysgonomonas sp. | reverse complement strand
GTGTATCTGGACAAGAACGAAGCTGAGAAGAAAGCCAATATATCTGTGAAACCGGAGTATTTAGATGTGAAAATATTTGCAGATGAAGAACTTCTCAAGATAAATTCGGTGCAACCAATCGAAGAGTTCATAGGTAATGAGAAATCCGTCACAGGTTATATTGTTCAGGTTGATATACCAAAAATAAAACCTGCAAACCCCTATGTTATATTCAGAGTGGAAGCTGAAAACAAAGAATATAGGGAAAAAGGTGAGAATCTATATTTTTATGAACTTCCGATTTTTAGAGACAAATTAAATGAAGAAAGAGGTGAATAATGAGCAATTTTAAAGAAATAAAATCAGCGGAATTTCCATACACGCCTTTCGACTTGAAAGATAAATGGATGCTTGTGACAGCCGAAAAAGACGGCAAAGTGAACACTATGACAGCCAGTTGGGGTGGAATGGGCATCATGTGGAATAAAAATGTGGTCTTTGTTGTCATAAGGCCGCAACGCTATACCAAAGAGTTTATAGATCGTGCCGATTCGTTTTCCCTTACTTTTTTTGAAAGCAGCTTCAAAAAACAATTGGGCTATCTGGGCAAAGTTTCGGGTCGCGACGAGAACAAAATAGAAAAAGCAGGTTTGACTATTCTCCATGAAGGAAAAGTTCCATATTTTGAAGAAGCAGAAATTGTCATAACAGCAAATAAACTGTTTTCATCTCCATGGAATGAAACTAATTTCATTGATAAATCCATTGTGGATAGGTGGTATCCTGAAAAAGATTTTCATACATTATACATTGCCGAAATAAGTAAAATGTTGAAAAATGAACATACGATCTTTAAAGACAAAGATTTAGATAATATTTTACTATAACAGAAACAACAAGGAATATTTGCGAAAATGAGAAAATGGCGCATCGAGGATTCGGAAGAATTGTATAACATCTCAGGTTGGGGTGTAAATTATTTTTCAATTAATGAAAAAGGTAATGTCGCAGTCACGCCAAAAAAAGACGGTGTGAGTGTGGATATGAAAGAGTTGATCGACGAATTACAACTTCGTGACATTGAGGCTCCTGTTCTGCTTCGTTTTCCGGATATTTTGGACAACCGTATAGAGAAAATCTCGACATGTTTCAAAATTGCAGCCGAAGAATATGGCTATCAGGCACAAAACCACATTATATATCCCATCAAGGTAAACCAGATGCGGCCTGTGGTAGAAGAGCTTGTCAGTCACGGAAAGAAATTCAATATAGGACTTGAAGCCGGCTCAAAGCCCGAACTTCATGCCGTTATTGCTATCAATACAGATCCCGATTCTTTGATCATCTGCAACGGATATAAGGACGAAAGTTATATAGAGTTGGCTCTTTTGGCTCAAAAAATGGGTAAAAGGGTATTTATAGTTGTGGAAAAGATCAATGAATTGTCATTGATAACAAGAGTTGCGAAACGCCTTAAAATCGTACCCAATATAGGTATACGTATCAAACTAGCCAGCAGTGGAAGTGGCAAATGGGAAGAATCAGGTGGTGATGTCAGCAAATTCGGACTCAATTCGAGTGAATTGCTTGAAGCTCTCTCTTTCTTGGAAAAAAACAACATGCAGGAATCTTTAAGGCTGATCCATTTCCATATAGGAAGTCAGGTCACCAAGATCCGTCGCATAAAAACAGCTTTGCGTGAAGCCTCTCAATTTTATGTACAACTGCATCAAATGGGATTTAATGTCGAGTTTGTGGACATTGGCGGAGGTCTTGGCATAGACTATGATGGTACCCGGTCGGCTATGAGTGAAAGTAGTGTGAATTATAGTATACAAGAATATGTGAATGACTCCATCTCTACAATGGTTGATGCAGCCAATAAAAATAATCTTCCACATCCCAATATTATCACAGAATCAGGACGATCTCTGACTGCGCATCACTCAATTCTAGTATTTGAAGTGCTGGAGACAGCAACATTGCCGGAATGGGCTGAAAACGAAGATATTATGGAGAGTGATCATGAATTGGTACGTGAATTGTATCAGATATGGGACGATCTGAATCAAAGAAGCATGTTGGAAGCGTGGCACGATGCACAACAGATCAGAGAAGAATCCTTGGATTTGTTCAGTCTTGGTTTGCTCGATTTGAAAACCAGATCGCAGGTAGAGCGTCTCTATTTTTCCATTGCTCGTGAGGTATACCAATTGGCAGGAAGGATGAAACATTCGCCCGATGAACTCAAGCAATTGAGTAAATTGCTGCCGGATAAATATTTCTGTAATTTTTCACTCTTTCAGTCCTTGCCCGACTCATGGGCTATAGACCAAATATTTCCGATCATTCCAATACACAGATTGGACGAGAAACCTGACAGAACAGCAACGTTGCAGGACATAACTTGCGATTCGGACGGGAAAATTGACAATTTTATACCATCAAACAATCAGACTAGCTGTCTGCCGGTTCATGCATTGAAAAGAAATGAATCCTATTATCTTGGCGTATTTTTGGTTGGTGCATATCAGGAGATTCTGGGCGATTTGCACAATCTGTTTGGAGATACCAATGCAGTGCATATTTCGGTCAATGAAGAAGGATATAAGATAGATCAGATGATTGATGGTGAAACTGTTGCCGAAGTACTCGATTACGCCCAATATAATGCAAAGAAACTCGTTCGCACTGTGGAGACATGGGTTACAACCTGTGTGAAACAAGGCTCTATCACTGTTGAAGAAGGGAAAGAATTTCTCTCGAATTACCGTTCAGGACTTTATGGCTACACCTATTTAGAATAAAAAAATTATGAAAAAACTATTATTTATTTTTCTCTCAACTGCCACTCTTTTGCTAACAAGTTGTGCTGTGACGGAAGAGATTACGTTCAAATCCGATGGTCAATTATCTTACAAGATGGATCTGGATTTGACAGAATTGATTAAAATGTCGCCTGATGCAGCTGGTGAATTTTCAGAAAAAAAGGACACAATTATTTCTTTCACCGATTTGATAAACAAAGAAAGAGCTGAGGAAGGTTTTACAGAAGAACAGGAACAAATGCTGGATGATCTCAAACCTCTGAAATTCAAATATTCACCAGGTCAAAATGGTCAGAAATCAATGCTTTCTATTTTTGGAGATTTTAAGAGTAGCACGAATCTCAATCAAGCCTTTGCTACTTTAGCAAAGTCGGGAAAATCTAAAGATAATGATGATCAAGATCATCATGGACGATGTCTACTAGGCGATCCTCCTGTGGAAGATTTATTCAAAAATCCTATACAATATTCATGGGACGGCAAGGTCTTAAAAATTGTCAGAGCAGCAGCTGCACAAGACGATGACAGCACAGACAGTAGTGACATGTTTGGGATGCTTTCTTCCGGGTCGGTAAAAGTTTCTTACACCTTTCCACGGAAAGTAAAAACTGTCAGTGATCCTAGTGCTACATTTTCGCAAGACGGAAAATCGATCTACTTCAATTATTCTATGGCTGAATATTATAATACATCTAAGGCTAAAGAATTGACAATAGAAATTGAATAAAATCGCTTAAAAGAAAGTATACTAAGAGATTGTGCCGGATACGGCTCAGTCTCTTTTTTTTTATTAAATTTGTTGCTTGTTGTAATAGCCTATTTCCATGTATTTTTTAGAAGCAAAATCAGAACACATACCTATTATACAAGATATAGCACAGGCAACATGGCCTGTCGCATATGCAAATATACTGAGCCAAGCACAATCCGACTATATGCTCAATATGATGTATACCGATCAGGCGTTGAAAAAACAAATGGAAGAGTTAGGTCATCATTTTTTACTTATTGGTAATGAAAATACAAGCGAATATCTCGGATTTGTATCATTTGAGTTCAATTATAGGGCTACCCTTCAAACTAAAATTCATAAATTATATGTTTTACCACAGTTTCAAGGAATGAGATTAGGACAGATATTGATTGAAAAAGTATCCGAAAAAACTGTGGATCGTGGTAATGTCTCGATTCTGCTCAATGTGAATAGGTATAATCAGGCCTTGAATTTTTATAAACATATAGAATTTAACATTATCGGTGAAGAGAATATAGATATTGGCAACGGTTTTTTGATGGAAGATTACATTTTGGAAAAACGTATATGTAGGTGAGTAGAAAAAGATATAATTATAAGTTTTAGTTAAGGTAAAAGAAAGATGGAAAAACAAATTTGTGCTTTGTTCGATATGGATGGCGTGATGCTGGATACTGAACCTCAGTACGACACATTTTGGAAACATATCGGAGATAAATATAATGTAGGAGTTGAAAACTTCGAGAAAGTTATAAAAGGAAATACTTTGTCAGGTATTCTGAAAAAATATTTCTCTCAGCAACCTCAATCTGAGATCGATTCGATTATAGCAGATTTAGATGAATTTGAATTGAATATGTTTTTTGAAGAAATCCCGAGATCGGTACGATTTGTACAAGATCTGAAAGATAATGGAATCAAAGTAGGATTGGTGACCAGTTCGTCAGATACAAAACTAATCGGGGTGAACAGGGAAAAGCAATTCAATGAGTTATTCGATACTGTTGTTTCGGCTAGTCGTGTTAAAAAAGGAAAGCCTGACCCTGAATGTTTCTTATTGGCTGCAAAAGACTTGAAGGTTGATCCAAAAATCTGTGTGGTATTTGAAGATTCATTTGCAGGAATAGAAGCTGCCACTCAGGCTGGTATGCCTGTGGTAGGTCTCGCAACAACACATAATGCTGAATCTTTGAGTCAAAAGTGTATAAAAGTGATTCCGGACTTTTCCGGATTTTCGGTCGAAGATTTTCTAAATTTAAAATGAAGACAAAGACTACAGAAGAAGAATTGATCCTAATATCACAAAGAATAAGAGCTTTGTCGCAAACTGGATTAGTCTACTCGGAAAACGATTACGATATTGAACGTTATCAGGATCTACTCAATCTGAGCCATAAGATGACGGCTCTGATAACTGATTACAAATTCGAGGCTATACAACAGATTTTTCGTATTGAAGATGATTATGTAACACCTAAAGTAGACGTTAGAGCCGTTGTCTTTAATGAAAAAAATGAAATTCCTCTAGTGAAGGAACGAGCCGATGGAGGTTGGGCTATTCCCGGTGGATGGGCAGATATCGGTTTCACACCAAATGAGATCGCCGTGAAAGAGGTAAAAGAAGAGTGTGGTCTGGATGTTGTGCCCATTAGACTGTTAGCTGTGCTGGATAAGAAATGTCACAATCATCCACCGCACTTGCACTACGCATATAAGATATTCATACAGTGCAAAATAGTTGGTGGAAGTTTTACTGAAACTTTCGATATATTAGATAAAGGTTTTTTCTCGCCCGATGTTTTGCCTCCATTGTCCACGGAGCGAAACACAAAGGAACAGATCGATCTGATGTTTGAATACAAGAACGATATAAACAAGCCGGCCATT
>JBKECE010000135.1:0-2327 GCA_047974325.1 Dysgonomonas sp. | reverse complement strand
CCTGTTTTTAGAACAGTTCTTTATCCCGATTGCGGATGCAAAGGTAGTATGTTTTTACAGATATGCAAATATTTCTGTGCATATTTTTCTCTTTTTTTAATCTGCCTCCATCCTTTTTATTCATTTTGCTGACTCTCAATACTAAACAAACAGCCATCTTTACAGATGGCTGTTTACGATAATATCTAGAATAAAACAAGATTTATTTACTAAGCTTCTTTGTCATCCTTCTTCACTGGTTTGTCTGGTCTTGGAGGACGTGGAAGCAATGCCTTGCGAGATAGCTTTATTTTACCTGTTTTTGCATCTATATCAACAAGTTTTAGCTCGAGAATATCGCCTTCTTTCAAACCTGAATCTTCCATTTTCTCAACCCTATCCCATGATAGTTCAGAAATATGGAGCAGGCCATCTTTTCCGGGAAGAAATTCACAAAAAGCGCCATATGGCATTATTGAGCGAACTTTTGATTCATAAACTTCACCAATTTCCGGCACGGTAACAATACCTTTAATTTTATTTAAAGCCCCTTCTATGGCCGCTTTGTTATTAGCCGAGATTTCGACACGTCCAAAGCCGTCGATCTCTTCTATTGTAACCACAGCTCCAGTTTCTTCTTGTATGCCCTGAATGATTTTTCCTCCAGGTCCGATCACTGCACCAATGAATTCTTTCGGTATGATCATGACCTCAATACGCGGAGCATTCGGTTTCATATCAGGTCTTGGAGCAGGAAGAGTTTCCAATATCTTGCCCATAATGTGCAAACGTCCCTCTTTTGCCTGGTTCAACGCTTTTTCGAGTATCTCATACGATAGACCATCCACTTTTATATCCATCTGTGTTGCAGTTATACCATCTTTGGTTCCGCAAACTTTAAAATCCATATCACCTAAATGATCTTCGTCTCCCAAAATATCTGAAAGTACGGCATAATTTGTACCTTTCTTTTCAGAGATCAATCCCATAGCAATACCCGTAACAGGTTTTTTAATGGGCACACCGGCATCCATCAAAGCTAATGTTCCTGCACAAACCGTTGCCATAGAAGAAGATCCGTTTGACTCTAGGATATCTGAAACGACACGAAGCACATAAGCATAATCAGTCGGGATCATTGGTTTCAGGGCACGATGTGCTAAGTTTCCATGACCTATCTCGCGACGACCAACACCTCTTTGCGGACGGGCTTCTCCTGTTGAAAATGGTGGAAAATTATAATGTAATAAAAATCTTTCACGTCCGTTATTCAACACATCATCAATGATTTTTTCATCTAGCTTTGTGCCTAAAGTAACCGTTGTCAGTGATTGTGTTTCACCACGTGTAAATATGGCCGATCCGTGTGCTCCGGGTCGATAATCAACTTCTGACCAAATTGGTCGTATCTCTGTCGTTTTCCGCCCATCCAAACGTTTACCTTCATCGAGAATTGAACGTCGCATGGCTTCTTTTTCCACATCATGATAGTAGCGGGAAATGAGAGAGCCTTTCTCTGCAAGTTCTTCTTCACTGAACGTTCCTTTATATTCATCTACTATGGCCGCAAAGTTATCACTGCGTTCATGTTTATTCGGATTGCATGCTGTTGCCACCGCATAGGCTTTGTCATAGCATTTTGCCCAAACATCTTTTCGGACATCTTCGTCGTTTTCTTCATGGTTGTATGCACGTTTAACTGTAGTGCCACAAAGCTCCATCAATTCGAGTTGAGCCTTGCAATGAACTTTTATCGCTTCGTGTGCAACTTTGATTGCTTCGAGCATTTCTGACTCTTGCACTTCTTTCATTTCACCTTCTACCATCATGATATTATCCATTGTTGCAGCAACCATGATGTCCATATCTGCTTTCTCTAATTGCTCAAAAGTTGGATTTATCTGGAATTGGCCATCAATGCGGGCTACACGTACTTCAGATATAGGTCCGTTGAAAGGCACATCTGACACAGCCAAAGCGGCTGATGCAGCAAGCCCTGCCAATGCATCAGGAATATCTTTCCCGTCAGATGAAAGCAATAGAATATTGACAAACACTTCAGCATGATAATCGTCCGGAAATAGAGGGCGTAATGCTCTGTCCACCAAACGACATATCAAAATTTCATAATCAGAGGCACGTCCTTCACGACGCGTAAAACCTCCGGGAAAACGGCCAAAAGCCGCAAATTTCTCTTTATATTCTACTTGCAAAGGCATAAAATCTACACCGGGATTTGCATCTTTGGCTGCACATACTGTAGCCAACAGAATGGTATCTCCCATTCTGACAGTAACAGATCCATCGGCCTGCTTAGCCAATTTTCCTGTTTCAATGGTGATAGACCT
>JBKECE010000120.1:0-2650 GCA_047974325.1 Dysgonomonas sp. | reverse complement strand
TCATATAGTTAGACATCTGGGTCTCCATTTGAGAAAAAAGGCCATTACAAATATCACACTCATATTCGGATATTAGTGTTTTATTACCTGTAAACTCAGGTATTGCATGGGTAACCATTTTGAATGTTACTTCTGGGTGTTTATTTCCACAAAACCTACACGTCTTATCCTTTTTTTCGCCAAGATGAGTTTTATTATCATTGTTTAAATGATAACAGACCAACGGTGTGTAATTATCGGACAAATTATCCATCATTTGATTAAATATTGTATTTTCCATACGATATAAATTTTATTTAAAAGATAAGACTCCTAACGATAAAGTAAACAATTAAGTCTATTGATTTATAATTAAGATGTAGCAACTGCTTCTTCCGGTTGTTTTTCTACGAAAGTATAAGCGCTTAATTTTAGAATTAAACAAAATAAAACGACAATTTTATCTACCGAATAATCGTTGATTTGCATAAGAGAATGAGCAACCTCATTGCGCAAATTCCATCCAATTTTTTCAGACATAACATATTTGATTAATGTTCTGTGGTCTTCAATGAAACCCGTTGGCCTTTCAGGAGTATCTTTTACATCTGCAATTAGGTCATCAAATAACTTTTCCATTATAACAGTAGCATTGTTAGATCTTCTTGATGCAAAGGTCGGTATGCCCAATTTCTCACAAAAAAATCTTAATATGCCCTCTATTTTTAGAGTAAGGCTGTCGATGCTTGTTACAAAATCGCATTCATATTTCTCGTCTTCTAATGCTTTTTGAAACTCATCAAAAATTCTTTTAATCCCAGGCTTAATAGTCTCTAATGGAGTTACTGTAATTTTATCTCCATTATAATTTCTCTCAAGAGGCTCGTTTAACCTCTAATCTTTTAAATATTTGATTGTTGATTCATAAGATAGTTGTCCTGACATTAAAGCTGCTTTGAACAATTCAAACATCTTCATTGTTCCAAAACCTAAATAATAACTATATGTTGACCAAAACTTCCCGTCTTCAGGAGAATATGTTTTGATTGTATTTCCACGTTCATCAATGATGGCTAACGGGAGCGAATCAATAAATCCTCTTTCTACTGCTTCCGAGAGAGACCTTATAGAATCATCCGTTTCATACCACGGAGAGTTGATGAATTCGTGCAATAAACTTTCTTCACTATTTGATTCTATTGTTTGCTCAATAAAAGCATTTACAGCATTGGTATATGCCTTAGGCAATGGAGTACTTACTTGATTCAATGGGAATGACCCCCTTTTTTCAGAATATAATTTTTCAAGCTCCTTAGTTTTCACCTCGTCTTTAAGCTGTTTATATAGATTTAAAGCCAATTCAATAAAATGAATACAAGCCATGTCTCTTTCCCTTTGTTTTGCTATCCTTTCATAAACCCCAGCCCTTTGACGAAGAGAACTATCTATTGGTTGGCCTACTTTTTGTTTAATTTTATCATTAATAATCAGTGCGTCAGCAGCACTGTACAAATTGTTTTTTTCAACTAATTCAATGGCATACTCATTACGACTTATGATTTTTGCAAAATCTACATGATCCTTAAAAATCCCATAATTTTCAGACATAAAGCTGGAATACCTCAAAGGAATATAGTTGGTATTCGTTGATTCAATATCCCAATTCTGTTGTATATCATACATGAGATCAATAATGGCTTTCAGTTGTGGCTCTAATTTGCTACTGGAAGCTATTTTGAATGCTAATATCAATGTATGCTGTATATTACCAAGTTGGGATATATCTCCCGATTTTGTTTGAGTATAATATTCGTTCGCCAACTTTATCAACTCATCGCATAATTGGGTTTTAAATTCATTTCTTTTGGAATAATCCGTTTTTTGCCCAAAATAGACCATTAATCCATATTCAGTTTTTGCATAAGTGTTTTTAGAAGCCTTATAGCGTTCTTCAAAGAACTCAAAGTCCTCTTTTTTATAGTTCCTAACATCGGGCCAATATATTGGGATTTCCGAACCGTCTGTTAATTGCTGTGTTCCTGCCATTTGCCAAGAAAGTCCTCTAATAGTACCTCTACTCTCATCATCTATATTATCAAATGATTTTCTTACAGAGAAAACTTGTCTGTCTAAATCTGCTTTCAAAGCAATATCATTCTGACCTGCATCAACAAGTTTCCCAATCACTTCTTGAAACTCTCCATTTATAGTATGAGAGTCATTTTGTCCATAGTTTGAAGAATCTAACTTATTCAAATATTCTTCATAAGCATTTAATCCATTCGTTTCTTTATTTCCCATATTACCCTTTTTAATATTTACATTACCAAGCCTTGCCCCCTTTCTAGGAGAGTTCATAAATCTCTTTCCTTTTCGAGTTTTCGGATCTCCTTTTCCCATTTATTCTTTTTCGCAAAGATACGATTTAAACTCATCCTAATCAGTATTTAAGGGGTCAGGTTTTCAACACTCGACGCCACAAACTGCCAAATCGACGCCACAAGCTGCCACGCCCTGAAAACATAGCTTCGGGGCGTTTTCGTCTTCTTATTTTCGCGTTTTCAATCCATTGTCAAACATTTAAAAACAAATTGATTATGCAACAAGAAGATGATTTGAGAGGCTTGGCAAAAGTCATGGACTTTATGCGGGCGTTAAGTATCCTGTTTGT
>JBKECE010000092.1:0-6150 GCA_047974325.1 Dysgonomonas sp. | reverse complement strand
GTCTTTCTGGAAGGTTACATAATTAAAGAAAAATAATAATTCAAAACGATGTATATCTATAATACAACATATCATATTCACGATGAGGTTATTGGTGATAGTCTGGTTTTTTTTAAGCGGGTCTATATTCCACAAGCATTAGTGAGTGGTGTGTTGACCGAGCCACGCTTTGCTTTCATCCATCATCAGAACCAAGAGCCGGGAGCGAGTTATTCTCTTCAATTTAAGGTTGAAAGCGTGGATGCACTGAATGATTGGCTGCATAAGGATGGAGCTATCCTGCAACGAAAAATGGTTGAGATATTTAGTGATAAAATAGCTGGATTCAACACATTGCTAGAAGAGATTGATATTGAATTATGATAGAAAAAGAGAGAATCATACTTGGCATTGATCCCGGAACACAGGTCATGGGTTATGGTGTGTTGCGGGTAGTGAATAACAAGCCTGAATATTTAACAATGGGCGTGCTGTTGCTAAGCAAGTATGACGATCATTACATGAAGCTGAGGCGTATATTCGAGCGTGTGCTTAGCCTTGTAGAAGAGTTTTTGCCAGACGAAATGGCTATAGAAGCCCCTTTCTTTGGAAAAAACGTGCAAAGTATGCTCAAGCTTGGTCGGGCTCAGGGTGTGGCTATGGCAGCTGCCTTGTCACGCGATATACCGATCTTTGAATATGCTCCTTTGAAAATAAAAATGTCTATCACAGGCAATGGAAAGGCTGCAAAAGAGCAGGTTGCATACATGTTGCAGCAATACTTGAAAATAGCGGATGGCGATATGTTGCCACAGATGGATGCTACCGACGGATTGGCGGCTGCCTTGTGTCACTATTTTCAGACGAATAATCCTGTTGCTGATAAAAAATTCAACAGTTGGAAAGATTTTATAAATCAAAATCCGAAGCGGGTCAAGAATTCTGATCTATGAAAAGAACAGGCAAGATATTACTGTATACATTGGGTATTTCTCTGGGACTGCTTTGCCTCGGTTTTATAGTTTCATTGGTTTGGGTCAGTTATTATACCGACAAGGAAGTGGACAAAACTTTCCAGATGAAAGGCTATGAATTTAAATCTGCATTTGCAGATTCTATACCTCTGAAAGTGGAATATCAATGGATACCGCTCGACAGCATATCGCGCAACCTTATAATTGCAGTTCTGGCTGTGCAGGATAAGAATTTTTATGTAAATAATGGTTTCCAACTGAAAGATGGCAAAACTTCGTCCGACATTTTATCGGTAGACGATCTTTCCATATCGCAAAAAACAGCAAAATCTGTTTTTTTGAATAAAAGCAATAGCGTTGTCAACTCGTGGCTGAGAGATTATTTCACAATATTGGAAGAAACTCTTTGGAGTAAAGATCGTATTTTGGAAGTATATCTCAACACTGCACCTTTGGGGCATGGAATTTTTGGTGCAGAAGCCGCATCCCAGATCTATTTTGGAAAATCGGCAGGATATCTGACCCGCGAAGAAGCGGCATTCATAGCGTTGCTATACATCGAACCGCGTGATGAAAAGATAGATTTTGCTTTTCCAGAAGGCGATATTTGTTCCAAGCAATTCTATATTCTGACAAAGATGTCTCTGATGACTCAGATAAAAATAGGAAAAAAGCCTGTTGATGAGACTATTATTGAGCCTACAAAACCTATTTATAAACGAAACTGGAAAGGCTGAGAGATATATGGAATATATTGATTTGAATTTAGTGGAATACAGTGAAGCATGGAGTTTTCAGGAAACTTTGTTCGATGCAAACCTGAATGCCAAACAAAACCATACGCCTACAAAGAACACATTGATTTTTTGTGAGCATCCGCACGTTATCACTTTGGGCAGAAGTGGAAACTCTGATAATTTACTTTTTGCTGAGGAATATTTGAAAGAAAAAGGTGTTTCTCTTTTCAGGATCGACAGAGGTGGAGATATCACTTATCACGGACCGGGACAACTGGTCGGTTATCCGATTTTTGATCTTGAATTCTATAAAATCGGACTCAGACAATATATTTTCAACATTGAAGAGTCTATTATCCGATTTTTGGGTCTGTATGGTGTAAAAGCTGAGCGGTTGGCCGGAGCAACGGGTGTATGGTTGGATGTTAATGTTCCGAAATCGACCCGAAAAATTGCAGCTATCGGCGTACGCAGCAGCAGGTATGTTACAATGCATGGATTTGCATTGAATATCAACACTGACTTGTCCTATTTTTCATTGATCAATCCTTGTGGATTTATTGACAAAGGCGTCACATCACTGGAAAAAGAGATTGGGACGAAAGTGGATATGCAGGAGGTTAAAAGCCAGATGAAACAAATCATTGAAGATATATTCATATAAATAAAAGAGGTTTCACAATTGTGAAACCTTCTTTCGTGTAATATAGAGCCTGTCTTATGCTTTGCACGGTTCAAAACTAATAATCGTAGTTACTTTTCCAGATTGGTTTTACGTCTGAGTTAGCCAATTCCCAAGTGAGCAGGAATGCTAGTTTGGTTCTTTTCAGCAAACCGTTGTAATCAATGAGTTCCGCATCATCCGTTGCTTTATGGTAGTCTTTATGTTCTCCGCTGGTGAACATGATTGACGGAACTTTCTTGTTTGCAAAATTGTATTGGTCCGAACGGCTGAAATAATAATCAGGATCGCCGGGAGATGTATGCTGATAATCAAGTTTCAATTTAGTAGAACCTGTATTGACTGCATCTACCCATTTGGTGAGATTGCCACTATATCTTTTATCATTCACAACATAAACATAATCATTGTTGTCAGATGTCAAATAAGGTGTAGCAATGCGTCCCACCATATCTATATTCAGGCATGCAACAGTTGTTTCCAGCGGATAGATAGGGTTGGATGTATAATATTGAGATCCGTACAACCCATTTTCTTCGGCGGTCGTCAACAAGAAAATAATAGATCTGCGTTGTCCCTTGCCTTCTTTTTTTGCTTGCATGAATATGCGTGCCATTTCTAAGACGGCAGATACACCTGAGGCATTATCATCGGCTCCGTTATAAATTGTTTTATTCTGCTTGCCATTGTGATCGTAATGGGCAGAGACTACCACATATTCGCTTTTCAGATCACTTCCTTCGATGAAGGCGACTATGTTGTTTGCGTTGGCATCTTCAAATTTGTATTCACCTCGCAGTGTGAAGGGTGCTTTGATGACCTGCGACGGAGATTGTCCGTTTTTTTCTACTTCGAATTGGATTTGTTTTACTGTTTTGCCGGTCGATTCCAATATTTTATTAGCCAGAAGTTCATTTATTGAGATTATAGGAATATCGGGAGAAGACTCTTCGTCGTTGAAAACCAGTCGTTTGTCACTGCCATAATAACTGTCTGTTTTTTCAAATCCGTTTTTGATCCGCAATATAGCTTTGGGCTTTTTTGATTTTATATAGCTCGACAATCTGCTATAGTATGAATAAGAAGACGAATTGTTTTCGGTGGAGTAGGATATACCATACTTGTTGTTTGGCGTTCCTTCAAAAACCATGATGGTCTTATCTTGTATGTCTATGTTGGAAAAGTCATTATAACTTGGTGAATATGACCCATATCCGGCAAAGATAATTTCATTTCCTTTTATTAGAGAATCGTTTTGTATTTTATTGGAATATTCCATTTCGTCATAGTATGTGAAATTGCCGAACTCAAATCTTTTTTGCTTTCCTTCACGGAAAAGCATCCCTATGTTTTGAAGATATGATCCGTTGTTGCCCGCCGGAATTCCTTTTGTTTTAAAAAAATTGGAGATATATCCCTCTGCTTTTTTTCCTCCGGCTTCTCCTGTGGCTCGTCCTTCATATTCGTCGGAAGCAAGAGTGAATAGCATCGACCTGATGTTTGATGAATCTAGTTTGGCTGCATAGCTGAGTGCATTTTTATCGTTGGAGTAGGTATATGAAGAGCCGTCCTGCTGATATTGTTCGATATTAGGCGGAGAATAAATTGCTCGTCCTTCCATGGTGGACATAACTTCTATCTCTTGAGCTGCTGCCATGATAGATAGTGATGATAAGACAGCGATGCTGAATAGTTTTCTTTTCATAAAATTTGTGTGTGTTTATAAAGTTTGTAAGTAAAACAGCCCCTTCAAGAATCACTTGACGGGACTGTTCTATTAGCATAAATATTAATCGTTGTATGTAGGAAGCACTGAAAATTCTTTCGCATAGCGAAGCATCTGCTCTGTGTAGCCTTCTTTATAAGAAACTTTTACATCGGTAATTTTACCATCTTTGTCTTTGACCAGTTCAAACACCGGATTCACAAAGCCTTTGTATGGTTTGAGGTTTAGTTTTTCATAGCGGCTGCGAACTTCTGTCAGAAGTTTCTGATCTACTTTCACTGCATAGGTGTTCACAAGGTTTGATGCAGCTTTGTAGTCTCCTTCCGATTTGACTCGTTGTATTTCGGCCAATAATTGACCAAACAAGGTACGCAATTTTGCATAATCGTTCACCACTACAAATGTTTTTCCGTCGCGTACTTTAAATTCCACAACATCTGTTGCATCACCTGCCTTTGCCGGGGCGATCAATCCTTTACCTTTTTCAAATACCCAGCGGGCAATGAGTTGCCTGTTGCGCATGTGGGCCTCTTCTATAGTTTTTCCCGGTTCTATGCGAGTGAGTTGGGTCATCAAGCCATTCATCATGAATCTGTAATACTCAGCCTTGTATGCCTCAGCATCAGGTATGACTTTCAATTCTACCAATTTTGGATCAGCGATGTAATATAGTCCAAACAAATCGGCTCGTGCTTCTTCGATAGTCGATCCATGTTCTTTCATTGCATCAGGATCCACTCCGGGAAGCAATTGCCCAGAACCATGTCCCAGAATCTCGTGGAGATCGGTGTGCAGAATATCCGTGATAAATCCGTATTTATGTAGCAAATCCAACTCTTTTCCCGACCACACAAATTCTTCGCTGAAGCCTGAATGTTCGGCGGCTTTGTCGTATGATTCCATGATGTTTTCAATGGTCACCGATTTGGAACCATGATCTTTGCGAATCCAGTTTGCATTGGGCAGGTTTATGCCGATAGGTGTTGACGGATAGCAGTCTCCACCCAATTGTGCTGCGGTGATGACTTTAGCAGTCACTCCTTTTACTTTTTCTTTTTTGAAACGACTGTCGACCGGTGAATTGTTCTCGAACCATTGCGCATTGCTGCTTATTATTTCGGTGCGTTTGGTTGCTTCCAGATTTTTAAAATTGACGATAGATTCCCAACTGGCTTTCAGTCCGAGTGCATCGCCATAGGATTCGGTAAATCCGTTGACGAAGTCGGTTCGTGAGGTTGAATCCTGCACCCAAGCGATTGCATAGGCGTCAAATTCTTTCAAGTCGCCCGATTTGTAGAATGATATGAGTTTTTCAATCACTTCTTTTTGTTTGTTGTTTTCAGCAACTCCTTTCGCTTTGTCCAACCACGAAACAATGCGTTCGATGGCAGGAGAATAGAGTCCGCCTACTTTCCACACTTTTTCTACTAATTGACCGTTTTCTTTCACCAAGCGGCTATTCAGTCCGTAAGATATGGGTGTAAGGTCTTTCGGGTCTTTCATTTTTCCATAGAATGCTTCTACTTCTTTCTGTGTGACGCCTTCTCCGTAATAGTTGTTCGCAGATGTTTTAATGAGGTCTACTCCGGGTGTCTGATTCACTTTTTTCGACATAACAGCAGGGTCAAACATCACAGGTGTCAGCATGGTGATGAATTCATCGACAGTCTGTCCGCTTTTCAATGGAACCTGAGCTGCCGGAAGTGCTTTGACTTGTGTTGCAAAGAAATCTTTTGAGAATCCGGGGAGGAATTTCTCCTCGCCATAGTGATGATGAATTCCATTCGAGAACCATACGCGTTTGAGGTACACCTCGAACGATTTGTAGTCGTCTGTATTCTTATCTCCTTTATAGTTTTGGTAAATGGCTTCCAATGTGCGGCGGATAGCCAGATTGTATCGTCCGTTTTGATCGAAAAGAATGTCGCGTCCTTCTATCGCGGCTTGCGAAAGATAATAAATCATTTCTTTCTGCTGTAATGTGAGCGATTCAAATTCAGGCACTTTATACCGTAAGATCTGCAAGTCTGCAAATGTGTCCACTTCGTATTT
>JBKECE010000084.1:0-28876 GCA_047974325.1 Dysgonomonas sp. | reverse complement strand
GGATGCGTCGTATTGTAGTAACTGATACCAACAACCCGATGTTTTGTCCTGATATCTCGCAAGTCCGTTGGCTACCTGACTCACTATTTCCTTGAGAGCTGTATAGTCGGGGTGTGTAGGTGGCATCATTTCCAATACGTCGACCAATGCCGCAAAATACCAACCCATTCCTCTTCCCCAAAATTCAGAAGAGCAGCCTTTATATGGATCATTTTTTTTCGCCCAGAAAGAATTTGCATCTGCCGGATCTGCCGACCATGCATGATAGTTGAGTTGTTTGTTGTTGTCGTAGGTGTATTTATGTATGATTTTGAATTGTGAGGCTATGTCAGACCATGATTCAAAATTGTCATCATTGCCCAGATCATTTCCAAAATAGTTTTGCCATTCTGCATAGAAAGCTGTCCCCATATATAAACCGTCGAGCCACATTTGGTTAGGATATTGTGCTTTGTGGAAAAAACCTCCTGCTCCGGGTTTAGGTGCTTGGATACGCTTGTGATTATATTTGAGCTTATTTCTGAGATATGTAGCGCAATATTTATATCTGTTAGCATCAGCAGCGTTTCCTTTTCTCATTTCTTCGGCATATAGTGTGAAAAATATTTTTCCGGCAGCTAGGTCGTCAATGTTGCTTTCCCCCACAGATATTGTATCACCACCTTGTAGGCTGTGATCCGCATAAGATTTCACAATTTCGTAGTAAGCTGATTTTTCAGGGTATTGTTGCCATGCTTTGAGCACACTGTATGCTACAAGCCCCGGCACATAATCCCAATGAGCAGTTGATAATTGTTGTTCTTTTTTGTTGCTGAGAAAAGTCTTTAATCCGCGAGATTCGGTCATTTCTTGCGAATAAATATGTGTATAATTATTTGATTTTCCTTTGGTACTGGCACAAGCTGATATATTTGCCAAGAGCAAACAATTGAGGCCGATGATATAGACTGATTTGAGATTCATGTGATGTTTAAAATTTTTTACAGCAAACAAAATTAGAATTTAAATGAAGAGACAAAAAGGAGAACGGAGATTATTTCCTAAAACACTAATCTCCGTTGTTCCTTTAAGAAAAAATTAGAAGTTTTTATTTAATGAAATCTTTGATAATGTCTACTGATCCATCTTCATAAGTTACTTTTTTTATCACTAACCCTTTTGCATTCAATGTTATTTGTTTGCCTTGCAGGTTATATATTGTTTCTGCGATAATGGTTTTGGATACTGGAGATTGATTGATTCCAGAAGTTATATCAAATTCTGCTCCTACGGTTTTGTCAGCATTCATAACGAGAGAAGCAGCACCATCCAATAACCATTTGGTAAATGAATATCCCGGACTGGGTGTAGCAGTCAATGTCACGGTTGAGCCCGAAGGATATAAATTTCCTGTTGCTTCCGGGTTGATAGTTAATGTGCCGCCAGTAGGGGTATTCACAGTCAGTGTATAGCATGTATAGTCTGTTATGCTAACAGCAGAAATGGTAGCACCACCATTACCTACATTTTCTATTCCAATCTCGACAGGAGTGCAACTATTTACATCGAATGTGAGATCCGTACAGATATTTTTTGTGATGGATCCGGTTGTAGCTTTTTGTATACCATTCACTAAAAGGTTGAATGTTCTGGTTCCGGTAGATGATACTTTAACTGTGAAAGTACCACATCTTGGTAATGAAAATGTTGCTATGCCTCCGGCATTCGATATTCTGAGTACTTTATTACCTGTGCAAGTAGCATCCGAACCAGTATAATTTGAATTGTAAGAAACCCCGTCAACCCAGCATGAAACGGTGTAAGAGTCGTCAAAAATGGCAGTATAAGGCAGAGTTGCACCTTCGCATGCACTCACCGTAAATGTTAAACTTGTGCCACCATAGTTATTTCCTGCTAAGTCTGCTATGGCTCCTGAAGAAATGGTTACAGTATAAGATCCGACAGCAATATCTGTGTCGAATGACAGTGTTTTACCATTTATTGCAGGACTGCTTGCCGGTGTACTGTTTATCGTTATCAGAGAAGCATTTAGTATTTGAATATTTTCATCGAAAGTGAATGATACCGTCTGGGTTTGAGTTGTTCCTAGAATTTGAATGTTAGCACCTTCTGTCGGATTGGTAGAAACCAAGACAGGTGCAATAACATCTCCTACAAACTCGGCATTAACGTTTATGTTCGATGAGACTGTCATTGTTCTTGGATTTGAAGTATTTCCATCACTCCACTGATTGAAAACGCAAGAGGCGGAGCCTGTTGCTGTGAGTGTTATTTCGTCTCCCTGATAAAATTTACCATCGGCATTTCCTGTCACTGTAGCAGAAACGCCTGTTGTGCAGCCGGTGGAGCCTACTGCAACATTGTATTCGGGTAGAGCTGTGAAATTTGCTGTCACTGTTTTGTCTGCATCCATCGTTATTTGATCATTAACAACATTGCTACTCCATGAAGAAAATGTATAACCTCTGTTTGCCGTAGCAGACAAAGTTACGATGGTATTTGCCACAAATTCGCTGCCTACAGGATCTGTTGTCACTGAACCTGAACCGGCAGGGGAAACATTTGTAGTGAGTGTATAAGTGGTTCCTGCAATTTCTTTCGTTATTTTTATTTCTTTGATGACGATTGTTGCAGAGCTTTCTGTCCTGAAATGTATGAAAGAAGTGGCTGTCCCTCCTGATAGAGTGAAAGTTTTGGTTGTGAAGACTGTAGGACTTGCAGATGTTGCTTCTACAAAGAGTGTTCCCATTCCGCTTGTTCCTTCCTTGTCCATGTCGATTTGAAATTTGCCGGTGGTTGAGGTTGTTGCCTTATAAGTAACCTCTAACTTGACATTTGTTCCTGTAAGATCAAAAGTTTTAGTTTTGAACCGTGTTCCTGTAACCGTGATCGTATTATTTTCTGAGCAAGAGTAACTACCTCCACCAGTGGTGTATCCGGCAGCAGTCATCCTGTTTTTGATCTCCGTTGCAGTATTAGCTGTTGTAATATCAGAAAACTGTTCTTGAAATACGGTAACTGTTGTTTGCGCTTTGATTTGCTGTATTCCCAGAATGAGGAAAGCAAAAAGTAAGCCGAGTTGTGTAAGCTTTTTCATGTTCTCTTAGATTTAAAGATGAAATAATGTACTATTTTATACCCTCGCATGAAGGTGATGATTCCAAAAGGTTAACGTTTTTGCAAAAATATATTGAGCCGGTAACAGGATGGGGTAATAATAATTATGATGAGGAGGTAAGTTTTGTTTCCGGCAATGTTACAAAAAGAAACGGAAGTTATTCATTCAAAGAAAAATAAATATTGATCTTCCGTTTCTTGTTTTTTATAGAAATATTCTGAGTGGTTTATTCTTAGAGCACACTCTTTATAGTTTCTACGGATCCGTTTTGGTAAGTTACTTTTTTTATAACCAAACCTTTTGTTGTCGGAATCACTTGTTTGCCTTGTAGGTTGTAATAAACTTCCGAAACAACAGCACCTTTGTCCGCATTAGCAGAGTTGATAGATGAATTGCCGGCTTCGACAGACAAAAGATAAAGATTGATTCCTCCTGATTTTGAGAAGAGGTAAAGTGTTGCGGCAGATCCGGTATAATTATATACTTTTTTAGCTATTGCTGTTCCGTCGTTAGTGAAATTATCAATTTCCTGAGTTCCGTCTGTTAGAGTTAGGATTCGATCTCCTGCCGATGATGATGAACTCATGCCATAAACTGTGATAGCGGAATTACCTGTAACTGGAAAAGATAAAAACCTGGTTGTTGGCATATATGGAGCTTCTTCAGTTGCAGCTCCTGCTCCACCTAGTTTCAGGCGTTGTGTAAAGCTATATCCATCTATGCTTTTCGTATTGGCATCTACGGCAACAGTTGTTTCTGCTGCTGCGCCAATAGTTAGTCCATTGACTGTTTTAGTGCTGGAAATAGTTTCGACAGTAAAAGTTGAAAAATTCCAAGTCTGTGCATTAATAGCTAAAGTGGAAATTCCGAATAAGCATAATGCTGAAAGTAAAATTCTTTTCATGGATGTAAAATTTTAAGTTATTAGTTTTTATAGGTTTTAATACTTTGTGTAAAAATAATTTTTTAGAGAGTAGGGCATGGGTTAAAAATTGACATAAGAGAGGTGTTTTTTTGACTTATTCTGATTAAATTTTCATTGTCTCACATACTTCTGAGTATGGATGCCACCTTTCAGGTCGATCAATTTAATTAGATAAATTCCTTTGGGCAGATCGCCGATATATAACTCCTGTTTGTTCTTTACGGATTTTAATAATTTTCCATCAGAGGAATAAATGTTGATCTGTTTTGATGCGAAATAAATTGTATTGTTCCGGATAGTAATAAAAAGATTGTCGTTTATATTTGGGACAATTCCTGATTGTGAGATTTCTTTGATGCACAAATTTGTCATGCTGAACTGGGAATATGAACCGGATGTGCCATAGCTTTCGATTCGTAGCGTATTACTCCCGCTCAATTGCACAGGTATGCACGATGTACTGGTGAGATCATATCGTTGCTTATTGGCATCATCTCCATTCAATGTTACATATACAGTTCGTGACCCATTGGATGTGAAATTTGCCGAGAATGAAAATTTTGCAGGCAACAGAAACGTCACGTCTGATGTACGCCATGTATATCCATTTTCAGTGCAAGCATCTGTTCGGGCATCCGCGATAGACAAGCTTCCGGTAGAAATGAGCGCACTAAGGTTTTCGGGGACGATTTTGTCGGTAGGAACGTTGTCACAGAAGAGCACTGTTGTTTCATTCCCACCTGAATTGTCATCTTCTTGCTGACCTAGTGTAATCTCTTGTACAAGACTGTTTATATAAACTTCCAGATAGGTATATCTTTCTTCGTTCAGGTCAGTAGCCTTTTTTCCGGGATAGTTAATGTCCAGCCAACCATCAGGTATTCCGTCAGCATCGGAATCCGCTGGTGGGGTAGTTGTCTGGTATATAGGCCAGCCTCCTGCATCGCTCTGAGTGTCTATTAGTCCGTTCTGGCTCCCATTGGAACCGATTGCAGACACTGTTCCGTTGCGGGCTTCGTTGGCATATCTGATATCCAATACATCTTTGAATAGGCTGCATCCGGCATAGTCAAGCACTTTTTCGTAGGCTTGTTGTGCTGTGTGTGTATAACCCTTTTCTATAGCGAATTCTCCATCTGCTTTGATGTCATTGATTGTGATTTCAGGAGCATAAGTGCTAAATGTGGAATTGAGTTTAACTCCCTGCCAGTTATCTGCCGATACGGCCGCACTAGCAATAGTGAGATTGCCGTCGATATAGAATCTTCCATATGTTCCGGCAGGTTGGTTGTTGGAACCATCGTCTGCATAAGGTTCTATTATTCTGCTTCTGGAGGAACTACTGCTTGCAGGCCCTGCCTTGAAATAATTGTTTACAATATTATAACTGCCACCTTCGCCTGCATAGATATTATTACTGCCCCAATTATATAATACGTTGTTTCTGAAATCGACTAATTCAAGGTCTGCCTTGTTTGAATAGCGACTACCACAAAAACGCGGGTTGCGACTATCGTTGCACGTTAAAAGGTTGTGGTGAAAACTGGCTTTTTTCCCACCCCAGATACCTCCATATCCATGCGATCCTTTTCCATGAACGGAATTACGCAGGCTTTCTGCAAGGATACACCATTGCATCTTGAAATTTTCATTATCATAGAATGAAGCACATTCGTCTGTACTCCAGCTCATTGAACAGTGGTCGACGATTATGTTTTTCTGTTCACGTCCCCAAAATGTGTCGTCTTCCTGTTTTGTTTCATCTCCCATACGAAAACGGATAAACCGTATGATGACATTGTCTGTTTTAACTACGACAGGATAGTCTTTAATGCAAATACCATCGCCGGGAGCGGTTTGTCCTGCAATAGTAAGATTTGCATTTTTTATTTCAAGTTTGCTCTTGAGTGCTATGATACCCGAAACTTTGAACATAATTGTTCTGGCTCCGGATTGATTTATAGCCCAACGAAGTGTTCCGGTAGATGTATTGTCTTCAAGGGATGTGATGTACAGAACTTTACCTCCACGTCCACCGGTCACATACTTGCCTCCTCCTTCAGCTCCCGGGAATGCGGGTGTTTGTGGCATTATGTTGCTTGTAGCGAAGAATAAAAGCAACACAGTTATGATGTGCTTTAGTTTCATTTTTTAGCAATTGTTTAGAAGATAAATTTAAATAGAATCGTTATTATCTGTTTTGCACAACTTTGTCTTTAGATATACTGTCAGGGAGTTTTATATTTTCACTGTTCTCGCCTTTGATAAGTATCACATCTTTCATTGTTGACGGATATTTCAAATTATCTAATTTGAAGTTTTTTACATTATTTAGAGTGAAGGCTGGTCCTTCTGCCGGCATAATGGTTATGTTGTTGAATTTAATATCATCAGATTCTGAGAGTTCAGCACCGTAGGTCGATGATATGGTAACGTTCTCCACCTTGATATTACGGATGTGCATTTCAGGTATTCCATTAAAAAGAAGTGCTCGGCGTGCATTGCGAGACGTGAGATTTTTCACATAGATGTTGCGAAAAGAAGGAGTCGTTTCATCTACAGGATAGACTGTCTGATCCGCAGGTGTTGCGTCTCCGTCTTCCAGAGATTCGGAGGCTGATTTTCCACCATAATAAAGGTCGAAAAGGAATGACTCTGTAGCAATATTGAACATATTTATATCACTAATGTAAATATTTTCAACAACGCCACCTCTTCCGCGTCTGCTCTTAAATCTAAGACCCACATCTGTACCTAGGAATTGACAGTTTGTAACTGATATATTGCGTACTCCACCTGACATTTCGCTACCGACCACAAATCCACCATGACCTTGAAATACTTTGCAATTGTCGATGATCGTATTTTCTGTAGAACGTGCTCTTTTGCGTCCGTCTTCGTCTTTACCGGATTTGATGCAAATGGCATCGTCCCCTACGTCAAAAACACTGTTCACAATGAGCGTGTTTTTGCACGATTCCAAATCCAATCCATCACCGTTTTGGGCATAACTCGGATTTCGGACAAGGATGTTGTCTACGATTACGTTTTCGCACATCAACGGATGGATGTTCCATGCGGGAGAGTTTTCAAATAGAACACCCTCAAGCAATATATTCTTGCATTCTATAAAGTTTATCATTACCGGGCGCAGAAAATCTTTAACTTCTTGCCATTCTTCTTCCGTCTGGATATTGATAGGTACATTCATATCGCTTATTTGAAATCCTTTGAGTGATCCTTCTGATGGGAACCAATAATTATCGTCCAATACGACACCGCCGGAGTTTATGACCGATTTCCATTGTGCAGCTGTTACTTTCCCTTTTTTCAGAGGACGCCATGCTTCTCCAGATCCATTTATGGATCCGAGTCCTGTGATGGCAATGTTTTGAAGAGTACGTCCCGATATTGGAGATTGGCATCTACGAGTATCAAGCCCTTCGAAAATTGTTTCCACCAAAGGATATAATTTAAAGTCACTCGAAAATAAAATTAAAGCTCCTTTTTCGAGGTGTAAATTGATATTTGATCTGAATACGATGGGGCCTGTATACCACACACCGGTCGGAACAAGTAATGTTCCTCCTCCCTTGTCCGAGAGCGTTTTCATTGCCAGTTCAAAAGCCTGCGTATTGAGTGTCATCCCATCGGCGACACCTCCAAAATCCTTAAGAGACACTGTCGTTTTTGGAAAAACAGGTGGCTTAATTTTAGGCATGCTGAACTGAAGGTTCTTGTAAAGATATTCATATTTATAGCCTTTCTGAGCATAAGACGCCAAACTCATTTGTGAGAGCAGAGCTATAATTATAAATAAGATTTTTCTCGGATTTTTCATATTTGATATTTAGAAGTTATTATATATTCGGGATGCAGCTTCTGATTCTACATCCCGAACAATAAATCACACTTTTAAGACTTTGCTTCGATCATCTTGTTTATGACTAAAAGTCGTTTAATGTTGTTTAATTTTTGCTTTTTATTTAATCCATCTTGGGTCACCGACAGTAACAGATTTGTTTGTGACAGTGAAATCACCAGCAGCAGCATTTGCATAACCGGGATCAAGAGTGGTTTGTGTTCCCGAAATATCGAATTTTGCATCGGCAATTGTAGAACCTCCCACCAAAAGACCAGAAGCATTGAAATAGTTATTTTTCGAGCATATTGGTTGTGAAGACAACGCATAACGGGCAAACGTTCCGGCTGTATTTGTGATAATAGAATTGCTAACAGTCATCACATTCGTTGTAAACCGCACACATAGTATACTTCTGCTTGTTGAATTGGCTACGCCGTCGAGAGTACAGTTATTGATCACAACATTGCTGGTTTGACTTGGGAATGTCGATGATGTCTCATCCAGACGGATGAAATCTCGTGCCGGTGCACAATTGTAGAATGTACTGTTTGTTAATGCAAGATTTTTTATTAGACCGCCACGAATGTCGATGAAATCTGCACTATTTGTCAACACATTGGAAATTACTGAATTGTTTATTACAATAGATTCTACTTTTATGGCAGGACTAACAGCCGAAATGAATGACTTATTGTAATTGTCTATCCTACAACCGTCCATCGTAATGGTTCCGATATTGCCTGCTGTGGAGAATTGGATAACATTATCCAGAACGCCACTCGATTTTGTTCCCTCAAGTGTTACATCCTTCAATGTGAACGAATTGATAACACCAACGTCAAAATGAGCATGGATAACAGGTCGATAATTTTCGCCATAACTGGTTATGGTAAGATTTTTATCTATTGTAACTCTGGATCCACCGCTGAGATATTCTCCCGGTTTCAACAGAAGCGTTGCGCCGGATTTTGCATTTGCAATTTCAGCCAATAGATCGTCAGATGGATCTAATACAATTGTACCATCATTCAGAGTCGTTATTTCCCGTTTACTGATTTTCTGTGTTCCGGAGTATAGAATAGCATTATATCTATTTCCCGGAGTCAATCCTTCAACCTTTGCAATACCACTGGCTATTTCCGTATCCGTGAGACTTCTGCTTACAGCTATTCCTGACGACGAAGAAGCGGGCGACAGCGATATCTTTGTTGCAATTGCTTCTACAGGCCATCTGAGGGTTGCAAAATCAGCTCCGAGGTCACCTATTTCAGATGCGAGATATATGTCTGGAACTTCGGTCAAGAATGTTATATTATACCATTTAGACTCATTGGTGCTAGATGAAACTGCTTTGATTTGAGCAGAATAGCGGGTGTCACTTTGCAGTGTGTAAGTGAATTTTGTATCAGTTGTTTCTCCTCTGTAAACCAGATTGGCTGCATCGAATAGCAAGCTGTCTTTATAAATTTCTACTATATAGCTTTCTGCACCTTGTACGGTTTTCCACGAAAGGTTCACATTTATGTTGTTCGTTATGCTCGCTTCCACACCGATAGGTGCAAAAAGGCGATCAAAGTTTAACGAATCAATAGCTGGGTCTATATCGTCACATGCTATCATGAAGCCTCCGGCAACGATACCTAGTCCCATCATTAATTTGGCAAAATATTTTTTCATTGTTTGATGTTTTTCTTTGGTTGTTCTAATATCCGTAATCATTTGCTAGTTTTCCATTGCTGTTGTCAATGAAAGTTTTCCAAATAGGCCAGAACTGATATTTATCGGGTTCACGTACATAAAGTGCATTAATCTTTTCATCCTTTAATTTACCTGTTCCTACCCATTCTACGGAGTTCGGATAACTGGCCGATACGTTGTCAGTTTCACCTCTGTTGAGACCGTATGTGATCAGAGATTCATTGTCGGCTGCATATTTGTAATAAACAGTAGCCGGAACATCTGAATAGCGATCTCTACGTTCGCGAAGTTCTACCATTCTCACTTTTGTGTCTGCTAGTTTAGTTCCTAATAGGTTCCAGCGGATTAATGATTCTTTGCGGAGCATTTCGCCGGCGAATTCATAAGCATTTTCATCGATGATGGCATTGAGCATGGCTTCTTTGGTTGTTAATGCATCTACATAATTATCCACTTTTACAGTCCAGTCTGCTTCGGCAAAAGCTCTTCTGCGTATTTCTTTCAGATAGGGAGCCGCAGCAGTGGCCCCGTGCAGATAATTTTCAACTTCGGCCAGCATCAGAACTACCTCAGAGAAACGCATATATTGTTTGTGTAGACCATCGTCATTTGCAGATGAAGAAGTAATTTTGCGTGTCATCCATTCAAAACGATATTTTCCGAATGACCAGTTATTGAGTGCTTTAAGTTCTTGTTTAGACGGATTAGAAGCACTCCATTGATAAGGTACACAAGTCACATCACGACGTAGGTCTTTGACATCATAATCATAGAAGAAATTGGGAGTTGGTCCTATTTGAGAACCCTGAGCCATAGCAGTATATTGATCAGCAACATTATGCTTTGGCGCAAAAGTGTATGCCATGCGTCCACGGTTTTCCGAGAATGGGATTTCCCACATCGATTCGCCTCCTGCAGTTCTGTCTTCTTGACAAAGTTTTCTAAAAACTGTTTCAAAAGAGCTTTCCATGCTACCAGCTTTTGAAGTTTGGTATAGTTCCAGTAGTTCAGCCTCGGCAATCGGATACAATATATCTTTACTCAGTTCTGGATCATTACTCAAACGTGGGGTATCGGAATCAGGCCGTTGAGAATAGCCTGATGCTGCAAGGCATAGACGTGCACGTAAGCCTTTGACAAATGCTTTGTTGATACGCGAAACAGTTTTGGTATATGTATTTTCGTTAGGCCAATATGTTAAATTTTCAGCTTCGCCCAAATCTGCAATTAGTTGTTTATAAATAACATCTCTGTCTGATTTAGATATGTAGAGCGTTTCAGATGAAATAGGTTCGAAACGAGCCGGAACATCGCCCCATGCCTTCACAAGGTCGGCATAATAGACTGCTCTAAGTGTGAGAGCTTCGCCTAATAGGTGTCCCAGATCTGTGCCTGCTGTGGCTTTTCCCGAATTGCGAAGTCCCCTGATAGCTAGATTGGCACGTTCAATTCCTTCATACATCTTTGCCCAAGCATTGTCTGTTGTGTTCATCTGGTTGTTATCCGGAGTTGTTCCATAAACAGCCAAATCTGCTTTTCCATCAGGATATTTATCTGATGAATTGTACCATTCACAGTCGGTATTTGCTCCATACCAAGGAAGAAAACGACCTCTGTATGAATTTGTTTCTGCGAAAGATTGTGTTATGCCTATTATGGCGCTTTCGGCCAATGCAGGAGTGGAAAAAATCACATCTTCATCTAATGTAGATTTGGAAGGAGCATCCAAAAAGTCTTCGCACGATGTTATGAGAAAACAGAATGCTATGGCTAATAATATATTTATTCTTTTCATTTGTTTTTTATTTTTTTTCTAATACGATATTTTCATATCTATTGGTTCTGTTTTTTAGAAATTCAAATTGAATCCGAATAAGAACTGGCGACTTTTAGGGTAGGCTGAATAATCTACACCGGGGCTAAGAGCTGATTGATTACGTGTAGAGACTTCAGGATCGAACCCGGAATAGTTTGTCAAACAGAATACGTTGTATGCAGAAGCATAAAATCTGAGACCCTCAATTAAGAATTTTTTTGTAATTGCTTTTGGTAAGGTATAGCCTAGAGTTAATGTGTTTAGGCGAAGGAATGATCCGTCTTCAACTGCCCATGATGTGAATACATATTTCTTCATATAAGGAGACCACATAGTGGTGTTTGCATTCAATTCAGCTAGTAACACCGGATCGTTTGTGATCTGACCGTCAGCAGTGAGGTTCGTCCAACGTTTACCTTCAGCCATTTCTGAGATCATATTTCTATAATAATATTTACTTGTAGAGGTATATTCAATTTTGTTTGCATTGTAGATATCATTACCATAGCTCCAATTGAAAGAAGCAGAAAGGTCAAATCCATACAAGCGTCCATTGACAGTGAATCCACCTGTGTTTTTGGGATTTGCATCCCCTATGATAGTCATATCTTTTTCATTAATAACATTGTCTCCTTCTGTTAAATTCTTGAGTTTCATCATTCCCGGACGCAGGGTTCCCACTATACCGGAATCGTCAGCTACTCCGCTTTTCAATATCCATTTTTTAGTTGTTTCATCATAGCCTTCAAAATCGGATACTTCATAGCGTCCATCTGATACGTAACCATACATTTGACCAACTGCGCCTCCGACAGCAACCATATAGTCATATCCAATTTCGGATGAAGCCCATCTCGAAGCATATCCAAAATCATTCATAATGCCTAAGGACTTGATTTTGTTCTTGTTGAATCCAATATTGAAACTAAAATTGAGTCCGTAATCTTTTTTATCAAGAGCGATATAGTTTAATTGAGCTTCCATACCTTTGTTTTCAGTCTTACCCATGTTTCGGAACTGTGTATCAGACCCCGTTCCTGTTGTAGTGAACTCGATTAGAAGGTCTTTTGTATTATTCAAATAAAATTCAAAAGATCCTGTCAGTTTAGTTCCGAATAGAGTATAGTCGATACCAATATTTCGGGTATAAGTTGTTTCCCAAACCAAATCTGGGTTTGCCATCCTTTTGGCTGCAGATAGGAAGCTAGAGAAACCATCAATCCATGTCGTTGTAGATGCCTGATATGTTTGTGACATCTGTCCTTTTTCTATATTATTGTTTCCTGCTGTACCGTAGCTAAGGCGCAGTTTGAGGTCATCAAGCCAGCCTTTAGTGTTCTTCATAAAGTCTTCGGAAGATAAACGCCATGCCAGAGCTGCTGAAGGAAAATATCCCCAGCGATTTCCACGGGCAAATCTGCTCGACCCATCGGCACGGAATGTTGCTGATAATAGGTATTTGCTTTGGTAATCATAGTTGACACGACCGAAGAATGATACTAATTTGTCGTCCGGAGAATAATAGTTGTCTATAGTTTGAGCTGTTCCCAATGAAGTAAGATTCGTTGCATCTTCAAAAGAAAAATCGGTTGGAAAACCATGTACCACATTTGTTAAAACTTTTTCATCAGTCGAAACTATTTCATGACCTAACAAAGCTTTAAGTGAATGAGATTTACTTTTCAATAGTTTTTTAAAATCATAGTTCAGTGTGTTTGCATTGCGAAACGTATTTCTCACTGTGTTTTCCAATATGACGGCAGGCTTTCCTTTGTTGATAGTTGAAGGGGTATTGGATACATAATAAGTGGATGTTCCGTAGAAACGGTTGTTATTATTATTATAATAGTCTATTCCTAATTCTGTTTTGAATGTCAGGTTGTCAATAATCTGCCAAGCAAAACTACCGGCCATATTCAATGTTTTCCTATCTTGGCTCCTGTCGTTGTCGGCAACTGCTTTTAGCGGATTGGTCATATATGTAGATACATCTTCATCGTCATCGTTACTCAATGTTTTCATTGGTATAGGAGCATATATCATGGCATGCTTGGTACGCGAATCAGCCGTAGATGAAGACTTCTGTTCGGTGGCACCACCGCCTTCAACTTCGGTATCTGCATATCTGACCGTGTAGTCTAATGTTATATTTTTGCTCGGTTTATGGTTTAACTTTAAAGAAATATTGTCACGCCTGAAACTAGAGCCTAGCATAATCGCTTTATCATCTACATGCGCATAGCTAGCAGAGTATTTCATTTTATCGGATCCTCCCGTGATGTTGATGTTATGATTAAATATATGTCCTGTGCGTCCATATATTTGTTCTAGCCAGTCAGTTCCCTTCACTCCGTTGTACATATCCATATCTTGGTATGCACCAAAATATTTTTCGTATTTGTCAGGAGAATCATCGTCTAGCAGAGCTAATTCGTATTGCCATTTCAGGTAATCTGAAACCCCGAGCCTGTCTAATGAGTTTGCAATTTTCTTCACAGCATAATATGCATTGTATGACACTTGCATCTTACCTGCTTTTCCACTTTTTGTGGTGATTATGATAACACCATTTGCACCACGTGATCCATATATGGCAGTGGAAGAGGCATCCTTCAGCACGTCCATTGATTCAATGTCTGATGGCGGTATGTCCGAGATACTGGTCACAGGAAAACCATCGACCACATAGAGAGGTTCGTTACTTTGTGTAATAGAACCACCTCCGCGCACACGGATTTTGATGTCTGCATCGGGAGATCCTTCTGTTGTTGTGACCTGCACTCCGGCAAGTTTACCTGTGATGGCTTCAGCTGCAGTTGTTACAGGAATGCCTTTGATGGCTTTCTCGTCGAGTGAAGAAACCGAGCCTGTGAGATCTTTTTTCATTACTGTTCCATAGCCGATCACAACAAGTTCATCTAATTTGGCATTGTCGTCTTCCATGATCACTTTGAGTGCACCTCCGGTTATGGCTACTTCTTGTGTCTTCATCCCGATGTATGAGAAGATAATTGTTTTTGCATTGTTTTGAACAGATAATGAGAATTTTCCGTCCAAATCTGTAACAGTTGCATTATTTGTGCCTTTTTCTGTAACACTTGCACCAATAATAGGATCTCCGTTCACTTCAGTCACAACCCCTGTTATTGTTTTTTTCTGAGCGTATACACTCATAAAGGGTAGCATGAAGAAGATTGTGAAAATCGTCGAAAAAATTACTTTTTTCTTTAAACTATTCATGTTTTCTGATTTTAAATAAGGTTAATAATTTTTATTGTAATTTCTTTTGATGAAAAATGATGGTAGTATGTTTGTTTTCTGCATAAAATTGAATTAGGTATTGATTCTATTGATATATTTTAAATTTGATTTCTTTTTGCATGGATAAATAAATTATGTTATAAGAGTCTCTTATATGGTGTTTACATGGATGCTCCACGGGTATTGTTTCAGTTTACAATATTATTATTAAAAAGAAAACCAGAGGGGGGACTTTTTGGTTTTTTTGATGGTCTGAATTGTTTTTTGCCATTACGGGCTGTCGCTTTTCAAAGGCTATCATTATCTTTGTATGAGAACCCTTAAAGCATATATACTCTTGAAAAAAACACTGCATATAATATTCTTTTTAGTGGCATTTTATACAACTGCCTCTGCTCAGCTCAAATGTTATTTTGAACATTTTGGCATAGAAGAAGGCTTGCCCCAACAAACGATCATGGACATTCTGCAAGATAAAAGAGACTTTCTCTGGTTTTCGACTTGGGATGGTTTGTGCAAGTTTGACGGATATGATTTCACGACCTACAAAATTCAGCCGGGCGATAAATATCATATGAAGAGTAACCGTATAGACCACATATATGAAGACAAATATGGTTATATATGGACATTGTCATATGACCGTGAGGCGCATCGTTTCGACCCAAAATCTGAAGCTTTTATGAGCGTCAGGTCTCTCAAAGAATATGAAAATCTCAATTTTTCAACCTCTCAGATCATCACCACAAAATCAGGAAAAACATGGCTGCTGTCGAAAAATAGCGGTTGCATTTGTGTGAAAGACTCCTTGTTTGATGTGAGTACATTCAATGTAGAGAATGGAAAACTGAAAGGAAATAGGATTTTTACTGTGTATGAAGATGCTCAGCAGAATACGTGGATATTGACCAATAATGGAATCATAACATTGTCGCCAGATATAAAAAAACTGAATTATTACTTTGCGGAAAGAAAAATTGAAGAAGGAGATCTCAGTCAATCATTTTTTTCGATTCTTGAGCAAAATAATCTGATATGGTTTGGTTCTAACAACGGTCGTATATGGCAATATATGAAAGCAAGTGGACAATTCGAACTGCTCACATTACCTTCTGTATCGAAAGTGATAGAAATACGGCGAGTTTCGGATCATAAAATTCTGTTCTGTACGGAATCAGACGGTTTTTATATCTACAATCTCACGGATAAAAAATTTACCGGTTATAATATGGGTAATCTGCCCAATATGCCGTCAAACAGGGTGTTGTCAAGCTATGTAGACAGAACGGGTAATATTTGGTTTGAACTGGATTGTTTTGGTGTCTCCCGTTTTAATACGGAAACAGCCACCATGACTCATTTTACACCCAAAATGGAAAGTGCCATATCGAGTGTCTTTCAACCTAACTTTTTTGTATTTGAAGACAAAGACAATCGTTTGTGGGTTCATCCGCGAGGAGGTGGTTTTTCGTACTACGATGCGTTGCGAAATTCATTGATTCCTTTCTACAATGAGCCTTTTTCTATCAATTGGCGTTTTTCTAATATGCTTCATTCGGCTTTTTCGGACAAACAGGGAAATTTATGGTTAGGAACACGTTCGTCGGGTTTGGAAAAAGTCGTTTTTGACGATGGTTCTTTCAAAAATATAACCATTGATGCAGAGACTCATTCAACGGTGAGTAATGATGTTCGGTTCATATTTGAGGATAAAGATTTCAATACATGGATATCAACTAAAGGCGGCAAAACGTATATCTACAAGTCCGACTTTGTGAAGATGGGATATTTATCTACAGATGGAAGCATATCTTCGACAGCCTCTCCATTGAAAGGTGTTACTTACAGCATGATGCAAGACAATGATGGCAATATTTGGATCGGAACAAAAGGTGAGGGCGTATATAAAGCGACAAAAGAGAGTGAAAGAAAATACAGACTTGAAAATTTCAAATACAATCCCAATGATATTTACAGTCTGAGTGACAATAATGTCTATTCGATATTGCAGGACAAAAAAGGCAGAATCTGGATCGGAACATACGGGGGTGGACTAAACATGATTGATAATCATAATAGTACACGCTTCATTAACCACAGAAACAATCTGAAAAAATATCCTATCGAAACAGGATCGCAGATAAGGATACTGTCTACGGACAAAACCGGAAATATTCTGGTGGGCACGACCGTCGGGTTGATTGTTTTTTCGTCGGTTTTCGATTCGCCTGAAAAAGTAGATTTCAGAACATACCAACGTATGCCGAATGATGATAACAGCATTAGTGGTAACGATATATTCGACATTTGTACAACAAAGAACGGTGAAACGTATCTTGCCAGTTTTGGAAGTGGGTTGAACCACATCACGGAAACAGATGCTAAAGGTTTTCCTGTAAAGTTTAAGACCTATACTTCTAAAAATGGGCTACCTTCCGATATTTTATTAACCATTGTTGAGGATGCAGACAATATGTTGTGGATCAGCACAGAAGGTAATCTTACAAAGTTTAATCCAAAAACGGAAACATTCGAAACATTCAGCGAAATAAAGCGTCTCATCAATGGAAAAACATTTTCAGAGGCATCACGTAGCGTCATTCATACCGGAGAAGTGTTGATAGGCTATTCAAAAGGGCTTGTATGCTTCAATCCCGGTGAAGTTAAAAAGAATACATACAATCCTTATATTGCTTTAGTTGGATTCAAATTATTTAATAAAGATGTACCTGTTGGAGATAATTCTCCGCTTACGGCAAACATTGATGCGTTGGATAAACTAGTGTTGAAACATGATCAGAATTTTTTCAGTATAGAGTTTGCTGCTCTCGATTATGTAGAACCACGCAACATTCAGTATGCATATAAGTTGGAGGGTTTTGATCCTGATTGGATATATTGCCAGAATCAACGGGTGGCAAATTATACGAATCTATCGAAAGGTGAATATGTATTTAAAGTGAAAGCGACAAACAGTGATGGTGTCTGGAGTAATAATGAACATACTTTGCTGATAGTTGTGAAGCCTTCTTTTTGGGAAACCCCATGGGCATATATTTGCTATGTCATATTGATAATTGCAATTGTTTATATCAGTTTGCGCATTTTGTTCAATTATTATCGTATGAAAGACAAAGTAGAGTTAGAGCACAAACAGACCGAAATGAAAGCACGTTTCTTTACGGATATTTCACATGAGATAAGGACTCCACTCACGATGATTGTTTCTCCAATAGACAATATGTTACACGATAGCGAAACACCCGAAGGCATAAAAAAACAATTGAAATTGGTGTCAAAGAATACGCAGAGAATGTTGGATATGGTGAATCAGGTTCTTGATTTCAGAAAGATACGGCAGACCGATCTGAATGTGCAGGAAACGGAAATCGGTCGTTTGGTTGAAGATGTATGTAACAATTTTTTGAAAACAGCTGAGTTGCAGAATATCAATTTCACGATGAACAATGCTATTGGCAATGAAAAAATATGGATAGACCGAAAGTGTGTAGAGAAAATAGTTTTTAATTTACTCTCAAATGCGTTTAAATATACGCCTGCCAATAAGACGATAAAAGTAAATGTGTTCAGCAAAGGGAACAGCATCGGAGTTCAGGTATTGGATGAGGGTATCGGAATGTCGAAAAACATCCAAAGTCGTTTGTTTAAACGTTTCGAATCGTTCAATGAAGACAAAACCAAGCCGAGCACCGGCATTGGCTTGTCTATGGTAAAAGAGCTTGTAGACAAACATAATGCAAAAATACAAGTGGAAAGCATATCCAATCAGGGTTCAAGTTTCACTGTATATTTCATGAAGGGTATATCACATTTTGGTAAAGATGTTAAGTTTGTTCATGACAAGACTGAGCTTGTGTTGCAAAGCCCTGTGGATGAAATAACTGATTTGTCTGAAAATGATGATGCACAGGCTGAAGAACATATTGAAGAGAACGCAACTGTACTCATTGTTGAAGACGACACAGATTTGCGTAAATTTATACGCGCTATATTGGAAGACACCTACACTGTGTATGAAGCCGAAAATGGCAAAGAAGGTCTGGAAAAAGCCCGAAATTTGATTCCTGATCTGATTGTCAGTGATATTATGATGCCAGAGATGGATGGAATGGAATTTCTCAAAGAAATAAGGTCCAACATCAATACCAGTCATATATTATTTATATTGCTGACAGCTAAAACTACAATAGATAGTCAACTGGAAGGACTTGAATTCGGGGCTGATGAATACATTACCAAACCTTTCAACGTGCCGCTGCTAAAAGTACGGATCAAAAACTTGCTGGAAAGAAGGCACTCGTTGCAGAACTATTATCAAAAATTTGTTTCATTCAATCTGGGCACGGAACAGGGAGACGAAGCAGATGTTGGTTTTGAGTCCGACAAGATCATATCACCGCCTGCAACCATTAGTCCGCGCGATCAGGAATTTATGGCAACGACTATCAGCATCATAGAAAAAAATATAGATAATAGTGATTTCATTGTCGAAGATTTGGCGCAGGAGCTAGGTATGAGCCGTACTGTATTTTTCAAGAAGATAAAAAATCTTACAGGGATGGCTCCGATAGAGTTCATAAAAGACATTATTATACAACATGCAGCCCAGTTGTTGGCAACGAGTGATCATTCGGTAAAAGAAATAACATATATGCTCGGTTATTCAGATCCAAAATATTTCAGTAAATGTTTCAAAAAGAAATACGGTGTTTCGCCATCGGAATATAAGAAAGAACAACAAGGCGATTGACAGTTACATTATTTGAATTAAGGTGTGATGGTCAAAAAATAACCCTATTAGAGTCAAAAAATATCCATTTGAGGGAGTGTTTTCGTTTTAATTTTGATTTTAGAATTTAACCTTTTAATATCAATCAACAAAAACACAGGAATAATGAAGAATTATTTACGACTTTTATTCGCCTGTCTGCTTTTGACCTCGGCAGGCATCATTTCAGCAAAAGACTATTACCTTGCAACTGATGGAAACGACCGCAATGACGGAAGTTTTACCCAGCCTTTTGCTACACTCGATAAAGCGATCTCGGTGCTCGCTCCGGGAGATGTTTGCTATGTGCGCGGTGGAGAATATTTTCCTGAAAACACAGTCAATATTACAAATACGGGAACAAAAGATGCACGGATATGCCTCTTCGCCTATCAGAACGAGAAGCCTATTTTCAATTTCAAGGCACTTCCTTACAACGATAATTCGCGTGGTATTTATCAAAAAATAGGAGCAAATTATTGGCATTATAAAGGTCTCACGATTTGTAATGCAGGTGACAATGGCATGAAAATGGAAGGAAGTTTCACTGTTATAGAAAACTGCACATTCCGAGATAATAAAGACACAGGTTTGCAAATCGGGTTCGGTAAAGGATCAAATGGAGAGAATACTCGCAATCCGGATTTTTACTTTGGTAGATACAATATTATACTCAATTGCGATTCTTATAATAATTATGATCCTTCGACCAGCGGTGGCAATGCTGATGGTTTTGCTATCAAATTGTTCCCCGGGCCGGGAAATGAATTTCACGGATGTCGTTCGTGGAATAATTCTGATGATGGCTGGGATTTGTATTATGTCTATTTCCCGATTGTTGTGAACAATTGCTGGACAATGAAAAACGGATACGACAAAGGTAACGGCAACGGTTTTAAGATGGGTGGTGGAAAGCAAGGCGGAGACATGTCTAATGGAGCACATATTTTCACCAATTGCATCTCGACCGATAATCTCAAGAAAGGATTTGATCAGAACAACCATGCTGAAGGCACATATATGATCAACTGTGTGTCGGTACGCAATGCTATAAACTATGGATTCAGTAATGATGCTCCGACCTATGGCAAATGGTATTTGAGAAATGATATTGGCTTTTTGGCAGGCGAACGTAATCATCAATTTAATGCTGCATCTACGGTAGATGCTGAAAATTGCAGTTGGATCACTTTTGATGGGTGCGATAAATATAGTGATCGGAACAAAGTGCCGAATCCGAATGGTAGTGGAACCATTACACCTAAAATCGGAGACTACACATCAGAATTTATCAGTCTTGCATACAATGATGCAATTGCAGATCGTCAGAGTGATGGTAATCTACCTCTCAATTTTGGACGTTTAAAATCAGGAAGTAAATTTATAGATGCAGGGCAGAGTATCACTAATTTCTATGCTGAAGATGTAAAATATCCTACATATAGCAAAACGATATCAATACCCTTCATGGGAACAACTGCCGATATGGGTGCTTTTGAATTTGGCATTGATAATAATGTCTACACGCTGGTGATGCCGGAAAATGACGGAAGTGTACCTGATATAACACCAACCGATCCGAATGATGAATGGACAGACGATGAAGGCAACACTTACGAAGAACAGTATTATGCCAATTGGTATCCTTTTCAAGATTCTGTTTTGCCCGATTCTCTTAGTTTCATCACAGGTGGAACCATTGATGCTGCATATGCATTTCCGTCCGAGATATCTTACACGAATGGTTGTTTAAAATTGGCTAAGACGGAAGGTGTGCAATTTGATCTGAAAAGCTTGTGCAACTTTCAGGTGAAGTTATATTTTACAGGTACTCGTAAACTGACGGTGAAGTATAAGTTGGAAGGGCAGTCTGCATGGACGGAAAAAACATCCGAACTGTCAAAAGGTGCATACACCGTCAACATTGCTGATATCGTGGGTAAAACGAAAGCACCGGTGTCTGTTCAAATTGTTAATTCACGGAGTGATGGAGGTGATATGCGGATTTCCGAATTATTGCTGTCGGGATATAAAAAAATAGAAAATAATTCATCTCTCAATCTCAATGCTGATGACAATATGGATATGTATCAAACATCCAATGCTCTTATTGTTTATGGTGAAATTTCATCGCTTGATGTATTCAATATTTCGGGCAAACGGGTAGGTGGGTCTCAAAATATGCAGGTGGTGGACATCAGTTCTTTGTCAAAAGGTGTATATATTGTGACAGTAAAAGGAAAAAATGGAAAAATACAAAACCGTAAGTTTATAAAATTCTGAATCACGAAAAAAGCCTTCTCAGAAAATAAATATTTTAAAAGGCTTGATACCCCTTTTATGGAACGAAACCTATATCTTTGCCACAAAAACAAACCGTATGATATTGAATGTACAGAACGAAATATCGACACTCAAAACCGTTGTTATTGGGCAGCCTTATTCCATAGGAAAACAACCAACTCTGGAGGAAACTTATGATGCAAAATCGTATGAGCACGTAAAAAACGGAACTTATCCGCACGAAGAAGACGTGGTGAACGAAATGCTCTGTCTCGAAAATGTACTTCGCAAGCACAATGTAGAAGTGCTGCGTCCGTTCATCTTGCCGAATTGCAATCAGGTTTTTGCACGTGATGTAGCTTTTGTAATCGATGATAAGATAATCACGTCGAACATAATTCCTGATCGTGCCGATGAACAGGAAGCGTATGCACCGATATATAGCCAGATTGCATTTAATAAAATATACAATCTTCCAGAAAAAGTGCATGTCGAAGGAGGAGACATTGTGTTATTTAATGATATAGTTTTTGTGGGGACGTATACAGAACCTGATTATCCACACTTTAAAACTGCACGGACGAACAAGTATGCAATCGATTTTTTGCGTGAGTTGTATCCAAACAAGCAGTTTATGCCACTTGAACTGGTGAAAAACGATACTGATCCGCGACAAGGCATTTTGCATCTGGATTGCACTTTCATGCCTGTTGGCAATGGTAAAGCAATAATTTTTAAGGATGGATTTCGCAATGTGAAAGAATATGAGATGTTGGTAGATTTGTTTGGAAAAGATAATATGTTTGAGATCACGAGAGAGGAAATGTATTTCATGAATTCAAATATTTTCTCCATATCTCCATCAATTGTTGTCAGTGAAGAACGTTTTACCCGTCTCAATAATCATCTTCAAGATGAATGGGGCATCATGGTAGAAACAATACCATATTATGAAATCTCTAAAATGGGAGGATTGCTTCGTTGTTCTACACTGCCATTGGTGAGAGAATAAACTGTCTTAAACAGCAGTATATCTTATAAAAAACACAGGAGGCTTATGGTTTTTATCATAGCCTCCTGTTTCTCTTTTTAGCATTAAGATACTTTTTCTTTTTTATTTGAATCTGTATATAAGTTGCAGGTTTGCAATTGGATAATATTTCATCCATTTCGTATAATCGCCTGCATTTTTAAAACTCTCGTGAAGGTTATTCTTTTGCTCCAGTTCTTTGCCATTTTGTTTGATAACATAATCACCTTGATATAAAACACCGAGTTCAAAAGCTATTCCAAAATTGCTTCTGGGTATTGTTCTTCCCAATCCTATGCCTACATAGGGTTTGATGACGTTGCCCATTTCCATTTCAAAATTCAGAGTTGCATCGGAATTGACGGTGAGCGCATAGTCATCCAAATTTACACTTGGCGGGTTGGAAGGATCGTTGAATGATACTTTGTTGCCGTTTGCATCAACCAAAGCACCGACCGACTTCACTCTTGCACTTCCGAAATATGCTCCTGCTGTGATGTGAAACACTCCCGAAGCCATCGGATAGAAGTCTACCATTGCATTTCCATTATTAAACTTCAAATCTGCTTCCGTTTTATATTTGGGATCAAAGTTGCCGACAACAGCGTTTCTGATATTTTCATCGTCTGTTTTAATTTTGAAACTGTTAGTGGTGTAGTCCATGTAGCTATAACCTGCACGCAGGGTGAAATTTTTTGACAGAGAAGTCGCAATCTCCACACCTGGACCCATTGTTGATGCTTTGAGACTGATGCTGAAATGATCCATGAATCGGTTGCTGAAAGGTTTTTCGGATTCTTTCTTCTTTCGTTTCATCACATCTTTTAGTTGGGCGCGTTCATTTACTACATAGATCGTATTATTATTGCCGACAATAACATTGTTTCCAACAATGATGATGCCGTCTTTGCTCCCTCCTTCGTTTAAGGATTTCAATACGTCTAGTTTTGTTTTCAAAGAATCCATAGAATTCAATACATTCGCATTTGCCGCACTATTATCAGGCAATTGAATGATCTGTGTTACAGGTGCAGCGGTATCGGTTGTTTTTTCGGCAGGGACTGCCACAACCTCAGGGGTTTGAACTGGTTGAACTTTGATTGTATCTTGTGAATAGGCATTTATGGCTAGCACACAATAGATAGCGAACATTAATTTTTTTCTCATTTGGGAATTGTTTATGTTAAGATTTATGTCAAGATTTGTGGTAAATATAGAAACAAAATTAAATATGATCGCTTGCTGATTCAATTTTTTTGTTTGTAAATTTACCAGAGAAGACAGACTTTTTTTATTTTAGTTTTTTTATAGCTATTTGTAAAGTTGTATAGTAAACAAATTGGTGTTTTAATTTGTTCAATTAGATAATAGGACTCAACAACACAAAACAATATAAATAATAAATTAAAACTAAAAAATTATGAGCAAATCAGAAGTGAAGTCAAAATCAAAAGTTAAATCAGCAAGTGCTGAAGTCGGTGAATATTTAGGAAAACTATTCGCATTCAATTCAAGCCTTAAGTTATATCACTGGCATGTTACAGGTAAAAGCAGCTATTCACAACACATAGCATTAGATCAGGCTATTGGTGATTTGTTGGATAACACTGACAGATTGGTAGAGACTTCTTATGCATTGTTTGGTGATCTGGATATAGTGATCCCCGAAACAGAAAGACCGGAAGATATTGTTGCTCATGCAACAGACTTCTATGCATATGCAGAACAAGGTCGCGAACTGTTTACAGAAGCATTCACTCAGGCCATCATAGATGACTATGTGGAAGCTATACAACAGCTTCGATATAGGCTTATCAGACTTCAATAAAGTCCTTTGTACTTTAGAATTATTGATTCGTCTAATAAATTGGAAGAATTAAAAGGAAACGCCCAAATAAAATGGGCGTTTTTTATTATATTTGAAACTTTTCCGTATATCTGTTTTTTATATATCTTTGTCAGACACAAATTCAAAACCAACAATTGCTATGAAAAATAATCTTTCGAGAAAGCTGATCATCTTTACTCTCATATTGGGAACTGCGGCACTCATGGTTCAGTGCAAAAAAGACACTGCTGTGCAGAAGTTTATGGAAGTAATGGTCGATGAGCAAAATAAAAAATGCCCACAACAAATTGATGTGCTCACCAGACTCGAAAATATGGAAGTGCTCCCAAATAAAACACTAAAAATAAATCTGACCACATCTGGAATAAATTCGAAGTCATTGGATGCGAGTTACTTTGAAAAAGAATCTAAACCGATCTTAATTTATGATCTGCAAAACCAACCATTTTTTGCAGGAATAAAAGAATTTGGCATCACAGTTATATATTCATACAAAGACAAGGATGGACAAAAAGTGACTGAAATCACGATAACTCCACAAGATTATGATCAGCCTATGGCTAAACCCGGGATTGTCACAATTGAATTGAAGACAGATGAAGAAGCCGTCGCTCAGATGGATAAAATTGTGGAAGAAACTAAACCACATATTCCGATGATACTTGATGGAGGTGTTCAGTTGATGGAGGTGAAAACATTGCCGGGACTCATTATGCAATATTCATATATTTGCACACAGGGTTCGCCTGTCGCAAACTTATCCGATACCACCGCTTTTGTTGATTCAAGAAAAAAAATTATGGTGTCTGCTCTGAAAGGACAAGAGCTGTTTGTCTCTCTGCTCAAATATGGTGCAACATTGAAATATTTATATAATGATGCGGATAATAAATATCTTTTTCAGATCAACATCACATCAAAAGATTTATAACCACGACATAATCTATAGCCGATGAATGATGCTTTCATATGTGTCTTGATCATACTATTGTGCTTTCTTCCTATAGCATTGGTATTGGTTATCGTTTTAGGAGCATACTATAGTCGGAAGGCAAAGCGGAACAAGCTCTTTAAGAATATACATGGAGATGCTACGATTAAAGCTCCGGTAAGGATTAACAGTGCAAAGTATCAATACCGACTGATCAAATTTAAAGGTTTTCAGGCAAGTGGTATTCTTTATATACTGAATGGAAAAATAATAATAGAAGGATATAAAAACCAAAGATTAGAATTTGACCTGCGCACAGTCCATTTATCCTGGGAGGGAACTGATTTTATGAAATCAGGACTGTTACAATGGTTTGCAATAGAAAACGATGCGAACGGAAGATACTACATAAATATAGAAACAGGTATCCTTGTATTGGAATTGGGAACAAAAGCAACAACACAAGGATTGTACACATTACTTCGCAACGAACAATTCAATATATTGCAAACGCCTCCGCCTGTTGTGAGATAAGGCAACTTTCCAGAAAATGATAAGGCAGCGCGCACGTTTCTTTTCTAATTTCTTTTAGTAAGACTCTCCAGAACCTTACTTAATAGATCAGATTCTGCTAGTTGGTAATTTGGAAAAGGGTTCAATGTGTTACTTTCATAACAAACCGAAAAATCGTCTTCATCTTTCATGTAATACCGCCAATTGTATCCGATAGTGTTTTTTTTGTTCTCACTGGCGGCTGGAAACACACCACACGCCATTTTTTGTTCTATTCTCAGCCATGCCAGAGTTAGTGATATGCTTGGTGCTGAAATATATATGTCGGTTGCATTAAAATCACTGGGCAGCATCTCTTCATTCTCGGCCAGATATAGTGTCTCATCCAGAATGTTATAGTAATGTTTTGTCTTTAGATCGAAACCTAACTCTTTAAGTATCGAAGCCTGACGATATGTAACAATTGGTTCTTGCATTGAATATTATCTATTTTTTTAGCATTCAAAATTATTTATAAAAGTTGTAGTATACAACTCTGAAGAAGGTATTTTATATTGAACATATTAGTGCTATAATATGCTTTTGAAGAGGATTGCTCTTGTAAAAGTGTTATATTTGCATTATAATAATATATTGTGATTCAAAAAGTTTTTTTTATGACAAAATCTATATCTTTTTTATTATTTGTAATAACTCTATTTTATTCTGAGGCAGCAGTGTCTCAAACATCGATAAAAGTCATCGACAATGTTTTGTTTTATGACGGATACAATACATTAGAAAAACTTGCCGAATCAATCGAGCCTGCACCGGAAGGTGTTGTAAGACTTAAAACGAGCCTTTGCACAACAAGACTCTCAACTGAACAATTGGCGCATTTTGGAGATTCTATTGTTATGAATATTCTTGTCGAAGCGGCTTGTGACAACTATGATCGTATAGGTAATGTGAATCTGGCTCTCGTGCCCAAAGGACAAGAAATTTACAACCCAGATAGTGTTTCGCGTATCGAATTGGGGCGTTTTATTACACCATTTATGAACAAGAACATTAATCCTAAAACTGTACCTTATACTTTCCGGGTCGACTATCTAAGCCATATCTTCAAAGATAAATATCTGCTCGAACAATATGATCTATGGATAGAGCTCGATATATTTGGAGTTCCCTATGCTGCGAACACTCAGGTTTCCGGTTGCGGAGGACGTAGTGATGTTTTTTACGGTTCAGTTGAATTTGTGACAGCCAATACTGTAGACGTGAGTGATAATAATGTCTTGATTCCTTTGTTTATGCAGGCTAATTTCAACAATTATTCAGCAGATGCAACTACAGAGATAGGTAAAACTATAAGAAGTGCATCATTCAAAGTTGATAAAAATTTGTCAGATGCACAATTTGTTTTGATCACTTCCAATCATGGTGCAAATAGTGGAGGAGAGGAATATAATCGGCGAATGCATTATGTGACTTTCGACAATGATACGGTCTTGATTTATAAACCCGGAAGAACAAGTTGTGAACCGTTCCGTAAATATAATACCCAGTCAAATGGTATATATGGTACAAGTCCAAAAAGTGATGCTGCGTGGCAATCTTTCAGTAATTGGTGTCCGGGTGATGTTATAGATAACAGGATCATTCATTTAGGCGAATTGGCAGCGGGAGATCATAATTTTACCATTTCCGTGCCGGAAGCAATTTTTAATGGAGCACAAGGTAATTTTCCGTTATCGTTGTATCTGATAGGAACGACAAGCGGAAAAATTTCGGGCATTGAAGTGTCGTCTGGTCGCAATGTGGATTATGTGCAGATTTATCCGAATCCCGTGAAAGCAAGTTTTGAGATCAATAGTAATAAACAAGTGAAACAAGTCTCTGTTTTTGACCTGTCAGGAGCTTTGTCTGTCAGAAATCAAGGTTCTGTTATAGATGTATCTAAACTATCAGACGGGATCTACACAGCAAGGATCGTTTTCATCGATGGGTCTGTCAAAACTCAGAAGATAATAAAATTATAATTTTATCTTTTCGATGGAAATAGTGGAAAACAACAAACAAAAACAAGTAATACATACTTTAGCCATCATTGTATTATTCATTGTGGCATGGCTGTGTGTCACGGGTATACTTCAACTTTCAGGAGCTTTTCTTGCAGGTGCAGATTTTTTAAATACAGAGATTCTCACCCCAAAACAAAATGCGATTATATATTTGGCATCGCTTATCGGTTCATTTCTCACTGTTTATGTTTTTCGGCGATATGTGAATCATAAGAGTTTTATTTCGTTAGGCTTTTCTTTCCGCAAACGGTTGCCCGATCTGCTAATAGGTTCTGCAATAGGTTGCCTGATCATGATCGCAGGATTTTTAATTCTCACATCAGTTGATCAGATTGCAGTGGAAAGTGTTAGCGTCAATATTTCCGATCTTCTTTGGTCTTTAATGTTGTTTGCTTGTGTTTCTGTCCTAGAAGAAATGGTTTCACGCGGATTTATCCTTGGCAATTTAATGGATTGTATGAACCGTCATGCAGCACTTCTTCTCTCTTCTTTGCTTTTTTCTCTGGCTCACTTGTTCAATCCGAATACAGCTCTGTTGCCGATGTTTAATCTTTTTCTGGCAGGTATATTGCTCGGCTCGGCTTATATCTATACTCGTAATTTGTGGTTTGCCATAGGACTGCATCTTTTGTGGAATTTTGTTCAGGGACCAATAGTAGGGTTTACTGTTAGTGGAACATCTACAGCGACACTCGAAAAATTGCATTATCCCGAAAATAATAGTGTCAACGGTGG
>JBKECE010000029.1:0-2108 GCA_047974325.1 Dysgonomonas sp. | reverse complement strand
AAAAACTTCAAAAGTCGCTCTTCGCCTGCATTTACCGGACCAGTATTAAACTTCGGATTTATGATTGTTGCCATGATTCTATTTCTTTTTCTACAAGGGAGATTGCTTGGTTTTCTTTAATTATTGCTTTATTGAGAAACAAGCAATATTTTTCTATCTGTTTTTCAATTTTGTCAACATCAAGAATCGGTATCAGAATATTTCCTAACTGATCTTCGTTTATATGCTGTATCACTGAACCAAAAATATCCTTCTGAATACATTTTTTGCCAAATTTAGAAGCTAAGAAAGCAAATAAATATTTGGAAGTCAGTGTTGACTCTGATTTAACTACTACTCTTATTGCATCATCAGTGGCTCCATAACCGTCTAAAATTGGGAGTGTATAGCTTACATTCCCAATCGTACCAGAACGCGTGATTAAAATCCAATCTTTGTTTACAATAAAAGGAGTCGCATCTTTGATATTCAAAAATTTCTCCACTTTAGTTGGATTAGATTTTTGTAACTCTGAGCCAGACAAGAACGGAATACCCTTTGCTACGTAATTTCGTTTTGAACGAGGACCTATAAATATTTTCTCTGATATAGATTTTATAGGAATCCATTCAATCGGGTACTTTTCTATTATTGTATCTATTGTGCTGTTTTCTAAAACAGAGTATGAATCAAAGCGATTCCGCATATTGCGAATGGAAATGATTCCACTGTTAGCAGCATCCTCATCCTTCAATAATTCATCAAAATATTCTGTTGCCTCCTCCAACAACCGATTAGCCTCCACTCTCAAATTTGCCGATTCAACAATCAGATTATGAATTTCTTGTTGCTTGGACTCGGGAAAAATAGGAATTGGAATATTTTTAACCATTTGGTCGGTTATATATGGTTGAACACCACCAGCTGCCAACTTCCAAAGTAATATATTCCCAACTCTCGAAGAAAGAAATGAGTATATATAGCCGCTGTATTCAGACGGATTTGTAACAATTCTGATAATATTGTCAGAGCCCATTACTTCTTTTTCGTCAAATTCCCTCGTTACATAGGCTGTTTGTCCAATTGCTCCAACTCTTCCAGTTAAAATCATCCCTTCTTTCAGAAAAGCAGATTTATCATAACCATACTTACGAGAGTTATAGTTACATGAATCAAAAGTTTTTTGTGCGACCACATCTGAATTACTCAAATAAGGATAGCCATGCTCTTTTTTTGTATATACACGCTTGCTACGCCCTGACGTAAATATATTACTGCAAAAATCAACTAATTGTTTATGAGGATGTTTCAATATTTCGCGTTCCAATATAACGCCGTCCGATAGGTGAAAGCTTCCGTCTATCCTCATCGAGACATTAATTTCCTTGCTATTTAATGCTCCCGTTTTCATGACTTTTCTTCTTTTAAAAATTCTTTATACGCCTCACTCACTTTCGGCAAATCATCATCCAACCGCTTAACTCGCTCATTCCGGCTTTTGGGTATCATATTGCCTTTCTCATCCATACTCAACCATTCTTTCTTGTCATTAAACAGCAATTCCGCTCCATCTTCATCACGTACATATGTCGGAACACCACGACGGTTTTTCCCAACGGCTTCAACAATCGCCATAAACACGTCGTAGTTTTCCTCGGCCACTGCAATCAGTTTTTCTTCTGCTGTTTTTTTCTGCAAGAACAGCAAAGAAGCTTGCACACCAACTTGTGGAAGGAATGTTTCTACTGGCAAATCGACCGAAGCCAACAACTTAAAACGTTCCAATATCCAAGCACGAACCGATTCTGTATTTGGATTTCCTAATATGCCATCGGGCAACACAATTGCCATTTTGCCTCCCGGTTTCAGAAAATTGTAACATTGTTCGATAAACAAAACTTCGGGAGCTTCGCTTGATTTTACAGCACCATTAAATACATAATTGCCATAAGCATCTTTCACCGGATTGTGTCCCAACTCATATCGGCTCGATATACTGCGATCAACCTCCACCTTTGCTCCAAATGGCGGATTGGTAAATATCATATCGAATTTTCCAAATGCGTTTTCTCTTGGAAACTCAAAATTGAATTTTTTGTCCTGACTAATGTCAATGCTTTCCGCTACTT
>JBKECE010000127.1:0-15091 GCA_047974325.1 Dysgonomonas sp. | reverse complement strand
AAAATTCATAATCTGTAGTTTTCTTGGCATAGATAGCTGCCCATCCATCAAAAGAATTGATACCCTGATTCTCTAATTCTTTCGGACGAAGATATTTGAATAACAGATATAATTCTGTAAGGGAGTTAGATATGGTTGTCCCCGAAAGAAATGTTGCTCCTAAGTCTTTACCTGTACGCTCCTGTATGGTACGGACAGCAAAGAGCATATTCAAGGCTCGCTGGCTTCCCTCAGGATTACCTAAGCCTGCAACACGATCATGTCGAGTGGTAAAAGTCAGGTTCTTAAATTGATGAGATTCGTCTACAAACAAATGGTCAATTCCCATCATTTTGAAATCTACCACATCATCTGTCCGGTTCTTTATCGTATCGGCAAGCACACTCAGCTTTACCTCCAGATTCTGTCTTCTTATTTCCAATCCCCGTAACATACGTTTGGAAGCAGATTTACCTTCAATCTGTTCTATAACACGAAGATTCTCTTCGACCGAATCCAGTTCTGTTCGGAATATCTGTTGCTGCATTTCGGGAGATTGAGGCAGTTTGCCAAATTGATCATGCGTTAATATAACAGCGTCCCAATTGTTGTTTTTAATATCATTAAAAATCTTTACCCGTTTACTTGGTGTAAAGTCTTCCTTACCCGGATATAGAATCTTTGCATTTGGATATGCTGTTCTAAAGGTATGAGCTATTTCGTGTACATTGGCTTTTAGCCCTAATATCATCGGTTTGTTAGCTAACCCTAATCGTTTCATTTCATAGGCTGCAATACACATAATAAGCGTCTTCCCGCCACCTACTTCATGATCTGCGATACCACCACCTATCAGTTTTTGCATCCAGATACAGTCTTTCTGGCTCGGATATAAATCAACAATACCCAATGCTTTCAGGTCAAGATCAGGAAATGTCTGGTGTGAACCATCGTATTCAGGGCGGACATAACAGTTGAATTTCTTATTGTATAAATCAGCGAGCTTATTCTGAAATTCGGGGGATTGTTCATTAAGCCAATCCGTAAAGCCGTTCCGGATTTCGTCTATTTTCGAATTTGCTAATTGGATTGCTTCCGGGTCTGCGACTTTTACACTTTTACGTTCCCCGTTCTCATCCAATACTTCAATTGTCTTGGTGATATTCGGAGTTGTATTAAGCAGTGCATGCTTCATCAGATGGATACCTGTAAAAAGCTGCTTTTCACTTTGTACAGCAAACTTTTCATTAATGATCAGGTTACTTCGTTCTGAATTGACCGTAAAATCATCACGGGAAGCATAGTATTCAATATTCACATTGGTTTCAAAGAGTGTACTGGCGTAATCCCGATAGGTTTGCATCGGTATCCAGCGTTCTCCGAAGTTAAAATCTAGTTCAGCATAGCGGATTGGTTGCGGAATAGATTCCTCCAATACTTTAAGTGAGGTTTGTGATGCCAAATCATCAGGATAATTAGTGAGATAGTCTTTGACTTGCTCTGCTTTTTCAATTACATTGCCTGAAATAAATTTATCCCGTATCTCAAAATTTTGTATCATCGGGTTGAAATAGATCTGTCCTTCCAGATCATTCAATACCTCTTCCCGCTTTTTATTATCCAATAGCGAGAGCATGTAATCCATATGGATTTCTCCATATTTGTTTAATGATGCCACTAAAGCCTCGCGAGATGTTTCTGCATGTTTTACCTCGTCAGGATTAAAACTTACAGGCCTCTGAAATATATCTGCTTTTTGTAATTTTCCGTCTATCCTGCGTTCTAATGCAAGAATAGCTGTACCTGAAGCATCCATCTTGATTATATCCAGATTCTTCTTATCATTCAAATTTCCGTACAATCTGAAAAAGGAATCGTAAGAGGTATTCAGGTCTTTTCGTAAATCAGGTTCTTCAACAAGTTTTTTGGCTTCATAATCGTACAATTTATGATATGCATCCCGTAGTTGGATATACCTGTCAACTTTTGACTGTTGTATCATAGGTAGATCTAAAGGCTGAAACATGGCATCTGTCCTGTAACGTTCTTTCAGATAGCCGATCTGCCCGTCATCTTTGACTAATGAGCCTTGTTTATGGTATTCTTCCAATATACCGGAGAATGGTCGAAGTTCCATCGGTGGTTTTGGTTTCTCTTCCCTGATAACTTGTTCGGGCTTGGGTTCAGGCTTTTGTCTCTCATTGGAGGAAAACAAACTTAACTGTACAGGTTTCTGGTTGGGCGGCGAAGTCCGTTTTCTTCGATTCGGCTTAATCTGCGTACGTTCAGCTTCTGTAAATCCAAACAAATCATATAATGACATGGTTGGTTGTGATACATTCAGCTCAATAACTTTAGTTTTTTCTTCTGCTACTTGAGACTTGTTATTTATTGCAGATGTATTTTGAACAGCTTTTTGATTTTGTGTTGAATATTTATAGTATAAGTTCAAATCGAGATTCAGTTTAAAATCTGTATTCAACATTTGCTTTAAATCAGAAGAAATAGCTTCTATTCCTCCTTCGTGTAAGAATACCTGCGCCGGCCGTCCATAAGGATCGGTATCTGTAAATCCTTTGGTATGGACTATTCGTTGCAGGTTCTCAAAGCTGCTGTTAATTGTTATACCGGATGAAAGCTCATAAGTTGTCAGGAACTTTTTCTCTGGACGGGTTAGTTCTTGCTTTTGTGTATTTTTTTGCAGAACGATTAAGTCACTACCGACTTCTGTTCCTGCATTTTCTATAAAGAGGTTATTCGGTAAACGGATAGCTGATACCAGATTGGTATTATTCATCAGCCATTGGCGAACTGTCTGGTTATTGGGTGAGTTCAAGACTCCCTGAGAGGTAATAAATGCCATTAGTCCTCCTTCACGCAATGTATCCACTCCTTTCAGAAAGAAATAATTGTGAATGGCCCGAGTAGAATCCCTATGCAGTTTATCTGTTTTCATAAATTCTGCATCGAATACACTCATCTCTCCAAAAGGAATATTGGAAGTAACCACATCGAAATGATTATTATATCGGCTCTCAATCGTTTCAAAGCCATCTATAATAACTTTATCATCTGGATTGATAAAGGAAAGTATTCTACCTGTCAGCAGATCCTTTTCAAAATTGATGATATCAGCGTTGAGATAGCGGAAAGAAAAAGCAGAGGAAAAACCACCCATGCCAGCCGATGGATCTAACAGGGTATTTATCTGTACATCGTTATCACTGAATGTATCGGCTAGAGCCTGAACAACTAAAGGCGGAGTATAGAAAGCTGTCAGTACCGAGTTCTTTATACTATTGATATATTGCTTATACTCTATAGCGGAATCGGTATTATCCCTTATTACCCGATGTAGTTCGGCAACCATCGGAAATAACTCCAACTCGGATTTTGCCCATGCTGCTGTATCTGCCAGACTATTGACAGGATTAAGTACACATTTGAGCCCCCCGAATCCGGTATATTCCATTAATATATCCTGCTCTATTTCGGTAGCAGGGCGTTGTTCTTTTTCAAGGGTAAAGACAACCTTGATCGCATCTATATTGGCTCTGAGATGAGCCTTCTTATTATAGCTCATGTTCGTCCTCCCATATATCAATTAATCCAACCAGTTCCGTATAGAGTAGATTGTATTCGGCAGAATACGCAAACTCATCATGCAGGGTATATTCTCTAAAGACTTCTTCACAGAGAGGGAGCAGTAAGATTGTTTTTTGAAAGACTTCGCTTTCGGGGATATAGGAAAATTCCTCTAAGAGAATCGTACGGACGGTATCGAACTTGGAGAACAAAAGCCCTTCATATAAAGCTTTACAGGCTATTTCTTCGGCCCGGTCGTGAGAATAACCGTCTTTTATTGCATCAGAATAAGCTTCAGCTGCAATATCAGCTCTTATTTTAATAAATTGGGAGTCTCCTGTTTTGTCGGGATGGCTTTCCTGAAGATAGGAATGAAGAAGTAGTCCGTAATAGGACAACTCCTGCCGGTTATTTTTAGTTTTCATTGTGATGGAAATTAGTGGAGGTCGGCAGACCGTTTTTAATAATGTGGTATAAGGGATTTGCTTATAAAAGCAGAACGGCTCCCGGGTTTTCCTTTCCCCGAGAGCCTCCACTAATTTCTCAAAGTTACAAGCTAACCGAAGTACCTCCCGATACGGTTGGCCGCCTATGATAGTAAGGTTGTAGAAATCAGTGGTAAATATAGGGATTTATATGTTATCTTCTTATTCCCCGGGATTGTTGCTGAGACTCTTCCTGTTCTAGCTTATTCTCCTGCTTTTCTTTCTGTTTCTCGGTTGGTGTGGTCTGTCCTTGCTCTAACGGTTCTTTTACTTTCTTGGTAGCTTCATTGGTTTTTCCGTCCGAATTAACGGCAACCTGAACCTTGTGCCGGTCATCGGGCTTAACGGTTCCTTGTTCTAATGCTTTCTTGTAATCGGTAGCAAACATGAAGTCGGTTTTACCCGTCTCGGGTTTCCATGTGATGTAGCCATTGTAGTTTTTCCCGTTGCGATCGGTAAGACCGCTGACATAAACGGTTTTTCCTTCATTCAGGCTCATCTGCTGATCTTCGGTCAGTTCTTTCTTGCGGAAAGACTTTGGAGGCACTTGCTGGCTTTCGGATTGATGTTGGGATTGGCTTTGCCTGGGGGTATTTCCAAAATATATTTCAAGACCTCTTCTATCTGCATTAATCTGAACAGTACCATTGAACAAGGTGTCTTTCTTCGATTTCATATCTTTCAAATACACACCTTTTCCTTCTGCCAGATCTTTCTTCTGTTCTTCACTTAATTTGATGCCTTTAAACTCATCGGGTATTTTTATCCTGTCGGCACGAAGTGCTACCAGTTCATTGGTCAGCTTATCGATAGAGACAAAAGCATTCATCTTCATACCTTCTTTAGGTTCAATCTCAATCAGTCTTCCGGCATTACCTGTCTGGCGAAGGTTCTCTTTATCTTCTTTTGTGAATGTTGCTCCCATAAATGGATAATTGAGCTCGGGTGCATTACGTATATTGTGAATACGGAGTCTAAGGTTGCCTTCCGCATCCTCTCTGAAAGATAAACGGGCATCAGAATAGACAGCTTCTCCCAAAGCCTCGGTTTTGATGGTAAGGAGTACGGGTGATTTTTGCCAGTTCAGCATCGGTTCTAGGCTACCTGATCTATCGAGTTTTTCTTTGGTGATACCTAACTCGGCTAATTGATCCCAATTAATACGCGATTCATCCAATGCCTGATATTCTTTTGGTGCAAAAGCTTCAGGTAATATCTTGTAGGCATCCAATGCTTCTTTATTGGATGGATTATCCGAATCTTTCAGCATTTCTTTGAGAACAGGTGTAATACTCTCAAATAGCTCTAACGGTATTTTAAAGAAATGAAAGTGTGTAGGATCTTTACTCTGGCTCAAGAAGTTTTTGAAGAAGTTTTCTAATACATCGGCATTCTTGTCGATTTTTAGGAAAGCGGGTTCATTCTCTTTAGTTGGTTTGACGGTTTTAGGTGTTCCGTCTTCACTGATACCGCTGACAACATTTAGGTTGTTACTATCTTTTTCTGTGACCAGCAGAATTTCTTGGTCATTTACTTTTTCATTCATTTTATCAAAATTAGTGATGCATCAATAGCAATGCTTTACTAATTTAGAATGAAAATATAGGTATATAATTGATTACAAAAGAACTGTCACCTAATGACATCTGGTGTCATCATTTGTCTGAGTTGGGCAGAATTATTTGTATATTTGTTCGTATCAAGTTGAAGCTAAATGGATTCTGTAATTTGGAAAGTCTATAAATATTAATCTTATGCATCTAAGTACTATTCACATAAAGAATTATAAAGGAATAAAAGAGTTATTTGTAAAATTTCACTCAAAATTAAATGTTATTATCGGAGAGAATAGCTGTTGTAAGTCTACACTTATTGATGCTATTCGCTTATTTTATGCATGGGGAAGTCCTATGAGAGATATTGATATTAATATTGAAGACTTTCATCAAGAAGTACAAACAAATAACGGAGTTAAGACTGTTGTTCGGTCTAATAAAATATCGATAGAGTATACATTTGAAGATCTTAGTGACGAACAAAAAGGGGCATATCATCAATATTTAGTTATTGATGATGATGCTATATTTGCCAGAGTAACCATCACCTTCGAGATTAAAGATAATGAACGTATTTGGACTTCCTTTTATATGGGGAAAGAAGAGGGTCAAAAGGCCGATTATGAAACCTATGAATACTTTAAGTCTTATTATTTGGGAGCTCTTAGGGATAGCACGAGAGATCTAATGAGCACTAAAAATAATTTATTAGGAAAAGTAATAAAGAGAAAAATACAAAAGGCACAATCTGAAGAGTTAATAAAAGATATAATAAGAAAAGCCAATAAAGATTTACTAGATAGAGATGAAGTTATTTCTACAAAACAAGGTATAAATAATAACTTGAAAGATATATTGTTCAATTATCTCAATAATGAGGTTGGCGTGCATATAGAACAAAATAGAGTAGAATATATAGTTAACGTCATTAAACCATATTTACCTTTTGGAACAAGTGATTCTTCTGAAGGTTTTAGATTATGGCAAAATAGTTTAGGGTTTAACAATCTCATATATATTGCTACAGTTCTTAGTGATATAAAAGAATGTCATGATGAAGATTCAATATCTCACTATATTTTATTGATAGAGGAACCTGAAGCGCACCTGCATCCACAACTTCAAGTCAACCTCTATCAATTTTTAAAGGATGCTGATTCTAATGTAAATAGTCAACTATTTATAACAACTCATTCTCCAACTTTAACCTCAAGAGTTCCATTTGAAAATTTAATATTATTGAATAATAAAGCATATAATATAAATGCCTGTTTTCAAAATAGAGAAAAAGAGAATTTAATAAAAAACACACAAAATGGAACATCTCTTAAAAAAGATGATGTAACCAAATATAAAAGAATGTTACAACGCTATCTTGATATAACACGATCTCAATTATTCTTCTCTAAAGGTTGTATTTTCGTCGAAGGAATATCTGAAGAGTTAATCTTAAATTCATTTTCTAAAGTAATAGAAAAACCATTGACTGATCATCAAATTGAACTTGTAAATATAGATGGGGTCGCATTTACTCAGTTCTTATTGCTTTTTAATTCAGTTGATATAAAAAAGAGATTACCTCTGAAAATTGCTTTAATCACAGATGGAGACCAATTTACAGATTCTAAAAAAGATATTTATAATATTGATGCTCTTATCCAAGATGATTATAAATTATTAAATGAATTAAGAGTAGCGATAAAAGAGGCTAATGTTTGCAATAGGGCTTTAAATTTACAAGCGCTAAAAAATAATCAAGAGAATATACATATCGGAATAGGAGATAAAACTCTAGAATATCAAATATGTAGTTCTAATGTATTTTCTTCTATTGAAGAAACTCAAAATTCATTTTTCTATAAGTTTATAAAAACATTAGTTTCAGAAAAAAGAATTTCAGAAATTAATCAATATATGAATTATCTGAGAAATAACATAAAAGACTCTAAAATGAATGATGACCAACAAATAAATGTTGCAATTCTCATATGGAAAAGTCTACCTTCAAAAGCTGTATTTTGTCAGGAGTTAGCCGAATATATTGAAACAGATTTGACTGTTGCAAAAGAAGAATTTAAAATTCCATCATACATTTCATCTGCGATAAATCATGTAATTTAATTTCTTAAAATGGACTATGAAATAACCGAGGAACGATCAAAATATCTCAAAGCTAGAGGATATACAATATTAACAGCATGTCCGGGCAGTGGAAAAACTACAAGTATTGTCTATAAACTGCTTGCTATTAGTCGTGAATGCGTTGAAAAATACGGGACATATTCCGGTGTTGCATGCCTATCATTTACAAATAAAGCATGCGAGGAAATTTTATGTAAATATAAAGAAATGCATGGGCATTCTCTGCACAAGCCCCATATTGTTTCAACAATTGATAGTTTTATTACTCAATACATCACATTGTCATTTTGGTATCTTTACCCAAATCTAAAATCCCGTCCATCAATAATCAATGATGATGAATTAATGGATAAGATGCTTAAAATACAATATAATGACAATGGTGTAATTAAAGAGACATATGACCGAAGTATAACGAAATTTGGGTCGTCAACATATATTAAATATCCTCCAACATATTTTTGGAAAGAATATCAGGGATTTTCTTTTAGAGGGAAAAGCGTGGAAAATAATTCTGATTTGCATAATTACGCAACTGCAATTTTTAATCTAAAAGTAAAAAAAGGTTTTATTAATAGCCAAGATGCCTCCTTTATTGGATGCTACATATTATATAAATATGAAAATATAGCAAAGGCATTAGCTAGAAGATTTCCTTATCTAATAATAGATGAAGCACAGGATACGTCTGAAATTCACCATAAAATATTTGATAAACTAAGAACTTGTGGATCACTCAATGTTGAATATGTTGGAGATTTATATCAAAGTATTTATCAATGGAGAAATGCAAGGCCGGAGTTACTTGAAAATAAAATAAATAGTAATGAGTGGAATCGACTGTATTTAACAGAAAACAGGCGATCAAATCAACGGATAATAGATTTATATAGTCTCCTCCGTAACTCTAATGATCCTAAAATAATATCGCACAAGGTTATTGATAAGAAAATAGATATTGTTGTGTATAGATATGATAATTCCAATATAGACAACATAATAAATGATTTCAATTCTATTTGTAATAAAAATCATTTAAAAGATTCTTTTGTTTTAACGAGAGGAAATAGCTTACGCAATAAATTGTTGGGCACAACACAAGAGTTAAATTATTGGAAGTCAAAAACACCATATCTTATTTTAAAGGCAAGATCAGATCTTTATGACGGAAACATTAATGATGCTTTTAATAAAATAAGGCAGGTTGTTGCTGATAGCAAATTTCAATTAAATGAATATCTGGAGAGAAAAGATTTTCTCCAACAAATTGAATTTGATATTCTATTTAACTCTAATATTATGAAATTCATCTTAAACATTCCTTCATTAGATTTATCATTAGAAGAATGGACTACTAAAACAGAGTCACTTATGCGAGATCAATTCTCACTTCTACAGAATCCGGATTTTCAAACATGTAAAAAAATATCAGGAAAAAAGATGAAAGAATTGAAAACAGAGTCAGTCAACACTTATTACAGTGATAAAGCTAAAAATAATGGATTGTCAGTAAAAACAATACACAAAGTAAAAGGGGCAACATCTGATGCTGTCTTATTATTTTTGGACAATAATAGCTCCGGAAAGTCAATATCATTAAAAGAATTTAAGAAAAAGACGAATACGCCTCTAACTGAAAAACAACGATTGATCTATGTTGCATGTTCTAGAGCTACACAGTTTCTTGCATTTGCAATTCCTTCTACAATTTCTGAAGCAGAAATAAGAAAAATATTTGGAAGTACCATTTCTATAAAAAATATAGAATTACAAGGTGAATTATTTTGATTGTTCACTCCCTTAATATCATTTCTTCACCAACTTACTCAACTTCGGATCTTTCATAATCCGCTCCATTTCAATCTCAACAATCTGAGTAACATCTTTCTTAATAGTGTAGTAATTATTCTCAATAACATCTTTCATTGGTTTATCATAAACCTCTTGAAAATTCATAACAACAGGTATCTGTTTGAACTCTTTCGTTTCAACAGATACTTTTTCTGTATCTACAACAATCTGAGCATGAAATATCTTCTGTTCGATTCGTTCTTCAAAATTGTCAGAAACAGAGCCGACAAAAATTCCCTGAGTGAGTGTTGAAATTTTAGAAGCCGGAATCAAAGCATCTAATTGAGTATTAATAGTAGTCGACTTATCCTGTTTATTGATAGTCATCGATTGTCGCTTCTGTAAAACCTTTCCGAATCGATCTGAGAGATTTTTTGCAGTGTCGCCAACAACTTGCCCTGAAAATATATTGCCAACCGTATTCATCACAACATCAGCTTCTTCTCGTCCATAATCACGAGTCAATTGCGATATATCCTGAAAACCAAGACAAACGGCAACTTTATTACTTCGGGCAGTTGCTATCAGATTATCCAATCCTCGAAAATAGATCGTTGGCAACTCATCAATAATAACCGACGATTTGAGTAAACCTTTCTTATTAATCAACTTTACGATACGAGAGTTATAAAGACCAAGTGCTGCTCCATAAATGTTTTGCCTATCAGGGTTATTACCAACACATAATATTTTCGGAGCATCGGGATTATTGATATCCAATGTAAAATCATTACCCGACATTACCCAATAAAGTTGTGGCGAAATCATTCTTGATAGTGGGATCTTAGCACTGGCAATCTGCCCCTGCAATTGTTCTTGTGCATTTCCATGCCACGCATCCATAAAAGGAGAAAGGTAATTTTCTAACTGAGGATATGTTGTAAGAATAGGAAATATCTCTTTATAAGGTTTATTTAGAAATTCTATCGCATGAGGAAATGTACAATATTTACCCCCATCGTATAATTTCAGATACCAGATAATCGCTGCTAACAGAATAATTGGTGACTCTACAAAGAAGTCACCCTGCTTTTGAATCCAAGTTTTATTTAAGTTCAACATAATTGTATAGGCTGATTCATAAGCATCTGATATATCCGTCATAAATTCAGGTGCGATCGGATTACAACGATGACTACGCTCAGTATTATCAAAATTGATGACGTAAAACTGAGGATCAACATCATATCTGTCTGCATACTGCAACATTTTATTGTAAGCAATAGTCGACAAATCAGGATATTTGAAATCATAACAGTACAGAGCAAAACCTTTATTTATCTGTTGATCTATGTAATTATTGACTACAGCAAAAGACTTACCGCTACCGGGAGTTCCAAGTACAATAGTTGCCCGAAACGGATTTACCACATTGATCCAACCTTTGTATTGTTTCTTCTGATACTGAAATAATGTAGGCAGATTGACCGAATATTCATTCTCCATGAGCTGTGTTTCCTGCATAAAACTTTCGTTCTCCATATTAAAAACGTCTTCCATCAGATTTGTTTTCAACAATCTGCTCATCCATAATCCACCCATTAGCAACAGTATATAACCGATTGTCATTGCAAAGATATAAAAGGCAGTGTTGGCTACTAATGGCAGAGGTAGAGCTAATATCCACCAGTTGAGAAAGAAAAAGATAAACCCAAAGAACAGGAATACATATATTTTATTCCATGTTATTTTCTCTTCTTTTACACCTTTCGTTCCTAGACAGGATAGAGCTAGAAATACTACGGCAAAAAGCTTTGTCCAAAGGATATGTGAGAATAATCCTGCTGTATTTTGAAAGTTGAGCAGAATTTTATCTATCACACCAATATTAATACCTGTCTCCCGAATAGACTGGTAACAAAACCAATAAATATGAATTACCACAAATAAAATACTAATGGCTCGCATGAATTCCATTACTTTAGCCAAACCTCTTAAGTCATCTTCGTTTTGCATATAATTATATTTTAGCTGTTATTATAATCCTTTGAATTTTGCTCGTTTCCGCTTTTTCTCTTCATTTTCCATTCTGCGAGTAAAAGCCTCTTCTGCATAGTCTGTTCCATGCTGTTCCAATAACGAAAGATCTATTGTCGAATCTTCCTGATTATTATTGTATTCGGCGTTTTCGGTAAAGCTGTCGATTGGTTTATCAGCATCAGATCCTTTGGTTTCATTGCATGTCGGATTTATGATTAGTTGATGTCTGTTTGTAGTATCATCCTTAAATAGCTCATTAAAAACATTAGCGGAAAACTCCTTTCCCATTTTTGAGCCATTGAAAACACATCTACTCTGATTATCTATAAAGGTTGCCCCATAAATACGGCCGTCTGTATTTACCCGAAATACTACATTGATATTATTTTTAGCCAAGTCATTCAGAAAAGCCTGCTTATCGGTATAGTTACTTATTGCCGAACCGACAATCAATTTCGGGGATTCAAATACCTTGTGTTCTTTCATATACTTAGCTGAATACTCCTGTCGGCTTTGTAACGCATCATACCCAACACTTTTGCCGACAGCTGATGATTTTATCGGATTCCCAACCTTTTCGCCTTTTTCATTTATAGCTGAATATACCAGCCCCGAATAATTCTTACCTTTTACTTCGCCCTTTACTTCCTCTACTGTTACTCCATAAAGGGATAATAAAGCACGGAACTCATTTACGGATTGGAAACGGTAATTCTTAATAAGAGCTTTTGAAATGTTAGCTATCTGTTTCTTTATATCTCCCGATTGATAATCTACCCGTTTAAGCTGTGGTAGTTCTACAGACTGTTTCTTTTTCTCTGCAGGATGCAGGCCATAGGCTTTTTCCAATTCACGGGTAATATCTTTAGAGCGTCTCTTTTCAAAAGAATCATCGACCTTTTTCCCGTTTTCGTCTATATTTACTGTTACGATATGGATATGCTTTCGATCCAAATCTTCGTGTTTATAGACAATATAAGGTTGCTCTCCATATCCGAGCTTCTGCATATATATTTGTGCAATATCACTATACATTTCATCTGAAACTTCGTCATAAGGATGTGGGTTGATTGATATGTGTGAGACTATTTTTTCTGTATTCTGGTTTGCATTCAGGTATGGAGCAAATGATAGATTTGCCAGATACATATTCAGTGAACCATCCCGATTTAATATGATCCGATTGCTGAAAAGAACCTTTGCTTGCTGCTCTTTTACCTTCTCCTGATTATACAACAATGCACCCTGAAGAGAACTTCCCTTACTTATTTTTGCAACCATAGATGCCCGTATTTTCGTTCAAATTCATCTGTCAGTTCGATCATCTGCCTTTGTAAGGTCACCAATTCAAGTGTTGCTTTTTCCAGTTTATAGAGAAAAGCCAATGCTTTCTTCTCTGTAAAGTTCGATTTCAAAGCCTTTACTATCTGGTTATAATTTGTTCCGATAGCACGGTATTGTCCGAAAAAAGTTGTCATCCGCATATAGTAATCCTGTACTCCTTTATCAATTTTGACCACTTTTATGGGTCTGTTGAAAATGCAAGAGGTTATAAAATGTGTTTTGACTGCTTCTCCCGACTGTTCAAATAATGACAGGAATTTATTATTCTCATCTACATTCATTCGGATAGAATAGCGAAATACGGCAGGTTTCTCTTTTGGATTCCTGCCTCCTTTTCGCCTGTCTGATTGATTATCTGGTATCATATTATATAAATATTTAATGAATAAAATCATGACTTCGGAATGATTTTCTCCCCTGTAAGGGGCAAGGGTTTTGAGCTGTCGGAAAGTATTTCTGGCAGCTCAAAACACACCTTGCTGATGTCTGACGACATTCAAAATCCATCCTCCGATGGATTGCCCGAGAAGCTAATTTCGGAAACGACAATTAGCCAACTCAAAATCCGGAAGATTATCATCACGCCACAAAGGTAGAGTCCATTAATCAAAAGGTTATCACAGATTTATCGGACAAATGGTGACACCAGATGTCATTAGATGACAGTTCTTTTTTAACCGCTATTGGTTATCTATTTTCAATGTTCTTTTGTATGAATCAATTAACGAATTGGTGAGTTCAGTTATTCAAACACTTTTTAATGAAAGATGTCTCTAATCTGCTCAGGAATGAATGACTTCACTAAGTCATGACGTCAAGCTATAACTCATTTGATATGAAGTTCACGAACTTCATATTTATATCATTCAGTAAGCAACGATATCCTTATGTAACTCGTGAATAGCTGAACGAACTTTATGATTCCTGATTGATCGAATGAATTATTGAATTACTTATTTAAAACAGTATCACATGAAAGAGAAAACATTATTTATCGCTATCTCCACCCAAAAGGGAGGAGCAGGTAAAACAGCTTTGACCGTACTACTATCTAGTTATCTGCATTATTCACAAGGTTACAATGTGGCTATTGTAGATTGTGACTATCCCCAATACAGTATTAATGGAATGCGATTGCGGGATAAACAGTCTGTAACAGAAGATCCGTATTACAAATCACTCTTCTATAAGCAATGTAAGAGCCTGAACAAAAAGGCTTATCCGATTGAAGTAAGCAGGACTACCGATGCTATCGAAGCCGCAGAACGGATTATTCATGAATCAGAAGCACCGTTGGATTTTATCTTCTTCGACCTACCCGGAACAATGAATGCCAAAGGAGTATTAAGCACTCTTGCTCAAATGGATCATATAATAACACCCATTAGTGCTGACCGCATGGTTCTGGAAAGTTCATTGGAATATGCGGGACTTATCAATGAGCAGATTATAACCACAGGCAAAGGAAATATCAAAAGTTTGCATTTACTCTGGAATATGGTGGATGGAAGAGAAAGTAACCATCTGTATGGAGTCTACGAATTAGTGATAGCTGAATTGGGCTTACAGGTCATGAAATCATTTGTCCCCGACACCAAACGTTTTCGCCATGAAATAACAACGGAACATAAACCAATCTTCCGTTCTACTTTACTTCCTGCCGATAAGAGGTTGATAAAAGGCAGCCAGTTGGATCAGGTCACTGATGAATTTCTATCTATCGTGAAGGGAGGTGCTAATGGCTAAAAAGGAAAAAGAATACGAAATTGATGAAGATTTTCTTTTGGCATCCATCGGAGAACGTAAAGAAGGCAAAGCTCCTCCTAAAAAAGAAGAAGATATCGAAGAAAATATCGAAGAAGTAGTAAAACCTAAAGAGAATAGCAGTAAGCGGAATAAACGAAGTAATAGCAGTACGGATGATTATGAAGCTACTTTTCTATGCCGTAATGAGATACGACTGCGTCAGGGTGCATATATCAGCAGATCGGTATATCAAACAATTATGCGGATAGTAAAACAGATAGCCGGAGACGACGTATCAGTGGGTGGTTATATCGACAATGTTCTGAAGCATCATCTTGAAAAATACAAGGATGAGATAAATACTTTATATAAACAGGATCGAACCGATTTAATAGACTAGACAATGATAGAGCTAATTATTAT
>JBKECE010000126.1:0-35418 GCA_047974325.1 Dysgonomonas sp. | reverse complement strand
ACACTGTGGTTCAATACTGATTGATCTAACGCTATGCGCTCTGCATCAATTCTATCACGCAAGTCCTTGTCGGACAATTCTCTTACTTCTGCAATCTTCATCGTGCTTAAGAATTTTGAGTTAAGTCATAATCTCTGCGAACCACAAATTTAGTAGTCACAGGAAGTTTCTGTGCAGCCAAGCGCAATGCTTCTTTAGCTACATCATAAGGAACTCCTTCGATTTCGAAAATGATTCTACCTGGTGTAACAGGAGCCACAAATCCTTCTGGCGAACCTTTACCCTTACCCATACGCACTTCTGCAGGTTTCTTTGTAATCGGTTTATCCGGGAAAATTCTTACCCAAACCTGTCCCTGACGTTGCATGTAACGTGTTACTGCAATACGAGCTGCTTCAATTTGGCGTCCTGTGATCCATTTGGTTTGGAGTGTCTTAATCCCAAATGAACCGAATGACAATTCATGCCCTCTTTGGGCATTGCCTTTCATGCGGCCTTTTTGCGCTCTTCTGAATTTTGTTTTTTTCGGTTGTAACATCTTACTTCAAACATTTAATTATTTTCTCTTACCTTTCTTGAAACCTCTTCCGTCATTGTTGTTTCTACGTGAAGCATCGCCACCTCCTCTGTTTTGTGATGAGGGAGCACCGCCGTCCTTAGATGTAAATGATGGAGCAAGGTCTTTCTTGCCGTAAACTTCTCCACGGCAAATCCACACTTTGATTCCTAACAAACCAACTTTTGTCAACGCTTCGGCATGAGCATAGTCGATATCGGCACGGAATGTATGAAGTGGAGTACGTCCTTCTTTATACATCTCCGAACGAGCCATTTCAGCACCATTCAAACGACCTGAAATCTGAACTTTTATACCTTCTGCACCCATCCTTATTGTTGAAGCAATAGCCATCTTGATTGCACGACGATAAGCAATTTTACCTTCGAGTTGACGAGCAATATTGTTTGCTACGATCACCGCATCCATTTCAGGTTTCTTGATTTCAAAAATGTTGATTTGAATATCTTTATCTGTAATTTTCTTTAATTCTTCTTTTAGCTTATCCACTTCCTGACCGCCTTTTCCGATAATGATACCGGGGCGAGCTGTGCATATAGTGATTGTAACAAGTTTCAAAGTTCTTTCTATCACGATACGAGATACACTGGCTTTAACTAAACGAGCATTCAAATATTTGCGAATTTTGCTATCTTCCAACAGCATATCGCCATATTTTTTTCCGCCATACCAGTTAGAATCCCATCCTCTAATGATTCCTAAACGATTTGCTATCGGATTGACTTTTTGTCCCATCTGGCTAATTAATTTTTATTGTTATTAAGTGTATCTACTACAATAGTTACGTGATTTGAACGCTTACGGATTCTATAACCACGGCCTTGTGGAGCCGGACGAAGCCTTTTCAGCATCATGCCACTGTCAACTTTTATTTCGGTTACAAACAATTCTCCTGTCTCAGCTTTACGCTCATTTTTTGATTCCCAATTAGCTATTGCAGAGCGAAGAAGTTTTTCTAAGCGCGCTGCAGCTTCCTTGTTTGAGAATTTCAAAAGACCAAGAGCTTTAAATGCTTCCTGTCCTCTCACCATGTCAGCCACAAGGCGCATTTTGCGAGGTGAAGTAGGAACTGCATTCAACTTAGCAAAAGAAACTGTTTTGTTAGCTTCTTTTCTTGCATCAGCTGCTATTTTTTTTCTCTTACCCATGTTTTTACTGTTTCTTTTTTATTTTATCTCTCGGGTTTCTATTATCTTTTCTTGTTTCCACCGTGTCCACGGAAAGTGCGTGTAAGTGAAAATTCGCCCAACTTATGACCTACCATATTTTCTGTCACATAAACAGGAATAAATTTGTTTCCGTTATGAACAGCAATCGTATGTCCTACAAAATCCGGTGATATCATTGAAGCCCTTGCCCATGTTTTCACTACAGCTTTTTTGCCTGACTCATTCATAGACAGAACTTTTTTCTCTAGTTTTACATTTATATATGGACCTTTTTTTAACGAACGACTCATATGTTACTTAAAAATTAAATCAGATTATTTTTTTCTTCTTTCAATTATATACTTAGAAGAGTGTTTTTTAGGCGCTCTAGTCTTAAGACCCTTAGAATACAATCCTTTACGTGATCTTGGGTGACCTCCTGAGGCACGTCCTTCCCCACCACCCATTGGGTGATCTACCGGGTTCATTACGACACCACGGTTACGAGGACGACGTCCAAGCCATCTAGAACGACCTGCTTTTCCTGATTTTTCAAGTGCATGGTCCGAGTTGCCAACACTGCCCACAGTTGCTTTACATGCAGATAAGATCTTGCGTGTTTCGCCTGAAGGCATTCTGATAATTGCATAGTCACCTTCGCGGGAAGTTAACTGAGCAAATGTACCTGCTGAACGAACCATTTTTGCTCCTTGTCCGGGGCGTAGTTCGATATTATGTACCACTGTACCAATTGGTATAACTGCCAACGGCAAAGCATTACCTACTTCAGGTGCAGCATCTGCGCCTGACATCACTGTCTGACCTACTTGTAATCCATTTGGAGCAAGAATATAAGCCTTTGCTCCGTCTGCATAATACAATAATGCAATACGAGCCGAACGGTTCGGATCATATTCAATTGTTTTTACAGTAGCAGGAATTCCATCTTTTCTTCTTTTGAAGTCGATAAGTCTTAATCTTCTTTTGTGACCACCACCAAGATAACGCATTGTCATCTTTCCGGTATTGTTGCGACCACCCGAATTACTTTTACCGACAACAAGAGATTTCTCTGGTGCACTTGCAGTGATTTCCTCAAATGTACCAATAACCTTGTGTCTTTGCCCCGGTGTTGTGGGCTTTAATTTTCTAACTGCCATTTTTGTATTTAGATATTACTAAAAAAGTCTATTACTTCGCCTTCTTTCAATGTGACGATTGCTTTCTTGTAAGCAGGTGTTCTACCAAAAACAGGTCCCGATTTTGTATTACGTGATTTGCTCTTACCGAGGTAGTTCATTGTGTTCACACTCGCTACTTTTACATTATATATTTGTTCCACTGCATTCTTGATATCCACTTTGTTTGCATCAGGAACAACACGAAAAGCATAACGATTTGGAAATTTTTCCGAAATCATTGTTTGTTTTTCTGTTAGTATTGGTTTAATTAAAATACCCATTATTTAGTCTCCTTATGCTTTTAAAAGTTTATCAATGATTGCAACAGAAGATTCTGCAATAACTAGACTTGAACAGTTCAATACTGTATAAGCATTTATTTCAGAAGCTGTTACGACTTTAACATTCTCCAAATTTCGAGCCGACAAATATACATTTTTATTTTGATCCGGCAAAACTAAAACTAGCTTTTTATCAGTCACTTGCAGATTCTTAGCCAGAGCTACAAAATCTTTGGTCTTTGGAGCATCAAACGAAAGATCTTCAACGATTAGTATCTGATTATCTTTAGCTTTGTATGACAAGGCCGATTTACGAGCCAATACTTTCACTTTTTTGTTCAGTTTGAAGCTATAATCTCTTGGTTTCGGGCCAAATACACGGGCACCACCGACTAAGACAGGAGAATTAATGTCGCCTCGGCGAGCACCGCCACCACCCTTTTGACGGATAAGCTTGCGGGTACTACCTGACAACTCACTTCTTTCTTTTGACTTGTGAGTACCTTGACGTTGGTTTGCCAAGTATTGTTTCACATCCAACCACAAAACATGGTCATTTGGTTCAATACCGTAAATAGTATCATCCAACACTACTTTTTTTCCGGTATCTTTACCACTTATATTTAATACACTAAGTTCCATTATTTTTCAATTGTTACGATTGAACCATTGCTACCCGGAACAGAACCTTTTATCAACAAAAGATTATGTTCTGCTATCACTTTAATTATCTGTAGATTTTGAACGGTAACCTGAACGTTACCCATCTGTCCACCCATCCTTGTCCCTTTGAACACTTTGGCCGGATAAGAACAGGCTCCGATAGATCCCGGTGCACGTAAGCGGTTGTGTTGACCAAGAGTTGCCTGACCTACCCCACCAAATCCGTGACGTTTTACCACACCTTGAAAACCTTTTCCTTTTGATGTTCCAATAACGTCAACGAAAGCATTTTCTTCGAACAAATCTACTGTAAGAACATCTCCGAGCTTACATTCTTCAAATCCTTTGAACTCAGCCAAGTGTCTTTTGGGTGTTACTCCTGCTTTTTTGAAATGACCTGCTTGAGGTGCTGTTGTATGTTTGTCTTTTTTGTCGACAAACCCAACCTGAATAGCTTTATAGCCATCTATTTCAGCAGATTTCACTTGAGTAACAACACAAGGACCCACTTCGATAACAGTGCATGGAATGTTTTTTCCCTCGGCACTGAAAACGGATGTCATTCCGATTTTTTTTCCTAATAATCCTGGCATTTCTTTACTAATTTTGTTTTAATGTTTTATCAAACTTTAATTTCTACTTCTACTCCACTAGGTAATTCAAGCTTCATCAAAGCATCCACAGTTTTAGCTGTTGAGCTATAGATGTCTATCAATCTTTTGTAAGACGCAAGTTCGAATTGTTCGCGAGACTTCTTGTTTACGAAAGTTGAACGGTTCACAGTGAAGATACGTTTATGTGTTGGTAATGGAATTGGTCCACTAACAATTGCTCCCGTAGCTTTCACTGTTTTAACGATCTTTTCGGCAGATTTGTCTACCAAGTTGTAATCGTAGGATTTAAGTTTAATTCTGATTTTTTGACTCATGTCAATTTTTTGTTATTAATAATTTATTATAGTATAACGAAACAAACTGCGATTAAGAGTCATTTACTAATCACAGTTTGCTATCATTCATTTATTTAATAAGATCTACTCGTCCTTGACATTCTGTCAACACTTGTTTTGCAATAGAAGAGGATACTTCTGCATAATGGTCGAACGTCATTGCTGATGTTGCACGACCCGAAGTAATAGTTCTCAACGATGTTACATAACCAAACATTTCAGCCAACGGCACTTTCGCTTTCACAACACGTGCACCTGAACGGTTAGATTCCATACCTTCTACCTGACCACGACGTTTGTTCAAGTCGGAAATCACATCTCCCATACTTTCTTCTGGTGTCACAACTTCGAGCTTCATGATAGGTTCCAACAACACAGGACCAGCTTTTTCGGAAGCACTCTTGAATGCAAAGCGAGCACAAAGTTCGAACGACAATTGATCTGAATCCACTGGGTGGAACGATCCGTCAACAAGGGTAACCTTCAACTTGTCAAGAGTAAAACCTGCAAGCACACCATTTTTCATAGCGCTTAAAAAACCTTTTTGCACGGATGGGATAAACTCCTTCGGAATATTACCACCTTTCACATTATCTTCAAACTGAAGTTCTCCTTCAAAATCTGCATCGGCAGGACCAACTTTAACGATAATATCAGCAAATTTACCGCGACCTCCCGATTGTTTCTTATACACTTCACGAAGCTCAACTGTTTTTGTAATAGCTTCTCTATAAGAAACCTGTGGACGACCTTGATTACACTCCACTTTGAATTCCCGTTTCAAACGGTCTATAATGATCTCAAGATGAAGTTCACCCATACCTTCAATTATAGTCTGACCTGAATCTTCATCCGTATGTACACGGAACGTTGGATCCTCTTCAGCTAACTTAGCCAAACCTGTTGCCAATTTATCCAAATCTTTCTGGGTTTTAGGTTCAATAGAAATTCCAATAACCGGTTCCGGAAAGTCCATAGACTCAAGAATGATCGGATTGTTTTCATCACACAATGTATCACCTGTGCGAATATCTTTGAAACCTACACCTGCACCAATATCACCACAACCAATTACATCCTTAGGATTTTGTTTGTTTGAGTGCATCTGGAATAGACGTGAAATACGTTCTTTTTTATCAGAACGTGGATTATATACATAAGAACCCGCAGGGAGTTCTCCCGAATATACACGGAAGAAACACAAACGACCTACATATGGATCGGTTGCAATCTTAAACGCCAAAGCGCAAAGAGGTTCATCCGGACTTGGGTGACGTACAACGATCTGATCTGTTCTTGGATCAGTCCCTTCAATAGCTAATGTATCGATAGGACTTGGCAAATATTTAGCCACAGCATCCAAAAGAGGTTGTACCCCTTTATTTTTGAAAGAAGAGCCTAACAGCATCGGATTGATCTGCATGCCCAAAGTACCGATACGAAGAGCTGAAAGAATTTCATCTTCTGTGATAGTTGAAGGATCATCGAAGAATTTTTCCATCAAAGTTTCATCACATTCAGCAGCTTTCTCTAGCATTTTTTCTCTCCATTCTTGAGCCTCAGCTAAAAATTCGGCAGGAATTTCATCCAATTCATAGTCAGCACCCATTGTCTCATCGTGCCAATACATCGCCTTCATCTTCACAAGGTCAATAATACCTTTGAAGTGTTCTTCTGCACCTATAGGAATCTGAACAGGACATGGATTTGCTCCAAGAACTTCTCTGATTTGACGTTCTACATCAAAAAAGTTTGCTCCTGAACGGTCCATCTTGTTCACATAACAGATACGTGGAACATTGTATTTATCAGCCTGACGCCACACTGTTTCAGATTGAGGTTCAACACCAGCAACCGCACAAAATGTAGCAATTGCACCATCAAGAATACGCAATGAACGCTCTACTTCTACAGTAAAGTCAACGTGTCCCGGAGTGTCAATCAAGTTAACCTTATACACTTCGTTATTATATCTCCATTGGGTGGTGGTAGCAGCAGAAGTGATTGTTATACCACGTTCTTGTTCTTGCTCCATCCAGTCCATAGTGGCTGCACCATCGTGCACTTCACCAATCTTATGAGTCAAACCCGTATAAAAAAGTATACGCTCAGATGTGTTCGTTTTTCCCGCATCAATATGAGCCATAATACCTATATTTCTGGTTAGCCTTAAAGCATCTATAACTTTTGCCATTGTTTTTTTCTCCTAAATTAAAATCTGAAATAAGCGAAAGCTCGGTTGGCTTCTGCCATTCTATGCATATCTTCTTTACGTTTGTATGCACCACCTTGATTATTGAATGCATCTACTATTTCGGCAGCCAATTTGTCTGCCATTGTTTTCCCCCCTCTTTTACGAGAATACAGAATAAGGTTTTTCATAGAGATAGACTCTTTTCTATCGGGACGAATTTCTGTTGGAACTTGAAATGTCGCTCCGCCCACACGGCGAGACTTCACTTCTACCTGAGGTGTTACATTATCAAGAGCTGTCTGCCAAATCTCCAACGGACTTTTTTCTTCGTTCGGAAGTTTTGCTTTTACAACCTCTAATGCTGAGTAGAATATTGTGAATGATGTACTTTTTTTACCATCATACATTAAGTGGTTAACAAATTTTGTAACCTTTACATCACCGAAAACCGGATCCGGAAGGATCTGTCTTTTCTTTGGTTTTGTCTTTCTCATTTTTAAATTTTTTTTGAATGTTTGGCTGCCACTCTTGGACGTCTTCAACGGTTCCACCGAACCATTTACTCAACCTGTTAACTGTAGCCTACCTAATAAATTAAAACTAAGGAAACGATTTCTTATTTTTTCTTTCCTTTTACTGCACCTTTTGCTGCCGGAGCTGCTCCTGGTTTCGGGCGTTTTGCACCATACTTAGAACGACGTTGCGTGCGACCGTTTACACCAGCTGTATCCAATGTTCCGCGAACAATGTGATAACGAACACCCGGAAGGTCTTTCACACGACCACCTCTAACCAACACAATAGAGTGTTCCTGCAAATTATGTCCTTCTCCGGGAATATAAGCATTCACTTCTTTTGAGTTTGTTAAACGCACACGCGCTACTTTACGCATCGCTGAGTTTGGTTTTTTAGGAGTAGTTGTGTAAACACGTACACAAACACCACGTCTTTGTGGACATGAGTCCAACGCCGGTGATTTACTCTTGTCAACCAATTCAGCCCGTCCTTTTCTTACTAATTGTTGAATTGTAGGCATTTTTTTCTAATTTTTAGAACTTAAAAATTCAAGTTTTATTTGGTTAAACTACTGTTTCGAAACACGACAAAAAACCCAGTCAAACAAATGACTATCAAACGAATAGACATCTGAATACTGCATTCTTTCGAGATTCGAGTCGCAAAGTTACATTAAATCAACAAAATACACAAGTTATCAACAATAATTTTCGACATAAATTTTGTCTTATATCACCACAGTGATACAGACTTGTCAGATTTGATAAAGAATTTCAATCCGAATTTTAATGTTTATTAACAATAAGAATATATCCATTTGATTAACGTCATATAAATTTTCAGCCAAGTCGACAAGACTGCCTATAAAGGTGGTTACAAATAAGAATAACTTCTGGTACAAATAGCTCAGTATAAAGAAATACAAGAGCTATTTGATAATTATTTTGATGTTCATAAAGTGAAAATCCTATTATTTTATCAAAGTTGTTTTAATCTCTTCATTTCCATAGAATGTAGGGAAGTACATCAATTCAGCTTTTGCCGGATTGAGTGTATAACGACCGGTATACCTTGGTAACAATTCAACGTCAAATACATGTTGACCTTTCGATAGTTTAGCTTTGAAATTTATTGTTATTCTTATTTCTCACTATAATCCTGGAACTTCTTCTCTTCTAAGGCAAATAACTCTTTGTCTGTTTTAAATTTATTATTCCAAAAAGAATGATGCTCTAAGTCTAAAACATTTGTCCTATCCTTGTAACTGATAAGATACTCTTCATATGCAGGCTGGAAGTGAGGTATATTTGTATTCGAAGAATATGATAGCTGATAAATTCTAAAAAAGCAGAGACTATTAATGCTATATTATATTTCTTTCGATCTTTTTACCACCATTTTTTTACACAAAACTGTTCGTTCATGGCTATACATTTTATTTATTCTGATCTACCACATTTTGCATAACAAAATTATAAGTGCGATGAAAGCAGAAAACTTTAAGGCTTTGCTTTACCTCAAAAAAGAAGTTTTGAAAAATCAGGTCAAGCTCCCGTCATGGGACGAATTACAATCAACCGCTCGATGTCACAATTCAGTTTGAAACTTTCCCGTACTCCATCCCTTCGGAATTCCAGGTGAAAGCAGGCAATAGTAAAAACAAAGAAGTAGTCTAGGAATCATTTCAGGGAAGCATGAATACACAAATAACCCTGCCTGCTCTTCTTGACAGGCATACGGGGACTTCAAGCCCGTATCGGCATAGATTGTGTCTTCTACATTAAACACCTATGTGTATACCCATCGTTCACTGGGTAAATTCATCAAAATATAATAGAATCCAAGAAACAATAAATAAATTTTATCTTATTTTTGTTTTCCTTATTCTAATCTAGTATATGAGATTAAGTTTTATAGTATTTACTATACTTATAACCTTTGTTGCTTGCGACAATCGAGAAACACCGGTAAGCTTCGGTTCTACAGAATATGACAAAGCTCTCTTGGTTCAAAAAAGCAAGCTCCATATCCAAACGCTTTACTCAAGGTAGTTATATTGCTACCACCGAGGTTAACTTTGGAGAAGTATATTTATTACTGAATCAACCTGATTCTGCAAAATACTATCTGGACAAAGTTTCAGCTTACTTTCTGACTGACGAAGGAGTACCTGCCGCAAAATAATATATTGAAGGTCTTTATACCAAATCAACTTCGAATGTGAAGAAAGATGCTAGAACGGGACTGAAAGTTTTATATCGTACAATAGAGATGTTGAAATAAAAAATGGAATTTGACATAAGAAATGAAATAAACATATACATATCCTCAGATAAATTCAGAACAAAGTTTATACAAAGATTCCATTAAATTACAAATATGAGTTATGAAAGATAATACAGTATTGATTAATGCCATAATCGTAGACGATCAAAAAAAGAGTATTGATATCTTAAGTAAAGATCTGTCTCGTTATGCTGATATAAAAGTAATAGAGGCTACGACTTCTATCGAAAAAGCAAAAACTACAATACTGAAATCTCAACCAACATTCCTATTTCTCGATATAGAGATGCCGAGACAGACAGGACTCGAATTTCTCCAAGAAATTTCTTCTTATATACATACCAGTACATGTGTTGTTTTTTACAGTGCATTCGACAAATATATGATAGATGCATTGCGGCTTTCCGCATTCGATTTTTTATTAAAACCTTATCAACTAAAAGAACTTGATTCTATAATTAATCGTGTAAGAAGTAAGATACTTTCAGGAAAAATCAATTTCGATCCATCTAAATATGCGGCATTTAATCAAGAGAAGAGATTTGGTATTCATACAAGTTTGGGGCAACTTCTATTAACCAAAAGGGAAGTGTTATATTTTAATTATTCATCTAAATCTCGATGCTGGTATCTAAAACTCACCAATTTCACAGAGCATAAACTTCAGACCACGACTAAAGATAAGGATATCTTGAATATGAATGAAGCTTTTGTGCAAATCAGCAAAGAATATATTATTAATATAGATTACTTGTCGTTTATCAATAGTGATTCTTACAAGTGTTCTTTATATCCTCCCTTCCAAAACATAGAACTCTATACCTCAAGAATTTACTATTCAAGATTAAGAGATAGGTTTGACTTCTTCTAAAGAAACCTGCCGTAAAATTTTCCACCACTTAAACAACTATTCTTCCATACAAACACATATTTTGCATTTCCATGAGAATGGGAGAGAATGTGTATTGCCTGATTTTGTTCATTAAGTTAATTTTAAGCACGCTTTTAATTTAGGTAATCAAAAAAGTTTATCAGTGCAAAAATAGTATAGTCCACAAATGTAGAAACATCTAGTCATTCAACATTGGAGGAGGTAAATGAAGAGGAAGTAAGAGACGAAATTGTATTATTCCACAATAGACATGATATTATATTGCTCGTTGGCAATATAATACTCGTGTAAATACGTTACAAAAACTTAAATAGATCTAAATAGCATTGCAGCTTATGAATGACGAAAAAGAATTATATGAACACTTAATGCAGGAACAACAAAAATCGAGAAGTGATTTTTATTGTTGGAAACTGAGTGACAATGTATTGTTGTTTAAAAATAATAACAGGAATAATAAGCAAATGTTTTTTGTAAACACATCAACAAAGAAAGTTTATGAATTAATCAGTATCAATGGAAATTTGAGGACTTTCATGGAGAAAGACATTGATTTTGATCTTATAAATTCCCTTGAAAATAGCCATGATGCTCGTCGCTTATTAGCGAATTACTATTTCGGGATTTATGACTTTAAGGATGGGGTCGCAATGGTTCAATGGACACTATACCCCGATGGACAGTATTTTGCTGATGAGGACGGATATGGTGCAGAAGATAATGAGGAAGTGAATGTTTATGCCTTCATTGATGAGAATAGTAATATTCTGATTCCATTCACTCCGATGACTCAAGAACAACAGGATATATTTCACGAACAGGCTGTAAATATGGTGAATATGAAAAAATAATCAATAAAAGAATTCATTTTACTCTATCTGTTTAGAGTTGATTTATCGACAATTTATAAACTTGTATAAGTTGAAATGTTTTTTTGAGAGTTGTTGATTGATTTTTAATAAGCTCTTACTCTATATTGAATAAATCGAACATTATAATAGCTAAGTCTAAAATTAACGACAAAATATTATGAGTATAATTGGTCAATCTAATCCTATCCAGCAGCATGATGGGAATTCATGTGCAATTAAATCGCAACAGATTATTTTACAGGAGTTCGGTATCCCTGTGTCTGAGGAGCAACTTATAAGTTGGTCCTCAGAACATGGCATATATGATGGAACAGGGACTTCCCCGGAACATGTAGGCATTCTTCTCAATCAGGGAGGGATACCTACTACCTCAGTACAGAACGCAAATGTATTCGATTTGACTAACGAGCTGGCTCAAGGGCACAAAGTAATAGTTGGAGTAGACTCCGGTGAACTTTGGGATGGAGGTGTTCGTGAATGGTGGGAAGATATCTGGCAAGATGAGAAAGCCGATCATGCGCTGATTGTTGCCGGAATCGACAATACTGATCCTAATAATCCAATGGTATTATTAACCGACCCGGGAAATGGAACATTGTGTAAGGAATATCCTCTGGAACAGTTTATGGATGCATGGAAAGATTCGAACTGCTTTATGGTGTCTACGGATATTGCCCCTTCCGATTTCACCGCAAATCAAATAGCTAATAATGAAAGCCCTCTCCATCTGTCTACGGTGGGTAATAGTAACTATCACGATTTTCAGCTTTTCAACGATATGTCAAATTCATTACCTGACATGGCCACATGGCATGCTCCTTATCATGAATATCCCGTAGGGTCTCTTGTGGATGCTTATTTAGATTACGGGAATGATGCAATTACACTCAATGACATAAGTGATTATTCTTTTTCCAATCACTTAAATACAGACTTGTTTGTAGGAAATTACGCCGATTCGTATTTCAACAACGGGCATTACATTTCAGATAATAATGGAATAGACATTTCTCATATTAATGATGGGATTCTTAATACGGATAATGTTGAGGCTCTCCATAGTTATTTTGAAGGGTTATATTCCGAATCATTAAATATGGGTAATCTAGAATCTGCTGCTTTTTTTCAACAACAAGTAAATTTTATAGAATGTTGTCATGAATTAGATATAAATCCTATTGATGCCTATTCTAATATTGTTCACACTTACTAATTTATAAGAAATGGATGCTGCAATTTCACAAATGGAGAAGATCGTAGTTCAATGCAGGGCTATACTCAAAAAATATAAAAAGCAAAAAGATCTGGAAAATGTTGAATCTCTTTTGCAAAAAATACAATGTAGAGAAACGAATGTACTGGTATGTGGAGAATTTAAAAGGGGGAAATCTTCCTTCATAAATGCTTTTCTTGAGGAATACATTTGTCCGATCGATGTAGGGATTGCAACGGCTACGGTTTCTGTCCTGAAATACGGGGATAAGGTGAAAGTTACACGCCAATATGGAGATCTTAACAATCTGAAAACAGAAGAATATGATTCGTTAGATCAAATTGATAGATATGCCAGAGGTAGTGCAGAATCGATAGACAATACCGTAATGTTGATAATAGAGATTCCTAATCCAAAGTTAAAATCAGGTATAGTACTTTTCGATACTCCGGGTATAGGAGGATTAGACCCTAGACATGCTTTCTTGACCAATTATTTTTTGCCAAAAGCAGATATAACTCTCTTTGTAACAGACATGGATTCTCCAATGACAGCTGCGGAGATTGACTTTTTTGAAAAGAAGATTGCATCGTATTCTAAGCAATATGCCATATTGATAAATAAATCAGATAAGTTCAGAACGCTTAAATCGCAAGAGGAATGGATAAATGATATAAAAACAAAATGTCCGGCTGCAAAGGTGATAATTCCTGTATCGTCTAAACTAAAGAACGACTATTTGCAAAGTAAGGATGCAGAAGACTTGCATGAATCCAATTTTGAGATTGTGGAAAATAACATCTATATGTTGGCCGCTGATTTTAAGAAAGCTCTGCTCATTGAGCTAAAAAAATACATAATTCAGCTGCTAAACGAAGTTTTGTCGCCAATAAAAACCCAAATAGAACAGATAAAAGTTCCAGATCCAAATCTTATCAGTAAGTTCGAGAAAGAACTGGCAATATATAAAAAACAAAAAGATGATTTAGCTAATCCGGCTTCTGAATACCGACAGAAGTTAGAGTCGATTATTAGAAAAACAAAAAACGAAGTGGAGGTGAAGCTTCAGGATGAGAGTATCATTCTTTCATCTACGCACTTGAAAGAACTTGCTACATCTGCACAGGCTAGGTCAAATCCCAAATGGTTGCTGGAGCAGATCAATAATGGAGTAGGAAGTATAGCCGCTGAACTCGATTGCTTGATAGATGATGCTTTTGATAATGTAATAGCTATCATAGGAAATGAAACGATAGACGATTCTTCAAGATCAAAATTCAAATATAATATAAATGTAGATTTAACACCCGAAGAGAAATCACTGGGGACCATAGCCTGCAATACAGCAAGACACTCATTACCGGCTGTTGGCATTTTCTCTCTGGTAGCCGGATTGGCATCTGTTGTCTTTACAGGTGGTGCTACTCTGCCTTTATTATTGGGCGGAGCCACAGCACTCGGTTTTGTTGGTAAAAATATGAGCGATGCATCAAAAACAAATGATGCGGCCTATTTTCAGAATAAACTTGCTCCTGAAATATCCAGGGCAATGACTCATCTTCGTGGCTACATCAATCTTAGATTCGACGATTTCAATCGGCAATTACTAATCGCATTTCAGGAAAATGCACAGAAGCTTATTGATAATATGGATTCGATTATAAGTAATTTGACAAAGTTGAAAACAGAGACGGCTCAGCAGTTACAGTTAAAAAGTAAAATCCTGAACGAAGAAATAAAACCAATAGAGCAGCTGCTGAGTGTAACAAATTTATTCCTTTCTAATCCTTTCGAGAAAAAAGAGAAATCCGGAACGCCGATTCCTGATGCTGTCGAAAATAAGGATAAAGGTGTTACCAACGATGATAAAACAATGGTTGGTTAAAAGTTAAATTGAGAATGTGAATTCTTTGATTGTGAATAATATGGAGTCCAGAAACCATAAATAAAACGGGGCGGAACGAAAAGCCATATGAGTAGGGAAATATATTAAAATAAAATAGAATGAATTGGTATTTAAAAGTTCTGAAACAATATGCTGATTTTACGGGCAGAGCCAGAAGACGCGAATATTGGATGTTTGCATTGTATAATATGATTTTTGCTATCGTTGCTATGATAATTGATAATCTATTTGGCCTAACTATTGATGGGTTTTTCTATGGTGTATTTTATCTTTTATATCTGCTGCTGATACTGATACCCGGGCTTGCTGTAACAGTAAGACGTCTGCATGATATAGGAAAAAGCGGATGGATGGTATTAATTCCATTGATTCCTATAATAGGAGGAATATGGCTATTAGTACTTCTTTTTACAGAAGGAGAATCGGGTACCAATGAATATGGAGCAAATCCTAAAACAAGATGAATTCTACTGCAACGGGGCTTAAACTTGAATGTATAGAACAATTATAAAGACAAAAGGTAATGATCGGTACAGAAATTAGTGGTTATACCATTCTGCGTAAAATAGGTGAAGGGGGAATGGCGATAATATATTATGCTCAAAATAATATAGGAAAATCAGTTGCAATCAAGATATTGAAAGACCAGTATTCAACAAATAATGATATTAAGAGACGCTTCCGGCAGGAAGCTGATATAATGATGTCATTAGACAATATAGATGAAATAAGGAAAGTTATCGACCGGACGGAAACTCCGGATGGAAAATTAGCCATAATATTGGAATATCTCGACGGGGTTGATCTTAATGAATATATAAAGCGCAATGGATGCATCAAAGACAATAAAGTAATTCGGGACTACTGTAAGCAAGTACTAACTGCTCTCGGCAATGCTCACAAGCGCGGGATTGTCCATCGGGATATTAAGCCTTCCAATTTATTTTTAACGACTGATGGAAAGGTGAAAATACTTGATTTTGGCATTTCCAAAATATTATTTGGCGACGATTCCGATGCCACTGAACGTCAAACAACAACAAACAAGTATTTTGGAACGCTGACGTATATGAGCCCCGAACAAATCAAAAGTATTCCCGATATAGACTATCGTACCGATATTTATTCTTTTGCCCTGACTGTATTTCATCTGATGACCGGCGAAAATCCCGCCGATCTGGATGAATATTCCATGGGAGGAATAGAAGATGAACGGATATGCAGAGCTATTAAGAATGCCACGATAAAAAATCGGGATAAAAGGACTCAGACTTGTGAACAGTTTTTAGAGGATATCTTCCAGCAAAAAACTTCGGTTTCGGAGCCTCCTCCTAAACCGAGATCAGAAATAAAATCGGCTTCAGCTCCTCATCCTGTGAAAAAGGAATCTAATACTGGATGCATAGTAGGAGGTATTTTGATTTTTGTTTTATTAATAGTACTGATTATAATAGTATTAGCAAAGAACAATTCAGAGTATGATAGTCGCGATGATGAACCTGTTGAAAATATGAATACGCCTTCAGAACCCGACACACAGGCTGTGGATTCTGTTGTTGCGCCAACCAGTCATTATAATGATGAGACAGAAGAGAGTTCCAGCGAACCTGAAGAGGATAGTTCTAATGAGGATATTTTATATGAACACTATAGCATAGTATGGAATTTTTATAATATACAACATCAAGGGATTCTTGTGCTGGAAGGAGGCAGTGGGCTATTAGAAGTTTCTTGTTATGACAGAAGCAACGGACAACTTGTCAATGTTATTCAAGAAGATGTATCGGTTACAGAAGTTAATGACGGATGGATAATCAACTGTTCCAACGTGTCATCCAAATACAATAGACCATACTCTGCGGATAACTTTAAACTATTCAGAAATGGTGCCATGTATATGATGGATAATAGTGGAAATTGGTCAACAGAGATTTCAATGACCAAACTGAACTAATAGTTATTACTTACTCATATGATAGGTACAACAATCAGAGGATATACAATATCAAGGTTTTTCAGGCAGTGGGCAAATATCTATTATTATTTATCTAATAAACTGCGAATAAGGATTATTTTTTGTAGAGTATGTAATTATTATACCAAAATGCAGTACTATGGAATCAGAATATAACCTTTTAGCTAAAATCAAAGATACAATAGAGAGTGCCCGTAAAGAGATAACAGGATATGCATGTTTTCAGGGCTTAGATAAAGAGCTATCCACTATTCCTCAACGTATGGATGAACCTATGCAGTTAGCTATCGTGGGAAAGATAAGTTCTTCCAAATCAACATTGGTAAATACTATATTGGGAGAAGCCGAAGTAGTGCGTACCGGAGCAATGGAAGAGACATGGAATGTGAGTTGGCTGAAATACGGCGATCCACAAGGTGATATTGTAGTCAAATATAAAAACGGTACTCATGAGAATATTCGACGTAATCAATGGGTTGAATGGGCAAATCGGGATCGGACTGAAAATGAAAAACTAAAAAATTCGGTTTTATATATAGAAGTCACTTATAACCATGAGGTGCTGAAAAATATTAATATTATAGATACACCCGGATTAGATTCTTTCTACAGGTCTGATTCTAAAAACACACTCGATTTTTTAAAACAAGTGAAGCCAGATGCCGTTATTATGCTTTTTTCTAAAAATATAAATGCAGATACATTGTCCGTCATTGAGGATTTTAGGCAGGGGATCGGTGCTGGTTTTTCTCCCATCAATACTTTGGGGGTAATGTCAAAAATAGATGATATATGGGTATCAGACCCGGAATCGGAACCGTTGATTGAGGCCACACGTGTAATCAATGGATTGATGTCGCAAGAAGTGGTAAAGAATACCCTTTTCAATATTTACCCTATTTCGGCACTTACAGCTCTTTCTGCATATAGAATAACTCTTCAGGATATTGATCTCATTCAGCAGCTATCAGCGATGGACGATAGCGTACTCTCCAGAATATTCAAATCTGAAAAACGGTTTGTACAAGACTATCCCGAAATTTCGGTTTCATCCACTCAACGTGAATATTTGTTGACAACGTATGGTCGGTATGTGATTTGGTTGATAATTGAACATTTTAAACAAAATGGTGAGATATCTCTTGAAGAAATAAAGAAGACCTTATTGCAAAAGAGTGGATTTAATCCATTTTCTGATATATTGTCAAGCCATTTTGGAGAAAGGTCTTCTTTGATAAAAATATATAGCTCTATATTTAATATCTCTTCGGCTTGTAGAGTTTTGTATGCAGATCATAGATTGAATCTTGCAGAGAAACTGATTATAGGTAAGATTACGAAGGAAATTGACCAACTTATACGGACCTTAACACTTAGCTTCAATATAATAGATATATCAACGGCATATTACGCTGGAGAACTGGATATAAACGAACAGAATTTTGAGGAATTGAGGCGTATCAACGGTGAATTTGGTGTATCGTGTCAGAGCAGGTTGGACATGAAAGACGATCAATCTGTGGCAAATATGATACAAAAAGCCATTGGGAGAATTGAGTACTGGACTATTATTTATAATACCGAAGGTGTGGAATTTCCGTCAGAAGCCGGCTTTTATAAATTGATGATTAATACTTATATATTGTTATTGAAAGACATGCAGTCAGCTAAACAGAAGTTCGATTCAGCATCTTTCTTTTTATTTGGAAGGTAACTATGTCAAATTGGATGAGTGTAGATTTTGGTACCAGTTCTTCGGCAGCAGCTGTTATCATAAGAAGAAAGCCTGAATTGGTAACCCCTATAATGATTGATGCCGTAGGAGCCAAGATTTTTCCGACAGTGGCATATGTCGATAATCAAAGGGAAATACATACCTGTCATCAGGCTGATTTACTAAAAGGTAATGATTTATCCCGTTATTTACGTGAGTTTAAATTAGATTTGAATTGGGAAACACTTCCTGTCGTCAATGTATCGTATGTTGAAGTTGTTTCCAAAATCCTTGAAACATTACGTAATTCGGCAATACAAACCTTAAATGGAGACGTTGTTGATTCTATAATAATAACTATCCCGGCTATTTACGATAGCACTGACATCCGTATTGGCATTATGAGAGCGGCAGCAACCGATGCAGGATTTAAAAAAGTTGAAATAATCAAAGAAGCCGAAGCCGCGGCTATATATTATGACTATTTGGAAAGTAACAGTAATGGGATCTCTCTTGTGTATGATCTTGGAGGTGGAACATTCGATCCGGCTTTGATCAAACACAATACAGGGCAGTACGAATTATTAGGAAAAGGTAGAGGTGTTCCGGTAGGAGGAAAATTCTTTACAGAGCGGATTACCAAGCACTATATTAAAACGAATCAACTGAACGATGCTCAACGGAAAGGTGTTTCGTTTAAATGTGAAGATATTAAACGATACCTTACTTACAATGAGAAATGGGATTTTCCTGTAGAAGAAGAGGGCCGGGAAAACTATGTTTTAACCAGACATGATTTCGAAGATATGATAGGCAATACGCTTGATCGGACAATAGAATCATGTTCCCAGTTAATAGGAAGTGTCAACTTGGAATGGAAGGATATAAGTCGTATTTTGATGGTCGGAGGATCGTGCTATATTCCTTTGGTGATAAAAAAAATACAGAGAAAATTGGATTCGGTTCAGGCCTCTCAAGTGAGAATAGTCAAGAGGGAAACAGAATCAGGAAAACAATTCGACCCGCAATTTGCAGTGGCTCTGGGAGGTTCTATCTATGCCATGAATCGGTTTATGGCTCCTCCTCCACGTCCACAGTTAGGATATATTGAATATATAGAACTAGAGAGACCTAAGATTTATCATTTACATGAGGGTGACAATGTATTGGGACGGGAAGCAAAGGGCTATACAGTAGATATTCCTCTATCAACTGATGATATGAAGATGAGCCGAAAACACTTTATTATAAAAGTTCAATTCATACCTGAGAAAAATGAATATGAATATACCGCTCAGGATATTAGTACTAACGGAACATATGTGAATAAAACCAGAATAAAGGGGTGTCAACGTTTACACAATGAAGATATAATAACAGCCAGCAGCAGTAATGTGGTAATAAGATTTATGAATTAATATATCAAAGTATGAAAATAAATATTCTCACACCTCAGTTCTGTAATGAGATAGGACAACGAGTGAATAATGAAGATACAATATATCCGGCTCCGTACATGGCAACAGCGAGCAACCGCTTGTTTTTGGTTTGTGATGGTATGGGTGGTCACGAAAACGGAGAAGTAGCTAGTCAGACTGTGGCTCAGAGTTTATCTGATTATTGGCAACTGTATGATCATGAACCTGACGGATGGGACAAACTGAAGAAGGCATTATCATATACCGAGCAAAAGCTGAACGAGAAAGTAATAGATGGTCAAGAAAATAGAATGGGAACTACACTCACTCTCGTTAGTATCAATGACTCATCCATATTGGTTGCTCATATTGGAGACAGCCGTATTTATCAGATAAGGCCTAATAAAGGAATTGTTTTTTGTACAAAAGACCATTCACTCGTACAAACATGGGTTGACGCAGGGATACTTACTTCCGAAGAAGCTAAATCTCATCCCAAAAAGAATATTATAACGAAGGCTATTCAATGTGGGCGAATCGAAATCTCCGAATCGGATGTAGAGTTTCTACCCAAAATTGAGGATGGAGACTACCTTTTCATGTGTACTGACGGAGTTATTGAATCTATCGAAGATTCAGTATTAGTAGAAATACTTAGTTTGCCTGTTGGTGATGACGAAAAAATGAATAAAATTAGAGATTTGTGTCAACTCAATTCAAAAGATAATTATTCAGCATATCTGATTCCATTATTGGTCGAAGGGGGCGAACCGCCTCTAGAAGATGTGATAAAAGGAGATGTGATAAGTTCTTTATCATCTCAGGATCGACGGGATTTATTAGAAAAAGAAGTTGACCAAAAGACAGAGAAAATATTGAGTACGCTAACAGAAGAAACAGAAGGTTCTATAGTAGAGGAAGACCCAAATAGTATAATAATTAAAGAGATTACGACAATAAAAGAAACATTAAAGATAAAGATAGACAGCGTTTGGTACGAATTTATAAAATTTTTCAAGAAAAATAAATAATATAATATATGATCGGGAAAACAATTAACGGATATAAGATATCGAAGGCGACAGGCGCCAGAGGTATGGCAACTATATAATTATGCTCAAAATAGTATGGTAAATTCGTGGTCATCAAGGTTCTGATAAATAAGTTCATAGGTGATCATAATATACAGCAACACTTCAAAAAAGAGGCCAATATTATGATTTTGCTTGATGATATTCCCAACATACGTAAAGTAATAGATCGAACGGAAACCGATGATGGCAAACTTGTCATTATAATGAAACATCTTGGAGTGATGGATTTGGGGCAATACGTTAAGGATGTAGAGTTAGGTGGTAAATGAGGCTCTATAGACAAGAATAGGAATTACTCGACAGTAACTGAAGGAAGGATCGTATATAGGCTTCTGGATAACAATTAGAAGTTTTTATTTCAGTATTAACATAATATCCGAATATGGATCGGATGTAAAACAAAAATTTATGAATACATTTTTAAGAAAATTTACTTTAGGATTATTAGTTTTGTCTGCATTTTCGTTTAATTCGTGTAGCGATGATATTGCAAAACAATTGAGAGAAGAAGTTGCACTTATGAAAAGCCAATGTCCATCCAACCAGGGAAATGGTGTGACATTAACGGATGTCAACTTCTATGAAAATGAAAAAATCATAGAATATATTGGTTCGATAGAAGGTGTCGAGTCTTTAGATGCAACAACAGTTACGAATATGAAAGATGCAATAGTAAAATCCTTTAGTAGTAGTGATGTGCCAGCTTTTGGAAAATTATCAGTTAAGATAATATTGGATCAATATGATTACAGATTTCGATATATATATGAAGACTCTTACGGTAACAAACTTTGCAAAATTGATATTACTAAATATGATTTGAAATAGTATCTCTCTAATAAAAACTGCGAGGTAGAGACATATAGTTCGAAGAAATATTTCTTATTGCAGAAACAACATATATTTCTTTTGTCATACGCAAAATGTATCAGCGTAAAAGTATTTTACTACTTATTTGCTAAAGTATATTAGGACTAAAAAAATGGAGGCAGTGAATTAATAAAAAATTAATTCACTGCCTCCATTGATAGAAATAGCATTCATCATATCGACTATCACTTTTAATTATTTAACTAACAATGAGTTAATAACGAATTCGAACCCTGAGTCTATAACCCGCCATACATACACCATTCGAAAGAATTAAAAAATTAGTAATTTTGAAATAATTATATATCACTTTCATATCTTTCTTTAGCCAATCTAAATTTCCATCCCATAAAATCAACTAATGATTGCGGAGATAATATTCTTATAGTATCAGCATATCCAAAGAACTCCCTTTGTAACTCCTGATTGATAACTACATTAATTTCGAATACTTTGGAACCGTCTTCATATTCCTCCACTATTTTCTGGCTTTTGTGAAAAGGTTTTGTTTCCACATAAGGTGCATTTTCCTTACTTACCCAGAAACGAATAGATTCGGCTTTCATCCCTACATTTTTTGTAACACCCACTAAATCGTCAAAGAAAGTCTGAGGATCGAATAAATTATTTTCTACAAACCTTTCTTTTTCAGCTATCTCTACACTATGTATTCTATCTAATGCGAGATTAATCAGATTTCCTTTTCGACGACCAAATACGAACCATCGGTTGCGGTACTCTTTTAGTAAGTAAGGATAGAATAAGAATGTATTTGCTGACCGGGCTTTGAATGAACGATATTTCAGACTTAGCGCTTGTTTATTAACAATAGCATGATAAATAGTATCGAGATAATCCAATCCTTTCAGGCTTTCATTCTTCTCAAAATCAATAACAGGTATAGTTTTCTGTTTTGCCGAAGTAACATGATCTTCCAATCGGCTAACGATATCGCCCATACCTGAAAAATAAGAGAACCCTTTGAATTGGCTCAAAACCTCTACGGCTTCCGACATGGTTTTCAAGTCTTGTTCTGATAGAGGAGTGTTGGTTATACTATAATCCTCATCTTCGTATTTATAGTACTTATTGTCATATACAACGATCGGAGCGTTATAACCCAATTTCTCGCTGCGCATCATTTGTATATCCATTTGCACAGTACGTTTGCTGATGCCTTTATCTATTCCTTCATACTCGTATAGTGCATCAGAACAAGCATCTATCAGATCTTCAAGTGTCCACTGTCTATATTTATTACGTAGACAAGTATCTATTGTCTTATAACGGATGAGGGCGTTACGGTTTACTGGCATGAGCTAATTAATTCTTCCAATTAATAATAAAAGTGCTTGACTCGAAGGATGATCTTCCTCTAAATTTGCATTTAATAAATAATACCGAGCTTTATCAATATCTCCGGTCACTCCTTTTCCTTGTAAGTAAAGTAATCCTAACAGATAGTTAGCTTCATCAATATCAAACTGGCAAGAATAATTATTATTAGGTTCAACCAATTTTTTTATTTGTTCTACTGCTGTATCAATATCTTGTTTAACTCCAATTCCATATAAGTAACACATTGCAACATTCAGACTGTATGTATCTATTCTGTATTCTTTTGACATCAAATCATTTGCTAACTTATAGTATTTGAAAGCTTCGATATAATTTTTCATATCTCGGAATATAGTAGCTAAATTATTTGCAGCTATAGATCGCTCTTTATCAATACAGATCAAATACAAAGTAATTGCTTTTTCAATGTTTTTTTTGCATCCTATACCTTCACTCATGAAGTCTGCTAGTCGAAGAGTTGCATCAATATTCCCTTTTTTCATTGCCCGTTCATACCAATGAAATGATTGCTCATAATCAATCTCTGCTATTGAAATATTATTCTCAACCAATCCAAATTCAAAGACAAATCCTAAATCATATAATGATTCGCTATTCAAAGGATATAGCCCTATTTGATGCTCTGCTCTATTAATAATAGAATCAAATTGCTTTTTGGATGTTATCATATTATTTTTTTCTCAAAAATAATCAAAATATTTTCTATTACGCAATAATACTGCGTATCCTATATTTTACTTTGTATTATCAAACAAAGAGATCATTAACATTATGCCCTTGTAGCTTAAAAGGAAAAGCCTACGGAAAAAGTTTTGAACGAGCCGTAGAGTGTACGGATATCCCCGTTTCTTGACTTCACGTTGTTGCGGGTAGAATTTGCAGATGCACCGAAAGCATTAATTTATAAGTAGGGAAGCGCATTTAGAGCCGTACTGCTCCAAAAAGAGAATGTGAGTTCGAATCTCATCGAGGGTACAAAAAATAGAATTATGGAAAAGAAAGATTTACAATTAGAATTGGACTTGCTGCTGGCAAGGCGTCTGTTATCGGGATTCCTCGATGGACAAAAATGTATAGACTGGACTGTCTCTCTTATGCAAAGAGACTATGAATCTGATAATCTCTACATCCTTGCTGGCTTGGATAGCAATGATGGGAGGGGAATAGAACATTATTTCGAAGAACTGATAGACGATTTAGGATTAACTCAAAATAGAGATGCTAAAGAGTTGTTTCAAATATATGTTTCTGATATTGCCTGTCAAGTTCTCAAAAGAGAGATTGAACCTTTGAAAGGTTTAAGTATAATGGAAGAAATAAGAATTCAATCCTTTGATTTTGATTATTCTACCTATATAATAAATCAGTTTTCATATTTGGCAGAAGATATATCTCTGCTTGGTGAATATCAACTATTTTATATAGGGCTAACAGAAGAAAACATTGAAGAGGTAATAATAGACGAAATGAAAATGCTATTGCTTGCACAAGCCAAAGATTTAGATGATATAACTAATCTTATCTATTGCAAAAAGTGCAACGATTTTAGTCATTCTAAGTATAAAGAGAAAGGCGGGTTACTGAAAAAAGGCGGATGGCATTGTGTAAAATGTGATTCTGAAAAACATTTGGCTTGGTACAATGTTGCAGATCGAAAGCAAATCTTGAAAATGATAGAGGGTTATGAAAAAACGATATAAAGAATTGTATAAGAAAATTGATGAAATACTATGGAACGATTGGGATCCTATAGGAGTTAATGACATAAAAGCGGTGATGGATGAATATACTTCGTATGTTCCATACATTGTAAATCTAAAAATGAAAGGTGCAAATGCTGAAAAAATTGCAAAACATCTTCTTCAACTAGAATCTGGAAGTATGGGAATGAGTGGAAGTATAGAACGTTGTGGAGAAATAGCACAAAAAATCGTAGAATTATAAAATCATTTCCACCCACGCAGAAATACTGCGCACCGACTGTTTTACTTTGTATTATCAAAGAAAATAAAAGCAAAAAGTTATGATAGAATTAAAAGGAAAATATAACCAGAACTGTAAAATATTCTTGGAAGAAGTTGAAGAAGGAGCTATTGAATTAGTTCAAAACATCTTGAATCACGAAATATCCGAAGGCGTACAGGTACGTATTATGCCCGATACCCACGTGGGTAAAGGAATTGTAATCGGATTCACTATGCCGATGACTACAATGGTTAATCCTAACTATATTGGAGTCGATATCGGTTGTTCTGTAACAAGTTATAAATTAAATAAACGATTCGATGCTGCTGAACTTCCGCAAATAGATAAGAAGATTCGAAAAGCTGTGCCAATGGGACATGAAATCCGAAAAGGTAAAGACTTTAATTATTGGTGGGTAGATGAATATATGCAGACTGTTACCGATAACATGAATCAGTTCATCGATCAGTGGAATATCCGTTTCTCTGAAGATAAGCCTGCAATGACTATTGATCGTGAATATATTGCCGAACTATGTAAGAAAATAGGCACAGGGGAAAAGATGTTCTATAATTCGGTCGGTTCACTGGGTGGTGGAAACCACTTTATTGAGATTGGAGAATCAGCAAATGATGGTTCTCATTACCTAACCATTCATTCCGGTTCGCGAAACTTCGGACTGAAAGTATGTAACTACCATGCAAAGAAAATGACCGCTGCTAAATTCCGTCCACAAGAATATCACGACGAATTTAAGGATATCACACAAAATACTATTCCGACATCGGATATCCCAATTAAATTGGCTGAATTGAACGAACAATACGGTGCCGGTCACAAAGAATTGCTATTGAAAGGTGACGATATGTACGAATATTTGGTGGATATGGTGATTGCTCAAACGTATGCGGAGTTTAATCATCGGGCTATGGCTCACTCTATCTTTGTCGGATTGCGAGATGTAGAAGCCGTTGATATGATACACTCGAAGCATAACTTTATTGATACGCAAGACTGGATTATCCGAAAAGGTGCTATCCGAGCTTATAAAGGTGAACGAATGATTATCCCGTTCAATATGCGTGACGGATTATTGATTTGTGAAGGGAAAAGCAATGCTGATTGGAATTGCTCAGCTCCACATGGTGCAGGGCGAATATTAGCTCGTAATCAAGCTTTCAAAACATTGGATATGGAAGAGTTTGAGAAAGAGATGGAAGGAGTTTACTCAACATCTGTCTGCAAATCGACTCTCGACGAAGCTCCGATGGCATATAAAGACAAAGATGTGATTATTAATGCAATTCAGGATACGGCTATTATCTTAGATACGGTGAAACCGATATTGAATATTAAAGCAAAATAGCTTTACCTCATACAACTACGGTTTGCTCATATTATAACCTAACTGCTCTAGGAGCAAAGCATAGTGGAGATATCCGAAGCATCCCCAACAAGGTAGGGACGGCTGAATATATCGAGTTGGATATAAACGAACTTACTCGCATTGGTGCTCAAAATCATCTGGCTGGAGATGCCTTTCGGAGGACAGATTGTTGCCAATATGGATGCCAAAAATGTAGAAGCATTGATCGCTAAGTTGAAAAGTAAGACTACTATAGGTAACTTGCTGGAAATAAAAGCTCAGGCTCAGAATATAGAAATTGTAGAAACTGAAAATGCTGACGAATCTTACACTATGCAATGGGCAATGAATACGGCAGCGGTGACGAAGCTGTTGATTGATTAAAAGAAAAACACGCTTAAATAAGCGTGTTTTTATCTTTTTAGACGAGTGTATCCTTATTCAACTCAATCTTAAATTTACCCTCATAGAAAGTTGGTTTTTTCCTGATAGTTTCTATTTCGATATCTGTCAAGAAATATGTTCTTCGGATCCTTATAGTTCATATACTAATATTTTTGCAAGCTTTTTTCTTTCGGAATTGCTTTAAGAATATTCTTTCGCACTGACCTGATAGCCGGGCATAACTCCCCTTCCATCATTTCAAGAGTAGTTTTTAACTCTTGGGTTAACTCAGGAATAGTACGACAGAGTTCGTAGGCTATTTTCATACAGAGAGACTGAACACCCGGTAATTCTTTAACTGAGAGCATTCGCTCCAGACAGAAATCCAGAAAATCAATCCTCGGAGGATCTGCCAAAGGCTGTTTATAAAGCAGACTGAGGATAACCCTCCGTTTACCTCCATGCTCACACACCATCACTTCGTCAATAAGCTCATCTTGTTTTTCATACAGCCATTTATTAGCTTCCGGAGAAAAATGTGCAAAGATCCAAGCTGCATGATATCCTATTTTTTCATCTTCTCCAATAACCAAATCATATAATTCTTGCTTTCGCTTGTCACTTTGTTGGATTAAACGAAGTATTTCATGGATATCATCCATACCAATCCGCTCCGATAATTTAGCTTTGAAATTCATTGTTATTCTTACTTCTTAATATAATTCTGGAATTTCTTCTCTTCTAAGACCAGTAACTCCTTATCTATTTTGAACTTATTATCCCAAAAAGAAATATCAAAGTCAATCTCTTTCGCTTTCTTAATCTTTTTCCAATTACCTACACCATGACCATTATACAGTATAATAGATTGAAATATTCCATAGTTATTAAAAGCTTTCGGATGATGCTCTAAGTCTAGAACATTTGTCCTATCCTTGTAACTGATAATATACTCATCATATGCAGGCAGGAAGTGAAGTATATTTGTATCCGAAGATGCGCATTCTTTATAGTCTTTGTGGATATATAATTCGGTGGAATCGAAATGATCTTTTATCAATTCATTGTCTATTAGACTAAAAGCGTGTCTGCAATCCTTGATCGTCAATCCCGACCACCAGACAAAATCCTGTAAACTAGCAGGAGAGTGGCTCTGCATATATCTTCGAACTAACTTAGCCAGTGCTTCATCCTTATGTATATCTTTGCTTTGGGGAGCTCTTTCGTCCAGTAGGGCATATGTTTGTTTTTTGTCTTTCAATGAACCGCTGCATATTATGCCATCAGCTTCTGCCAACATTGTAAAAAGATATATATGTCTTTCGGTAGCCCCTAATCCTTCCTGCTCGAATATTTTTGTGATCTCGTCCTTAGTCTGATGGTTATTGTCCCTCAGTGTCCTCTCTAACAGTTTATAGCATTTTGTAAGTTCCTGTTCATCAACCTTCAAATCTTTTACATATTTCCATGCACCTTTAATTCGCTCTCCTGTCAATTTCAGAAGCCACCTGATATCCTCCGCAGAAACAAAATGCCATGTTGGGCGCATGATATGGGTTCGAAGAAAATCTCCTTGGTTAAAAGCGCCTTCGATATCTTGTTCTGTACATTGTTTCGACCTGATAGCGATAGCCCATTTTGCCATAGTGAAATCCTGAGCTTGCATAGCACCCATCCATGACACCACTTCTTTGGGGGTATCAAATAACTGTTCTGATAGCTGTTGACTTTTTAGCCGTATGTTTTTTATAGTAATGTTCATATGTGGATGTTGGCTTATGTTTTTTCTTTAGTTATGGTAAATCGTAATCACGTATTATCTCTTGCGGATAACCATCATGATAAAATATAATAAGTAATATTGAGATGGAGAATGGGAGCAGACATGAAATAATAAAATATCCATAATATATTATTTTGTGACACAGATTATCCTCTTCCATTTTATTTAAATACAAATCTACATACAATATAGTATATTGGCGATGCCCATCATAATCAAATACCCAATTCCTTGAAATAACAGAGTAAATATAGTTACTTCGAAATATGGAGCAGGAATAAGAACGGCCCCTACAATACAATAGCTGATAAATCCTAAAAAACCAGAGACTATTAATGCTATATTATATTTCTTTCGATTTTTTCGCCACCATTCTTTTACACAAAACGGTTCGTTCATGGCTATCCATTTTAATTATTTCAAACTTATTTTATTAGCCAATTCTCGTTTTTTAGAACTAAACAAATCCGCATATATCTGTGTTGTAGATACATTTCTGTGTGTAAGCATCTTGCTTACAGTATAAATATCTGTACCTAAAGCGATTTGCAAGGTAGCAAAAGTATGTCGAAAACAATGAAATGTAATGTCCTTCAAAATTCCAGCTTTCATACACCATTTTTCTAATGCCTGATTGTGCCATGCAGAATATTTGAGAGCAACAAATACACGCTCGTTCGATTCTCCTCGTTCGCCGAAATAGCGTGTAGCTTGATCGGAAATATCCAAGTATTCAAAGCCTTTCGTTTTCTTTTGGCGAAAAACAATTCGGGTATGTCTGTCCAACTCTTGAACTTCGTTCCAAGTTAGTTTTTGAATATCGCTCCATCTCATACCTGTCATGCAAGAGAAGAGAAAGGCTTGTTTTAACACTGGAAATTTACATTCCTCTTTTACCAACCTTTGCAATTCTTCCAATGGAAGATATTCTCGATAGGTATCTTCGATTTTCGCCGGTTTTACATGTGATGCAGGATTATGTGGAATTATCCCATCTTCTACTGCTTGATTTAATGTCGCTTTCAGTTTTAAGAAATAACTGCTTTGACTGTTAGCTGAAAGATTCTTATCGCTTTTGGTTTTCGCTTCTTTAGCTAGATGATTTTTTAAACCTTCAACAAAAGCTTTGTCTACTCCTTCAAAAGTAGTATCATATCCTGCATAGGCAATCAAGTGTTTGAGCGAACTATCCCAATTTTCATAATTGCCTGGAGAGTTTTTGCGTTGGTCTATTAACCCTTTTATATATTCTACAAGATTGGTTCTAATTTTATATTCTACCGTAAAACCATACTGCTTATTTTGCGAAGCTAAAAGGCGTTTAGCTTTCACAGCTTCCGCCATTTCAAGATTGACCTTATTATGGTCTTTGTCGGCTTTTGTTTTGACTGGATCAGTTAAGTAATACTCTAAGGTCTCGTATTTACGATTGTGCTTAATTTTCCCCTCTTCGGTTTTAGTATATCCCATGTAATACTCCAACGAGAGAGAAACCCGATTTGTAGTCTTTGATTTACGTTTGATTAACTTGATTTCCATAGCCGTAATATTTTTACATTTATTTACGGAAAATATAAGCATTAGCTGTAATATTGTAGCAAATATTTACAACAAATTGAGAAAATAAGGTTTTTGAAAAAGCTAAATTGTATATATAAATAGCTGATTTATAGAGTTTTTATTACTTTTTATTTATTATCATTTCATCAAGTTACTTTCCGATACAATATTAATACAGCATTAAGATGACAAATATAAATTGTGTTATCTCAATTGCGTCCTTCAACGGTAGAAATTTATTTATAAGCTCCAACTACATACTTCTATTTATCAATAAATTATTAAAATATGCATAATTTTTATTGAAATATGAAATGAACATTAAATATGTGATAAAGTATGTGATAAACTAATAATTAGATAATCGGTTATTTCTGTGAGATTTTACATAAAAATTATATATTTGTATACATAAAATATATTCAAACTATGGCAGAACAAAATAAAAAAGAAGATACTCTTGCACAAGAGAAAAGACCTAGAAAAAAAAGAAATTTCCCGAATGTCGGCTTTCAAGAATGTTATGAATTTACGAAAAAAATTGCAGAGATTGGTGCTGGGCAGAAAGTTCGGCGATTAACAATTTTCGAAAACATTGGAAAATCGCCAGATAGTGGTCCAAGTCGTATGTTAGTTACAAATTGTAGTAAATACGGATTAATCTCTGGAAGCTATCAGGCAGAATATCTCCAATTAACAGAGAACGGGGCTACTGCAACTAATTCAGATTTAAGTGAAGCAGCACAATTAAAAGCGAAGTTTGAATTAGTTTTTTCTTCTATAGAAATATATAAACAGTTATTTGAAAAATTCGTTAATCAAAAATTACCATCTCATACAGTAATAGCTGATTTGCTTGTCGAAATACAGCCTGATTTAGAGAAGTCTGAAATTGACGCCGTCGTAGATACTTTTATAGTTAACCTTAAATATCTAGGTTTATTAAAAACTCTATCTGGAGCAGAAAGAGTTATTACCTTAGATCATGCGATAGAAAATCTCCCCAATAATAATGATAATAATAAAATAGCATTGCGAAGAGGAGAAAATGAATCCGTGGAATTAATTGAAGTCAAAACCGAAAATCAAGTCCAAGTTTATGAAACTTTCGATAATATATGTTTTTATATAACTCCTATAGGAGAAGAAAATTCAGAAGAACGAAAACACTCAGATTTATTTCTTGAATCAATTGTTGAACCTGCATTGAAAACTCTTGGCATTCAAGTGAAGAGAGCAGACAAAATTGATAAACCAGGTACAATAACTAAACAAATTATTGAATACATCTTTAAGTCTAGACTTGTCATCGCAGATTTATCGTATCATAATCCCAATGTTTTTTACGAATTAGCATTAAGACATTCATCTCGATTACCAACAATACAATTGATAAGAAAATCTGATAGGATTCCATTTGATGTAAATCAAACTAGAACCATAGTAATTGACACTACAGATATTTATTCTCTAGTACCTAAAATTGAGATATACCGCTCAGAGATAGCAAATCAAGTAAGACAAGCTTTGAATGGTACAGGAACTGAATCTATTGATAATCCTATTACGAATGTATTTCCTAAATTACAAGTCAAAATATTTTAACAGTTTTAGTAAACCCATAATCAGATTATTAAAAATAATCTGCAATTTTAATAACATCAAATGATGCTATCATATAGAATCTCTATATAACTCACTACTAACATTATCAAAAGTTGTGTATGTAGCAGAAAAGATAAGAACAGTTTAATATCGCATTTTTAATACAACCTCCAACTGAATTAAGAAATAATATATTGTACTCAATTATGTATCAATTGAAACTCTTATTAAAAATAGCACAAACAAATTTTAGACTATGATACTTCAGTTAAGTCTAATAAGCTCAAGAGTTCAATACGCGTTATAGGGTTTATACTTTTGATTATTAAGTATGTTTTGGAAAGTTTACTTTTTCTCAACCTCATTTTTAGAAGCTAAAACCTAATACTAAACTACTTAAATTTATTATTTGAGACAAAAAATTCTTTCCTAAAACAATATATATTACTTCACAATTAATCTTTCATGCTTTAAGAGAAATAGCACAAAATTATCTGCCAATATGTCATGACTCCAATTTCGCACTTTTTTTTATATTTTTTCAACTTGGCACGGAATTTGTTTTTTTTTGATTTGTTAAATATAAAACTATGGAAAAAATAAAAATTATTGAACGATTTGATAATTATTATTGTGAAATAAATAATAAGGGAATATTTATTTTAACAATTAATACATTTTTGATTGGTGCCTTTTTAATTAGTTATAAAGATTTATACTGTCTGGTCGGAGATGGATTGGTAAATAGCATATTTAAGATATCTGTATTATCGGTGCTGCTTTTGTCTATATCTTCTATGTTTTTTACGATTTTAGCTATTATCCCTTATTTAGATTCTAACAAAAAATCATTTTGGTTCTTTAATGATATTGCGAATAGATCTCATCAGTCTTTTCTAGAAGAAATTGATGTGCAGACTCAGAATGAAGAAGAATCAGACATTAATAACCAAATATACTATCTGGCTAAAGGATTAAAAAAAAAGCATAGAAAAATAAAAATTTCACTAATAATCAACATGATACAGTTTGCATTTTTAATATTAATTGCTTTTATAATAATATAATGGAAAAGTTATTCGGTAATTATATAAATGCTATAGACGAAATATTAGAGAAAGGAAATAGTATTCAGAGCTTTTCTTCACAGTCAAATAGACTACCTAATTATTTAAATAAAGCATTAGTTTTAGAAGGACGAAATACAGTAGGTGTAGAAGCAATATCTTATAATGAGAAAAATAAGGTTCTTATAGAATTTGATGAAAACCACTTAGAAAAATTATTTGGCCGAAATCGATCTAAGTTAGACCATATTGCGATTGGCTCACACCCTGATTTTGAAAATATCCAGCATTTTGAGTTTGAAAATCATTACTGTGTAACAATGTTTATGGATATTGTAGGATCCACAAGGCTAAATGAAAAATACTCACTGCAAGATATTCGAAAGATAAAAGATACAATATTAACTCTTGCTATTAAAGTTGCCCACTTTTTTGGAGGACATATTCATCGACTTCAAGGTGATGGTATAATGCTCCAATTTGTGAGAAGAGGACAAAAGGAATCTGATGCAGTTATCAATGCTTTGAATACGGCATCTGTTTTAGCACAGTTCATTTCAACAGATTTATCCACTGTGTTTGAAAAACAAGGTATAAAACCTCTAAGAGTGAGGGTTGGAGTAGACCTTGGATTTAAAGAAGATGTAATATGGTCACATTATGGTCTAATTGGTTGTTCAGAGTTAACAACTACAAGTTTGCATACGGATTTGGCAGCAAAGCTACAAGCTCAATCTAAATCTAATGGTATTTATATAGGAGGCAATATTAAAGAAATTCTGGATTTAAATCCTGCCTTTTTAAATGATATTCTTGATGAAAATGGACAAATAGACTATTATATTTATAAGGGTAATCAAAATAATTATAGAAAATATAATTTCAATTGGCAAAAATATTTGAAAACCTTTGATTTTATAAGGGTGAACAATTCAAATCTCGAATTTAATATACCACATTATCGTTTAAAATGTACACTACATAAAGAAGATCAAGTTAATGAATATTTTCAAAATAGCTATTCTATACAAAAAGGTATACAAATTAAGTTTGAACTACTAGAAAATAATCTTCCCTACAGAAAAAAAGATTTTGAAATAATAGAATGGAAAATATACAATTTTGGAAAAGAGGCAACAAATAATGAGATACTTATACTTGATGGAGATAAAAATAGTATATCATGTACAGCAACTTCAGCATACAAAGGTCACCATTATGTTGAATGTACTTTGAAACGCGCTCATCTCACTAATCAAAAGGTTCGTTTCTCTGTTTTCGTCGATTGACTTTATCACCCCTTTCTAAAACTGTTATACACCTTCCATACAACAAGAATAAAAAATTCAAGACTTTTCCTGAAAATACTCTTTTGAAGAAAGGAAGATTTTCAGGAAAACCGTCAGGCTGTGGTCTTGCAGATTTATTCTTGGTATATATCTTTGTATAGCAGATGGAGAAAGAAATTACTTCAATTTTAATTTACTTGCTTCATTTTGAAGTCTCTCGGCTTCTTCCTCTTTCAATTTTGCCTGCTCCATACGTCTGGCTTTATCTATAACATCCTGCTCGTATTTTTCGACAGATTGACGAATCTCTTTAATAGCCTTCGAATTTCGGTTGTATTCAAATACATCTTCAAGTTTATAAATACTGACAGAATCAGATTTATTAAAGGCTTTGATATAACGATATTTCAAGTCATTATCTGATAGATTATTGATAACCTCCCTTTGTCTGTAATGAAAGAACAAGGAGACAAGCAACATAAACCCAATCACCATAATTGTAATAAATACCCACGAAGAGGTAATATCTATAGAAATACGATGATGTATTTTCTTTGGAGCTGTTTGAGTTTGCTCAATCTGTTCTAATTTCTGTATAATCAGTTCTTCCGATTTGCGGACTTGATTTGTAATATTAGCCAGATCGATTGTACTGATACTGTTTTCCTCTGTATGATTGTTTTTTTGTTTTAGTATCTGTTTTAATTCTTCAAACATGACACTTATAGTGGATAAATCACTCATAATGTTTTAATTTATAGGTTTAAAATCTAGGTCTAAATTGTCGTTTCTTCTTACGTTTCTCTTCTTCGTATTCCATTCTATCTTTGAATGCTTCTTCTTCATAATCATCACCGTGAACTTGCATACTACCAATTCCGGATAAAGCATCCAAAGTCGATTCAACAATATCTTTTGTTTGACTTTGCTGTTGGCTCTTTTTGAGGCTTTGATCCTGTGAGAATACATTTTGTTTTAACTGATAGTCTATTTTGGAATAGCTGAACATCCGATCAACTTTAGAGCCTGTAAATGAATATCCATTCTTAGTAAAAGTGATGCCTTGTATCTCATCTGTTTGTCCTTTATATTTAAATTGGGAATCAACACCATATCTGTTTAGATTATATAGTAACTGTTTCCAACTTTTGCTTTTAGGAACAAGTTGACTAAGTAGATTATATATCTCATACTTAGTCTTATCAGGGTCTTTTAGTCGATTGGTCTTTACTTTTTCTTTTCCGGGAGATAAGTACAGACCATATTTAGCTGTCAGCTCCTTACAAATCTT
>JBKECE010000295.1:0-5465 GCA_047974325.1 Dysgonomonas sp. | reverse complement strand
TCGTGAATCAAAATCAACATTGGATTTTAAATTAGGAGTTGTTTTGTCGGGTATGCTTGAAAATAAATCAGGTGAGTGGGCTACATTTGAAATAGACTCTACTCTGCTCACCACTGTAAGTGGTGCGACTAAGTTTACGTTGATGCCCAGTGATTGGTATCTGTTTAACATCTCTGAAAATAAGATAATGATTCCAAAGGGAAAAATGTTGGGTGATTTTACCATAAGTATAGATAAAGCTAAATTCTTAGCCGATTCATCGTCTTTAAATGCAACATACGCCTTGCCAGTACGTTTGACTGCTTCTTCTGCCGATTCATTACTCGTTGGTACAAAGGACTATACAATAATTGTAATTAAATATATATCAGAAAAGTCAGGAACTTATTATGTGAGGGGCAAGCAGGTTCAAATCAATGATAATGGGGAAGAAATAGGAGGTTCCTTGAATGAGTATTTTAAGACAGATTGGAGTCAGAATACAACGAGAAACTTGACCACATTATCTTCTAATAATTGCAAGATGAAAGGAATTGGAACAGAGGTCTCCGATGAAATGATTCTTACTTTTGATTCGAATAATTCGGTCGAGTTATCGGCAGCCTCAACAGGGGTTACTGAGTTCACCGGCAATTATGATAACGGTGTTTACAACTTAAAATATAAATATATCAAAGGAGGAAAAACTTATCGGGTAAATGAGTATCTCAAACAAAGGAACGACCCTGAAAATGACCTACGATATGAAGAATGGTAACTAGTATGTCTCGTCGTAATTGAGTATCAGCTTCCCTTTTAGTGAAGTGTTTGTTTTTGTATATTCCTACAAGCTCTTCCTGTATTATTCTAAAGTAACGAATAATCGGAGGAGTTTGTTTTATCTTTGTAAACCGATTAAGTTATTGTTTTTGAATCAAAATTGATATGAGTAACGCTCCATGAATCTAATGAAACACAAGTTTATAATTTTGTTTTTTGTATGTTCGCTGATTGCTAAAGCAGATAAAGCCTATTATAAGTATCTTTATCAACAGGCTTTAAGTCAGTCCGTTGGACTTGTCTCCAATGATGTAAATTGTATATTGCAAGATTCGAAGGGTTTTATGTGGTTCGGAACTAATAACGGGCTGTCTCGTTACGATGGGTACATGTTTAAAACCTACAAATCTAATTACTTAAATCCTAACCTTTTTTCGAACAATATTATCCGATGTCTCGCAGAAGATCAAAGCCATCGGTTGTGGATTGGTACCGCTAAAGGAATCAATGTGATTAATCTCTTAACGGGTTCAGTTACTTCTTTTGACAGTGAAATAAAAAACTTAGACATCAATGCTGTCGCAGTTTCGGCAAATAATACCATATATTTCGGAACCGATGAAGGATTGTATTTTTTTGACGAAAGAACAAAAAATTTTAATAAAATTGAACTCATAAGGCAACAAGCTATAGTAGGAAATCTGGATTACATAAAAACAATCTTTATTGATTCAAAAAATTATATGTGGATCGGAGGGTGGGAAGCAGGTTACTTAATCTATAATTTGAATACAAATGTCTTTGTAGAATATCCTTATCTTAAGGATTTAGAAAGTTTAACTGTAAATCATATTTTCGAAGATTCAAGCCATAATATATGGCTCTCTACATGGAGTAGATACGGAGTGTGGAGAATAGAAAACCCACATCAACCCGTACAGAGTCAGATTACTAACTTTTTGATACAGAAAAGTCAGAAGAGCACTTTTGACCCGGTTGTTTACGCTATTAGAGAAGAAATTGATAGCAAGAATATTGTACTTGCAACTTCAGATGGAATTCAAATAATAAAACAACCAGACAGGTACGTCGGTAGTGTTATTGTTGATGGAAAAATATCAGATAAATTATCAAGCGACGATATTTTTACGCTATTTACAGACAGAACTGGATTAATATGGTACTCGGTACAAGGTCTGGGGGTAAATGCTTTGAGCCCCGATAAAACGCACTTTGAACAATATAATTTGTCTAAAATGATAGATCGGAATAATTTACAGTCCTCTGTAACAGCAGTTTATCAGGATGAATCTGGTTTGTTATGGTTAGGACTGAAATCTTTTGTTTTAGGATTGTTTGATCAAAAAAATAATGTTTTCAAACTGTACAACAACGACCCAGTTCTTAAAAAAATCAGTTCAGAAGCAAATTCAATCTACGCTTTTTACAAGCCTCCAACACGCGATGAACTTTGGCTTGGTACTCGTTATGATGGACTCTACATCGTTAGATTAAACAAAGGTAAGGTAACATCTGTACATAAGCAGGAAATTATCGGAGTCAACCCTAAAAATTTGGCGGTACGATCCATAATTGAAGACACCAAAACTCATACAGTTTGGATAGGCACCAATAGAGGATTAGCATATGCAAAATATAATGAAATAACTCGGGAGCTGATTTGCGAATACTATAAGCCGGTAAATGTATCAGGTGATTTAAAAAAAAGTGAATCAATAAATTCGCTCATTATCGATAAAGCAAGAAATTTATGGGTCAGTACTTATGATAACGGAATATTCAAATGTGTCACCAATGGTAGCTCCATTATAAATATCGAACACTATTCCTTTCAAAATGGAAAAGTGAACAACAATGATGTGCTATGTTGTTTTCAAGACCACAAACAAAGAATTTGGATTGGAACTAGAGGAGGCGGATTAAGTCTTTATGACAACCATGAAAATCGCTTTTCTATTATAGACAATATGTCAATGATGCCGGATGATGCCGTATATGCTATCAACGAAGATAACTGGGGAAATTTATGGTTTGCAACAGGTAATGGGCTGGTAAGTTATAACAATGATTTTGAGTATGATGAGAGAATTAAAGTTTTTTCAGTAAACGACGGATTAAATATAAATGCATTTAATCAAAATGCTACCTTCCAAAATAATAAAAACGAATTGTTTTACGGAGGCAAAAATGGCTTGATAACATTTGTTCCACAAAAGAGAGAAATCAATGCATTATCATTATCTCCGATTATTACGGATGTCTTTGTTGCAAATATCTCGATAGATAAACTTTCAGAACGTAAACGAAGGAAAATATCAAACAAGGAAATTGCATACACAGATAAATTAAACTTTTCGTATGACCAAAACAATATCCAAATAGATTTTTCAAATCTTCAATACCAGAGTAATGCGTCAATTAAGTACGAATATCAACTGGAAGGCATAGATAAGAAATGGATATATCTCAATTCAAACAAAAATTCGGTAAACTATAATAATTTATCGAGAGGTAAGTATATTTTTAGAATAAAGTCAACAAATTCGGACGGAGTTTGGTGTCAAACACCAGCAACATTAAACATTGTAATCAATCCTGCACCTTGGAACACCTTACTTGCCTACGTGATATATGCTATTTTACTAACACTATTGATAATTTCAGTGTTACGTTTTGTATTCAATCAACTCAGATTGAGACGGATGCTGGCTATCGAACAGATTGAGCGAGAGAAATCGGAAGAAGTACATCAAGCTAAACTCAAATTTTTCACAAATATTTCTCATGAATTCTTTACACCTATAACCATAATAAAGTTCGGGATCGAAGACCTTATCGACAAAAATAAGTCTAATAATAATCTACTCCAAACCATGAAAGTTAATACTAATCGTTTAGAACGTCTGTTGGAGCAAATTATTGAATTTAGAAAAATTGAAACTGGAAACATGAAGTTGAAACTAACTCAGATAGAGTTTGTTTCATTTATAAAGGAACTTTGTGAAATACACTTTGCTCCATTCGTACTCAACAAGAACATATCTTTTGAATTTAGTTGCAAATATGAAAAAATAGTAGGCTATGCAGATCGGGACAAGATAGATAAGATTATGTACAACTTACTGTCCAACGCAATAAAATACAATAAAGAAAAAGGTAATATACATGTTACGCTTGATTTAATTAATCAGAATGATATACGTCAATTGTTCATTACGGTTGAAGATACAGGTTGTGGTATGAGTAAGGATGTGCAACAGAATATTTTTAAACGATTTTACGAGGGAAATTTTAGAAATTTTAAAGTGAAGAGTATCGGAATTGGACTGTCTCTGACCTACGATTTGGTAAAGTTACATGATGGAGATATAACGGTTGAGTCAGAAGAAAATGTCGGGAGTAAATTTAGTGTGACAATTCCGATAGATAGGAAAGAACATATCGAAGATGTTGCAATAATACCGGAGTTAAAAACCACAAATTATTATTTGACACACGATAATGAAGTTGGAAGAGAATCAGAAGACACTGGATTAAAAGTACTTATCGTGGAAGACAACAAGGATTTGTTGGAGCTTATGTCAAACACGCTCAGGCAGGAGTTTGTTGTGTTACAATCTGAAAATGGAAAAGAAGCACTTGATTTGCTTGAGAAGAATTATATAGATATATTGGTTACAGATGTTCTTATGCCTGAGATGGACGGATTTGAACTGGTCGCAGAAATGAAACAAAATGTTAAATTTTCACACATCCCGATAATTATTCTTTCAGCTAGGCACAATATTGAGTCCAAAATTGAAGGTTATCAAACAGGGGCAGATTCGTACATAACCAAACCATTTGAAATGCCTATACTGACTGCAAATATTAAAAGTTTAGTGAAGAACAGAAAGTTGCAAGCTCAGTCTTTTTCATCAAATATAGGTGGAATTGATGTCTCACAATATGTTCACAACGATACCGACAAGGAATTTTTGGAAAAAGTGATCGAAACTATAGAAACCAATATCTTAGAAAAAGAAGATTTTACAACAACAGATCTCTATGAGACATTTCATATGAGTCAATCTACTTTTTACCGTAAACTGCAAACGCTAATAGGTGTTTCTCCAAATGAGTTGATAAAAAAAGTAAAGATAAATATTGCTTGTAAGATTCTACTCGAAGGAAATTTGAATGTCTCGGAGATTGCATATAGTTTGGGCTTTAATGACCCGAAATATTTTAGTCACATCTTCAAAAAGGAGATGGGTGTGATTCCAAGTATGTACGCAGAAGAGCATGAGAAAAAAAAGATCCAAAATTTAGGATAAATTCACTCTTTAATACTCCCCAAAAACTGGACAATAAGTTAAGAGATACAATCACGACAGATCGAAAAAAAATTAAATAAACAAGGGGAGCTATTTTTTAGCGAAAGCTTCTCCCGATATAGTATTTTTGTTTTACCATAAACGTATAGACTATATGCTTAAAGATACAGTAATGAATTTACGATGTCAGCTGATTTTAAACAAATCATCAAACTGCTTCCACGCAAGCAGTTTGATTTATTAGTTAGTCTCTCCTTAATTATATATTAATTTTTTGGTTTTCAGAAAAATAACTAAAAAAATGTTTGTATATAATTGCAGGATTATGTATCACATGACATCGACACACGGACACCAAAAAAAGGCGAA
>JBKECE010000267.1:0-2334 GCA_047974325.1 Dysgonomonas sp. | reverse complement strand
TACCTTTTTCATCTTTTTTGCAGCCGGAACATTTGATAATATAGGCATGCTTCAGACGGACTTCTTGTCCGGGTGTCAGTCTGAAGTATTTTTTTGGAGCATCTTCCATAAAATCGTCACGTTCTATATATAATTCCTTGGAAAACAAAACTTCGTGACTACCTGCATTTTCATCTTCCGGATTGTTCTGTGCCTGTAACTGTTCTGTTTCTGTATCCGGATAGTTGGTAATTATCAGTTTTATAGGGTCAAGAACTGCCGAAACCCGCGTTGCTTTTTTATTGAGATCTTCTCTTATTGCATATTCCAATAAGGCAACATCGATGATGCCATCATATTTTGTATAACCGATCTTGTCTATAAAATTACGTATCGAATCTGATGTATATCCTCGCCTCCTGAGTCCGCATATGGTTGGCATACGAGGATCATCCCATCCGGAAACCAGTTTTTCCTGAACCAATTGTAAAAGTTTCCGTTTACTCATGACTGTGTAAGTCAGATTCAAACGGTTGAATTCATATTGATGCGGACGGTAATCTCCGCTAGCAACTTGGTCTATGAACCAATCGTATAATGGACGGTGAACTACAAATTCGAGAGTGCAAATAGAGTGCGTTACACCTTCAATAAAATCACTTTGTCCGTGAGCAAAATCGTACATTGGATATGCTTGCCAGGTTGTACCAGTGCGGTGATGAGGATGTTTGACTATACGATACATAATGGGATCGCGAAAGTGCATATTGGATGATGCCATGTCTATCTTGGCACGTAAAACCATACTACCTTCTTCAAGTAACCCTTGTCTCATTTTATCAAAAAGATCGAGACTTTCTTCTATTGGTCTGTCTCTGTAAGGGCTGTTTTGTCCGGCTTGGGTTGGAGTTCCTTTCTGTTTCGCTATTTCTTCGGCTGACTGTTCATCAATGTAAGCTTTTCCTTCTTTAATGAATTGCACAGCAAAATCCCATAACTGTGGAAAATAATCAGAAGCATAATAGACATTTTCCCAATTGAAACCCAACCATTGAATGTCTTCCATGATGGATTCAACATATTCCACATCTTCTTTTACAGGATTTGTATCATCAAATCGCAGATTACAAATACCGCCATATTTTTGAGCAATTCCAAAATCGATACAAATTGCTTTTGCATGACCTATATGCAGGTAACCGTTTGGTTCCGGCGGAAAACGGGTTTGGATTCTCCCATTATTTTTACTATTCTGAAGGTCTTTTACAACAATTTCTTCTATAAAATTTAGATTCTTTTTCTCTGGCGTTATCTCATTTTTATTCTCTGCCATTTTTTATTCTTTAAAAAAATATATATGTTTTCTTTATATTCGTCTACTATTCGTCTATTCCTTCCAATAGATACTTATTGTACATCATTTCAAATTCTGCATACTGCGGTGTAGGCCTATATTTATCTATAATATCCTGACATTCGAGAAATGATTTTTCAGCCTTATCCACATCTTTGTTTTTTGAATATTCGACCGACTGCTTTGCCAATCTGGCGGCATCTTTAGCATCATCATCCATCGTTTTTTTGCAAGACGATAAAAATAGGGAAATAAAAAATAATGCAATAATTATTTTACGCATAAGTTTAGACAATTTTGGAGCAAAGGTAAATAAAATAAAAATACGAATTTCATCATAATAATATATTTAAATTGAAGTTATATAATGAATGTGAGGGATATTCTAAAATATTATTCTGTTATAAAAAGAATATTCGCTAAATTTGTAATTAACATTCACTATATATACATCTAAATTAACTTACAATTTAAAATTATGAAAGGTAAAATACTTGTTACGGGAGGAGCCGGATATATCGGTTCTCATACAACAGTAGAGCTTCAGAATGCAGGTTATGAAGTCGTCATTATTGATAACTTATCAAACTCGACAATTGATTCCATTGACGGAATTGAAAAAATAACAGGCATAAGACCTCATTTCGAGAAACTAGATTGCAATGATCTGGAAGGATTGAAAAAATTAGTAAAAAAACATGATAATATACAGGGCATTATTCATTTTGCAGCAAGTAAAGCTGTGGGAGAATCTGTTCAGAAACCATTGTTATACTACAGAAATAATATAGACTCTCTTATCAATCTGCTTGAAATTATGCCTGAAAATAAAATAAAAGGCATTGTTTTCTCTTCATCTTGCACAGTATATGGAGAACCTGATCAAAACCCGATTGATGAAACGGCTCCCATTAAGCCGGCGACATCGCCTTATGGCAATACGAAACAGATAAATGAAGAAATCATTCATGATTATGTTCGTTCAGGAGCTCCTATCAAAA
>JBKECE010000217.1:0-13255 GCA_047974325.1 Dysgonomonas sp. | reverse complement strand
GATGGGACTACATTGAATGAAACGAATTGGAACATAGAGGTAAATAATAGTGGAGGAGGAAACAGTGAATTACAATATTATATAAAAGATAATATATCGATTGGAAAAGAACCTGTGTCCGGAGAAAACTGCCTTGTTATTACAGCACGTAAAGAAAATTATGGAAACCGCACTTGCACATCAGGACGTCTGAATACGAGCAATAAAATGTCTTTCAAGTATGGCAAAATGGAAGCAAGGATCAAACTGCCCAAAACGGCAAATGGCCTATGGCCTGCTTTTTGGATGTTGGGAGCCGATTACTCTAGCGTCGGTTGGCCTCGTAGCGGAGAAATTGACATTATGGAAATGGGTAATTCTGATGGTATAAAAAACGGTACACAGGAATTCTTTTTTAATGGAGCTTGTCATTGGGGATATTATCAACCTGCCGGATGGTATCCTAACTACCCAAAAGCAACAACAAATTCGTATAGTCTGCAAGATGATTTCCATCTTTTCACCATTATCTGGGATAGTCAATATATAAGAATGTATCTTGATTTGGATAAATATCCCGATGCAAAACCTTACTATGAAATGGGGATCACGGCGAAAGCATCGGATATTGATCCTTATTATTATTTCAACAAACCGTTTTTTGTTATCTTAAATCTTGCCGTAGGAGGCAATTTCACTCAGATTTGGGATATAAATTCTATTACGGCATTGGCTCAGGGTGAAGCAAAAATGTATGTAGACTATGTAAAAGTATATCAAAAAGGAGATAGTGGCGAAGAATATAGTGGACCGACTCTGAGTTCTATAAACGAACAAAATGTGATCACAAACCAATTTTACATATACCCTAATCCGGCAACACATTATATCCATATTGATGGAGGAGACACTCCTTCAAGAATTGATTTTTTTAATCTGTCAGGACAAGAAATTATGGTTTCCACAAATACAAATGTTGTGGACATATCTGCTTTATTGGCAGGAAACTATATACTGAAAATTCAGCGTAGAGATGGAACCTCGGAAGTTCATCATTTAATCAAAAGATAAGTGAATTAAATCAATAACACCATGAAAAGAATAGCATTACTTTTTTTTATTTTCGTATTTGTATCTGCATGGAATAATATAACATATGCAGAAAATACTGAATGTCAGGGAACAGATCTTACGTCTTCGGATGGGAATCCTTTTAGCATAGGCTATAACTACCAATTTACTACTACAGGAACAAGTGTTACGGTAACTTTCAAATTACTGGATAGCAAGGATGGTCTGGTTGCATATCTTTGGAATAGGACAAGTGGTTTTCAGGAACTGGCAATGACAGGATCCGGCAGTCAGACTTTCTCATACACTCTGACCGGACAAACACCCGGAAATACAATAACAGTGGCTTGCAAATTTGCATATGCAGGAGGGATGTCTGTAACAAAAGATTTTACTTATACAGTGGGCAATGACTGTTCGGGAAGTTCTAATCCTGATACTGAAATTCCCACGTCTTTCACTGCAACAGCAGGTACCATTACATCGAATAGTGTAGAACTATTGTTGAATGCAGTCGATAATTCGGGAACAATTATCTATAACATCAGTTATGGATCGTTACACAAAGCTACCAGTGGAGTTTCAGGTACTTCAAAATCTTATATAGTAACAGGCCTTGAGCAGAACACAAACTATTCTTTTTCTGTTACAGCACAGGATGCAGCCGGAAACAATGCTGCAAATAATCCGATTGTTGTTGGAGCCACAACCCTTGAAAATAATAATACAGAGTGTGAAGGATTGGAAGTTGCTTCGTCAGACGGAACTCCTTTCACAGCGGGTTACAACTATCATTTCACCACAGTGGGAACAGATGTTACCGCAACTTTCGAATTATTAGATGACCAAATCGGTGTAGTTGCTTATTTATGGGATAAAACCAGTGGTTTTCACGAATATCCGATGACTAACGTTTCTGATAAGAAATTTTCTTATACATTAACAGGGCAAACTCCCGGAAGCGCAATAACAGTTGCTTGTAAATTTGCGTATGCAGGAGGTGCATCTATCACAAAAGATTTTACTTATACTGTTGGTGAGGATTGTTCCGGAGGAACAGAGGAACCCGATACTCAAGCACCTGCAAGTTTTACAGCAACCCAAGGTAATGTAACTTTCAATAGTGTAGAACTTTTGTTGAATGCAACAGATGATTCTGGAGTTGTCGTTTATGAAATAACATACGGAGCAACTACAAAAACTGTAAGTGGAAATTCAGGTGTTGAAAAATCTTATATTATATCTGATTTGTCCGCTGGCACAAGTTATTCTTTCTCGATAATAGCAAAAGATGTTGCAGGCAATGCTGCACCGAACAATCCGATTATAGTAAATGCTACTACACTGAGCCGTTCGAGCGAATGCCAAGGCGACAGAGGACATTTTGCTACACCTGCAACTGTAAAAGTTCATTTCCAGATAATAGCAGAATTGACTGGAAACGTGACATTGAAATTGACTCCAATTGAAGCTGGTCGTACTATAACTGCTGCGGAAGCCCAAACTACAAAAGGAAACTATACGATGGTAATATCTGGTGATGGTCTATCGGCTACAGCATCTCTCACAGGACTTACAAGTGGTGAGGCTCTGGGTATCAGATTCCTGTATCAGTTGGATAATATGCCGGGAATGGAAATGTCTTCAGAAACTCTAAGTCTCAGCGATGCAAATATTATTTACTATCAGGTTGGTCAGGATTGTTTGACAACAGATATGATAAGTAATGAGTCCAATAGTACCTTATCCATCTATCCAAATCCTACTAAGAATCAATTCTATGTAAATTCTGAAAAAGGAATTTCCGAACTCACAGTTTCTAATGTTCAGGGACAAGTGATTCAGGTGGTGAAAGGACTGAATCGTACTCAAGTATCTGTAGATATAAATCATTTGCCTGTTGGAAGCTATATTGTAACCGTACAGCAAACAGACGGTGGAAAAGTCATTCGCAAAGTGTTGAAGAAATAAATAAAAACTGTAATAGAATTTTAAAGCTAACGTTTGACTATTTTCGTCAGACGTTAGTTTTAACTATTTATCAAACGTAAACATATGAATAATAATATTCAAAAAATAGCTCTTACTGCCATAATTATATTTCTCAACATGGTTGTTACAGCACAAACTGTATCTGTTGGCAGTGGAAGTTATACAACTGTTTTTCCGGGCAGTGATGTTGCCGGGCGCAACGAATACCCGTCAGGTTCCCCGCAATTGAGTGGAAAAGCTCTTGGCAAACCTGTGCCTACAAACGATTGGTGGTCGAAGCTCATGAAAGAAGGGTCGGCGTCTAACTTATTTAACTATCCGTTTACCCTCAAGACACTCAATTCGGGATTAGTGGTCAGTTATATACCATCAGGAGTGATAGATGACTTACTACCTGTAACAGTTGGTGTTTCGGGTATGGCGGCATCCAAGACTACGATTTCAGATTATTCGGATTGGACTGTCACCATGAACTGGAATGATGGAACACATAATTTTGAAACGACATCCGGCATAGGTATGCCTTTTCTCTACTTCACCAAAGGAACATCCGACATTGCTCAAGTAACTGTTACATCGGGTTCTGTTGAAGTTCAAAACGAAATATTGATAATTACAAATGCAAAAAACGGAGCAGACTTTGCGGTTTATGCACCAAAAGGAAGTGCTTGGACACAAAATGCGGGAGTATATACATCAACATTGAATGGAAAAGATTATTGGTCTTTAGGTTTCATTCCGTCTTCGGCTACGAACATTACCCAGACAGCAAAAGATTATCAGAAATATGCGTATGTATTTCCTAAAAATACAACAGCAACATGGACTTATAACGAAACAACGGCTGTCGTAAGAACTAATTTTAATGTTGAAACAGATGTGAAAGAAGGCACGGATCAGAATATGCTGATCGGTTTATTGCCTCACCAATGGGCACACCTTGCATCGGATTCGCCCGTACCGAATGGATATAGTTATGCTACAATCAGAGGTGAATTGAAAACATTGGCAGGTAATAGCTTCAGTGTAGAAAATAAGTTTCATGGAATACTACCCACTTTGCCTTATGTTGACGAACGTAGTCAAGGGTTTTCTCCATCCGAACTCACATCTAAGATAGAATCTATGCAAGATGAGGTATTAGCCACATGGACAGATTCATACAATGAAGGGCAGGTTATGAACAGACTTATCCAGACTGCCCGTATTGCTGATGAAATGGGAAATGTGACCGCTCGTAACAAAATATTGGCAACGATCAAAGAACGATTGCAAAACTGGTTGTCTTACAATAGTGGAGAGGTTGCTTTTTTGTTTTATTATAACTCTACTTGGTCGGCAATGCTTGGTTATCCTGCCGGACACGGACAAGACAGCAATCTGAACGATCACCACTTTCATTGGGGATATTTCATTCACTCAGCCGCTTTTGTAGAACAATATGAACCCGGATGGGCTGCTCAATGGGGCGGTATGATAAACTTGTTGGTGCGGGATGCGGCTTCGTCGGATAGGAACGATACAATGTTTCCTTATCTCCGCAATTTCAGTCCTTATGCAGGGCATTCATGGGCTAACGGATTTGCAACTTTTCCTCAGGGCAATGACCAGGAGTCAACATCAGAAAGTATGCAATTCAATTCATCCCTCATTCATTGGGGAACTGTAACCGGAAACAAAGCGATCCGTGATCTGGGCATTTATCTCTATACTACCGAACAGACAGCGATTGAGGAATATTGGTTCGATGTCAATCATCGCAATTTTCCATCTACACAGCAATATGGCCTTGTGTCACGCGTATGGGGAAACAACTTTGACAATGGTACTTTCTGGACCACAGATATAGCTGCTTCGTATGGTATAGAACTGTATCCGATTCATGGCGGTTCTTTATACTTAGGTCAAGATATCGATTACGTGACAAAACTCTGGAACGAAATCAAACAAAATACAGGTATTTCACAAAATCAGGCTAATGACAATTTGTGGCATGATGTGATGTGGGAATATTTGGCTTTTTTGGATCCGGCACAAGCTATAGAAATGTATAATTCATATCCTAACCGGTCGTTGAAATTCGGTATATCTGATGCTCAGACCTATCACTGGTTGCATGCGATGAATGTTTTGGGGCAAGTAGATGCATCTGTTACGGCTGATTATCCTGTTGCGGCTGTATTCAATCTGAACGGAATGTTGTCTTATGTTGCACAAAACTATTCAGATTCGCCTTTGACTGTTACTTTTTCCACAGGATATAAGCTAGACGTTCCTGCCCGAAAAATGGTTGTGGGGCAAGCTGGCAATCCATTACCTGTTGTTTCCATATTGTCCCCTAAAAACAATGCAAAATACTCTTTGGGTGAAGCAATCACCATATCCGCTTCTGCAATTGATTACAATGGAGAAGCTATCAAAAAAGTCGATTTTTATCAAAATGACCAGTTGATAGGTTCGGACAATTCAGAACCATACAGCATTGTCTGGAATCCGGCATCCGGAGGTGCTTATAACCTCACGGCACAAGCCACAACCGAATCGGAAAATGTGGGTGTTTCTCGTCCCGTAACCGTAAATATTACGACCGGAAATCCATGCACAGAAGAATCTAAGGAGGCTTCTCAGGGTTCTTTCTCAACAGGTTATACAGCATTGTTCGAAACAGTTGGATCGGATGTTTCTGTTACATTTGAGTTATTGGATTCTGATAAAACAGACTTAGTGGCTTATTTATGGCAAATGGAACCATTTTCAGAAAAGATGATGTCTAAGATTGATAATAATACATTTTCAGCCACATTGAGCGGACAGACGAATGGAACAGTACTTAAGTTGGCCTGCAAGTTTGCTTTCGCAGGAGGAATGTCGGTTACCAAAGTTTTCAATTATACTGTAGGAACTAGTTGTGGAGCTTCTACTATAGGTAATAATCAGGGAAATAACATACAGGTTTATAAGAACAACGGAAGTTTATATTTATCGGGATGTTCTTCGGATAGCCGGATTTCGATTATTTCAACAAACGGATATCTGATTAAAACAATTGTACCTGAGGGTAATAATATATTTCTGACAGATAAACCAGGTATTTATATAATAAAAATATCTTCGGATGGTGAAACTAAAGTGATAAAAGCTGTGAACTAGAGAATCTTTAAATTCCAATGTTGAGATAGTGTGTATGAAGCCTGTTGTTCAGATAAAATTCTGAATGACAGGCTTCTTTGTAGAATTGTCATGAGGGTGGTAAAATGACAATTTTAAAAGAATCATCAAAAAAAGAGATAAATAAATTCCTCTTGCACAATAAATACCATATATAAACCTCAAAAATACCATAAGTATGGTATTTCACAGTCGTTCGGCAAACAATACATTTGTATCATAAATTAACATCCACTAATAAAAAATGTCAATGAGAGTATTTTTTACAATGAAGCATGGTTTAGAGAGGAAGCATAACTTCTCTCTGCAAGCATCTTTACTACCTATTTCTTCAACTACTACACATCACCTCTCTTCTGCACGAATGCGAATGTGCTGCTGACCACTCGTCTCTCTTATTCAGTGTATAGCTTGTTGCTTGCTCTGTAATAACTCGAATTTCCTATTCCACATAATACACCTAAATATATAACCCGATATTCGGTTCATTTAACTGTATATTTTCAGTTATAAATAAGGTAAAATATGAAGTATTAATAAAAAAGAACACTTCCTCCTCCGACGGCAATTGGTATTGGAAGTGCTCCCGATAAAAAATTATCATGGCGAAAATAACTAATTTTCTTAGAACTAAGAACCCGCTTTCTTCTGTCAGTAAACATATTTATGTTTTTTTAGGAGTACTGTTTTCTTCAACCGGACTATATGCTCAGACAGCTCTGAGAGGAACTGTTTTTGATGACAAAACAAAAGAACCTGTAATCGGAGCAACCATTGTAGAAAAATCTACTGTAAATGGAGTAACCACAGGTGTTGATGGGACATTCACTCTCCACACACAGCGAGCTGCACTCCCGGTAACGCTGGTTGTCAGTTTCATTGGTTATAGATCGCAGGAAATAAGTGTGAATACTAAAGAACCACTATCAATTGCTTTACAGGAAGATATAAGCCATCTCAATGAAGTCGTGGTAGTAGGCTATGGAACACAGAAAAGAAAAGAGCTTACCGGAGCTGTGGCGTCGGTGTCTAAATCCCTGTTGGAATATAACGTCAGTCCGTCGGTCGATGCACTGTTAGGTGGTGCGGTGGCCGGTGTGAGTGTGACTCAAAGTTCGGGGCAACCCGGTGCTCCGGCAAGTATCCGCATACGAGGTGGTAACTCGATCAATGCTAGCAATGATCCACTTTATGTGATTGATGGGTTTCTGTTTTTCAGTGACAATTCTTCGACAAAAGTAGGACTCGGAAACATTGAAGGTGAATTGAATCCTCTGAATCTTCTGAATCCGTCAGACATTGAATCAATTGAAGTTCTGAAAGATGTTTCGGCAACAGCTATCTACGGATCAAGAGGTTCTAATGGAGTTATACTGATCACTACAAAAAGAGGCAAAAAGAATAGCAATTCCATCAACTATCAATATTCGTTAGGGTGGAGCAAATCAGCAAAAAAACTAGATTTATTGAATGCAAGCCAATGGGCTAGGGTGCAGAAAGATTATTTTCTCAACAAACCCGGATATACTGACAGCGAAATAGAGAATCTGGGCGAAGGATATAATTGGCAGGATGCAGTTTTGCAGACAGGTGTTATAAAAAATCATTCGGTTTCTATCAGCGGAGCAGACGATAAATCACATTATTTTCTTTCGGGAAACTATCTGGAGCAAGACGGAGTTATTCTTAATTCAGGTTTCGACCGCTTCGCAGGACGGTTAAATTATGATCGGGAAGTATTCTCCAACTTCAAAATAGGTGTTAACGTAACAGCCAGCAAGAGTACACAGAATAGCCTCACCACGTTCGAAGGAGTCAACTACAACAGTTCTCCTTATTCGAAAGGGATAGCTAATTCTCTGGTGTATGCTTTGTATATTCCACCTGTTGTTTCTATTTACAACAATGATGGTAGTTTTAATTATAATAATCCTTATGAATATGCATATCTGCGTGAGGGTAGTAAGACGGCTAATCCGGTATCAGATTTGAAAAACAGCACGGCGCAAAGTGTAAATATAGCTTTTCTTGGTAATTTCTATGCCCAATATACACCATTGGATGGACTGACTGCAAAAATCAATGTGGGAAATAATCTTAATCATACAACACAAAATTATTTTTCTCCATCATACACAGCAATAGGTTTGGAGCCTGGTGGAATAGGAGGTATAGGGAATAAACGTTTGGAAATATTATTGACTGAGTTTACATTATCGTATGCAAAGAAAATAAACGAAATACATTCCTTCGATGCATTGGCGGGTTATACATATCAGGACACAAAAACCAATTATGCAACCACAATGAGTTCCAAATTCACCAATGAGACTTTGGGTGTGGATAATTTGCAGGATGGGACTCCCTATGGCGACACTCCAATCTTTAGTGGAGCTTCGCGAGGTCAGTTGCACTCAATACTTGGAAGGGTAAACTATTCATTACTGCAACGTTACAATGCTACGGCAAATTTCAGGAGCGACTATTCCACTCGTTTCGCAAAAGATAATAAATGGGGTGTTTTTCCATCTATCGGATTGTCATGGAACATCAATGAAGAAGCATTCCTGAAAAAAAAGCAGGCTCTGTCTAACCTCAAGCTCCGCATAAGTGCCGGTTCGGTCGGCAATCAGGAAATTGGTGATTATGAATATCTTCTTACACTAGAGGCTGTTCGCTACAATGGAAATGTTGCTTATCAGGTGAATAATGTAGGCAATGAAAATCTGAAATGGGAAACAACAACACAATATAATGTTGGTGTGGATGTAGGTTTTTTCAATGATCGGATCTCTGCCACAGCCGATGTTTATTATAAAAAGACTTCTGATCTGTTATTGCGGATTCCGCCCAAATTGGGAGAAGAAAAAGAACAATTGGTCAATGTTGGTAACGTAACCAATAAAGGTGTGGAGTTTTCAGTAAATGCAATTGTTGCTAGTAGTCAGAACTTCTATTGGTCACTATCGGCTAACATAGCACAGAATATCAACAAGATAACAAAGCTATACGATAACATAAAAGATATGGAGCAAGGGGTAGAAATTCTTCGGATAGGAGAGTCACTCGGATCGTTTTATGGTTTGGAATTTGATGGTGTGGTGCAAAAGGATGAAGATGTATCCGGTCTGCCAACAACTCCCGCATATACACAATTTAAACCTGGGGATCCTAAGTTTAAAGACAATCTGAAAGATGGACATATTGATAAAAACGACCGTGTAGTATTAGGCAGTACACAACCGGATTTCACTTATGGCTTTTCTTCTTCGGCTAAATATAAAGGATTTGATCTCTTTATATTATTTCAAGGCTCTCAGGGAAACAAAGTGTACAACCAGCTACGTCGTTTTCTGGAAACTCCGAATGATGCTTATAATGCTTCGGCGGTATTGCTGGATAGTTGGACAGAAACAAATCCATCCAATACTGTACCCAAAATTACAGGAACACCTATATCTTCCGAATTGGATAGCCGCTACATTGAAGATGCCTCTTATCTCAGACTGAAAACCCTGACATTGGGTTATTCACTAGGTAAAATACCTCTTGCATCTTCAAATCAGAATTTAAAAATCAGAATCTTTGCGACTGCACAAAATCTTTTCACTCTGACAAAGTATACAGGATATGATCCGGAGATATCCGGTGGTGTTGATCTTGGAACTTATCCGATGTCAAGAACCTTCATAGTGGGAGCCAGCATTTCATTCTGAATATTTATAATGTACTGTCACATAATTGATTGATGAATAAATAGATATCATCAACAGGTCATCTGCAAATTAAATTCAACAAATTATAAACAATTTAAAATTAAACAAGATGAAAAAGACTTTTAAATTTATTCCATTTAGTGCCGTCGCGATTGGTTTATTAGTTTTCTCTGCTTGCAACGATGATGATGCCGGAAGTTCGAATGTTATCACCGGAGACTCGGTATGGAAATCGGATCAGGAAGCTTTGGCTACGGCAAATGCGGTTTTTCCTCCTTTGCAAAGGTTGAGTTCTTCATACTCGTTTTTATTAGAATCGGCTACTGAAAGCACGATTAGTTTTGAAGGTCCGGACGATCAGGCAGGACCATTGGTCAGTTTATTCAAAACAGATATTAACAACTGGTATCCTACCAAGATTTTTAATTATCTGTATGTCAGCATTGGTGAAGCAAACCGCACGGTCGAAAAAGCTGATTCCAGTCATGTCACGGATAATCTGTCCAAAGCATCCATTGATTTAGCACGGGCACGTGCCAAATTTGTGAGAGGATTGGATTATCTTTATTTGGCTCAACTGTGGGGTGAAGTACCTCTGGTATTGAGCACCAATCCATCATCAGCCGAACGAACCACTCGTAAATCAATAGATGATGTGTATGCTCAGATCGTTAAAGATTTGACAGACGCCGAAGCCGATCTCCCCGGATATGACCAGATACGTTCCAATCCAAGCAAAGGAGCTGCAAATGCAATTCTTGCCCGTGCATATTTGACTTGGGCTAGTAAACCACTTGCACAAGCTGACGTAATTGAGGTTGTTAATAGTAGAACAGATCCACATGGACCACATTGGGACGAAGCAAAACTCCTAAAAGCTGTAGAATATGCCAACAAAGTCATAAATAGTGGAAACTATCAGTTGGAAAGTGATTTTGAAAGTAATTTTGGTGTAGCGGCAGAAAACCGTTCAGTAGAACATATCTTTACCATTCATCATGATGGTGATAATCAAGGAGATGCTCAAGGAAATCATCAAACTCACTGTCCTTTCACATTCCGTTTTGATTTGTATCAGGACAACCACATCGGACCGGCTGATGTGACATTGTTGGACAAATTTTCGAACAGTGACAAGCGTAAAAGATTTTCAATTCTAACGCATCTATATAATCAGGACGAACCACTCGTTGCAAGTCCTGCTAAGGCGGAAGATTATAAAGGATATGATTATGTGTTTCCGGTCACTTCTCCCCGCATCGGAAAATATATTCACCGGAACGCCAAATTCCCAGAAGTTGCTCCCGGATCGGAGTCAGGACAACCTAACAATATAGATAGAATTGAAATACGTTATGCCGAAGTATTGCTCATTAAAGCTGAAGCATTGTTCTATCTGAACAAAAAATCAGAGGCAACACCATTAATAAACGAACTGCGTCAGAGAGCCGGACTGAACACATATACCACAATAACACAAGATAATCTTGAAAATGAATGGTATTTGGAACTGTTCTTTGAACAAAAACATTGGCTCAATCTTGTTCGTTGGCACAAGTTGATTCAAAGTGTACTGACAGTACAAGATTTTGAATACTTCAAAGATGATTATAAAGATGTTGCATCCATTGCTGCAAAATTTGGTGCGGAAACATCAACTACCAATTATCCGTTTTTTGCGAAAATTTATAAACACTTACATTCTAAATACGACAATGTGAATGGGCGATTCTATCGTTTCCCAATTCCGAAAGGTTTATCGGGTAATGATTTAGGTATAGAACAGAATCCTGGTTATTAAATAAATAATAGTTTTTAGGGGGTGTCCGCACTTAATATGTAGTAGGATACCCCTTTTTTCTTTCTCACAGGTATTGCTGTTCGTAGATTAATCATATTTCAAATGAAAAAAATATTCTCAAATACGACTTTCAGATTATTATTAGGTGTGATTGCCGGATTGCTAATTGGTCTTATTGCAAATGAAACAATTATCGGAATCATACTCCCAATCAAACATGTTTTGGGGCAAATTGTTTTTTTTCTGATACCGCTTCTTATTTTCGGATTCATAACTCCGTCAATCACTCGCTTAAAGAAAAATGCATCCGGCTTGTTGGGCATCTCACTTGTTCTGGCTTATATATCGTGTATAGGAAGTGCTTCGTTAGCTGCTGTTGTAGGATACAAAACAATCCCGCTTTTGAATATTGTGCCTGAAAATGGTACGGCCAAAGAACTCCCTGATATGATATTCACTCTGGATATTCCACCTTTGATGTCGGTGTTGAGTGCCTTGGTTCTAGCCTTTGTGTTAGGACTGTCTATTATCTGGACAAAAGCAGACAGGATAGAAGCAGCTTTGTATGAATTTCAGAATCTTGTTTTCACGATGGTGAAGAAATTTCTAATTCCAATTCTACCATTCTTTATAGCAGCAAATTTTAGCATATTAGCCTATGAGGGAGCATTGGCTTCAAGGCTTCCTGTCTTTTTTGCTATTTTGGTGATCACAGTTTTATGCCATATCACATGGATGTCAATTTTGTATGGCACAGCAGGCATATATTCGGGAAAGAATCCGTGGCAGGTGCTAAAATATTATGGGCCTGTGATGATCACTGCTTTGGGAACCCAATCGTCCGCTGCGAGTTTGGGAACTGCCATTGAACAAACGAAGAAAAGCCCGGTATTAAGAAATGATGTACGGGATTTCGCAATTCCTTTGTTTGGAAACATACATTTTGTCGGTTCCATTCTGGATGTTGTTTTTCTGGCATTAGCCGTATCTCAATTATTATATGGAACCATGCCTGGATTGGATAGGATGCTTATTTTCATACCGCTGCTAGCCGTATTTGCGATAGCAGCACCAGGATTGCCCGGAGGAACGCTCATCACATCGTTGGGACTGATTCATGCAGTTTTAGGAATTGATGATACCGGAACCGCATTGATGATATCTATTTTTGCATTGTTAGATAGCTTTGGGACAACGCATAATATCACGAGTGATGGTGCGCTCACATTGTTTCTTAGTTCTTATGCCGATAAGCATGGGTTGACAAGTGAGGATGTCGATGGATCGGTATCCCAGCATATAAAATAAAGATAATCAATTTTATATCTACTTTTTCTTCAATAAAAGTATTATATTCAATATTTTTATCTATCTTTACGACCAGACATTTGAGTTTTTTATAACAAAGTTCATACTTTTTCTTCAATTTACGAATTTTAGTTTAGTTTGCAAGCTTGTGGTAATTCTCATTTGAATTTTCATTAACAATTTATTTTTTTTTTACAAATGAACATTTTTATTGCAGGTT
>JBKECE010000142.1:0-17034 GCA_047974325.1 Dysgonomonas sp. | reverse complement strand
ACAAATTGATTAAAGTTGCTTTAATCTCCTCTTTTGTATTGTGTTTGCAGTACTTGCTTATTGTGTTTATTGCCAGACTGCGAGCTATATTGTTGGTATATCCCAGTTTACTTAATTCTTTTGGTTGTATGCCCATGATTTTTTGATTGGTATATAAGAATATACAGGTAGCGGACTAATCTTTATCCAAGACCAGATATCCTTTGATTGTGATACAGCGCAGCCGGACGGATATGACAATCCTACAAACTGATATATCAGCAATTAATAATAAAATTTAATGATGAGTTTGAAACTAACCAATGACTATCAACTTTGCAGCCGTAAATTGTGATAGAAGTGTTTAAATATTGTAAGGTTCATCATCCCGATAAACCAAATTAGTTTCCTAGTATCTGTGTGTTATTTTTTAACCAACATAATTGTACCCTTTCTATAGTTTTTAAGGGTTAGTATTCTATTTCGGATGCAAATATATAAAGGATTTTTATATTAACAAATCTTTAGAATAAAAAGATGGCTGATTTTATTTTTTTAGAATAGAAAATCTCCATTCGTTTTATATCAAGCTGGAAAAATTCCTGTATGAAACTTATTGTATAAGCTTGATATTAAGTGTTCTAGTATTCTTCTATAACTACAAAAATATTACTCCCGTCTCGACCTTATAACTATACCTCGCATACCTCTTGTCCCCTTCAATTGTAAGTATGCCTTTTTCCATTATATCAGTGTATGGTAAAGAAAAAAATATCTCTGATCAGCCGAGCCTTAAATATCAGATTCAGATCATTCTCTTTGTCATGTTTAATATTCTGATATACAATTGGCTTTGAAAGTAATGTCATGCTATAGGCTTTGTAATCATCTAGCTTAGCATGTAGCATACATCGAAAAAATATCCTTAAATTTATGGAATAGGTAATTATCAATTAGGTAGTACCTTCCTTTTTATTGGAAATTTTAGCTTCTTTTGTAACTGTTTGATGCTCAGGTATTTTTTTTGTAAAATCAGGCACTACCAAATTCAGGGACAGTCAAAATTTCAGAGTTTTAAAATATTCATTTATAATGCGATAGGGTAGGTAGCATGTTCCCTCTCTCCGCTGAAATAAGAATCAGGCAATGGGGATTGTGTAATGTAATTTTGGGGTTGATGGTGTGGCGTATATGATCGGTATTCGGATTTTTGGATGCAGTTGGGCAATAAATCAACTCCATTTATTTGTGTCAAAGTCATATTTTATCATTCGGGGAGCTTTATATAGTAGAGAATTAGACAAAAGCTTCCACAGGTGATCCAAAATCCTGTTATGAATGTCATCTTTTCCTTTGAATAAGAATCGGATGAATTTTTCTTTTACTGTGACTTTTTTATAAAATGAAGAATATATGTTGTCCATTTCTTTGTGATATTCATCTATCGACTTAGAGAGTTGGTTCTCATGGACGCGAAAGCCCGACAATGCTGTATTAATAGTATATAATTTAGAATATTCAAAAAAACGAGTCCATAACTCGAAATCTCCGGCTAATTTGTATGTCGAATTTATATGTTTTCCCGCTTTGTTCCAGAGGTCTCTTTTCCAGAAACAAGATTCTTGCTGGATATATTTATTATCGCCAACAACAAACCGAAGTCTAGACCATAAACAACAATCTTTGTCTATAACCTCCACACATAGACCATCTTGATTATACCGGATTGGTATTCCCATTATCCATTCGATATTAGGAATGTCACAAAAAATTTGGGCAACATTCCATAACGATTTTGGCAGATGCATATCATCCGAATTCAACCATGTCATGATATCTCCTGTAGCTCTGTCAAAACCTTTTTGTATAGCATCATACATCCCATTGTCCGGCTCACTAATCCAGTAGGATAACTTGTCTTCGTATTTTCTTATTATATCAAGACTACCATCTGTGCTGCCACCATCAATAATAATGTATTCTAAATTGGGATAATTTTGAGAAATGACAGATAATATGGTTTCTTCCAAAAAATCAACACTATTATAAACCGGAGTTACAATGGATATCTTAGGATAATTCATTTACACTATTATATATTCAATTTACAAAATCACTACTATGCTGATCCTAGACAGAAATTCGATATTCTCTGCATCAACTGATAAGTTCCGCAACACAGACAGATAGACTGTCTTCCCATTGAGGAATGCTTAAGCCGAAAGTCGATTTTATTTTTGTTTTGTCCAACACACTATATTGCGGACGGACAGCACGTGTAGGATATTCGCTTGTGGTGATAGGTGCTACCTCGCAAGTGGAGATTCCGGCATATTTGTGAATCAAAACCGTGAAATCGTACCATGTGGTTATCCCTTCATCCGAATAGTGATAGATGCCAGAGATAAAATGATCAGCTTCACTATAGTCAATTATTTTTACGATCGCTTTTGCCAGATCGGCGGCATTGGTTGGCGTTCCTGTCTGGTCGGCAACCACATTCAAGTTTTCTTTTTCTTTACCTAAGCGGATCATTGTTTTTACGAAATTGTTTCCGTAAATGGAGTATAACCATGCTGTGCGAATTATGATAGAATCTGGACAAATTTCTTGCAAGATGGCTTCTCCTTCCTGTTTCGATTTTCCATAGACTGATTTAGGACATACTGCATCTGTTTCCTGATAAGGAGTAGTCTTGGTTCCGTCAAAAACATAATCAGTGGATACGTGAACCACTTTTGCATTCAGTTTTGCTGCTGCCAATGCCAGATTCCTTACAGCGTCTCTGTTTATTTTATAACATAATTCGACATCATCCTCAGCTTTGTCTACGGCTGTGTAGGCGGCACAATTTATGATGTAGTTGATCTTCTGTTCTTTCATAAATGCTTCTAAAGCACCTAAGTCTGTTATGTCCAGTGTGTCTACATCGGTGAAGAAAAATCGAAGATTGTCTTCATGTCCGGCAGCAGCACGTTTCAATTCGCTTCCTAACTGTCCGTTACCACCAGTTACCAGAATGTTTTTTTGTACCAACTCGAAGTGGAATATGTTTTTAGCTGTTTCGTCCGAGTCATCTGCATTTTTGTTTCCTGAAAAGAATGCCATAGTATATTTATTTTTATAGGGAAGTTATAGGCTTAAATCTCTAAATCTCCGTTTTTCTCCGAATTATATTTTTCTGCTAAAATACGAATAAAAGAACTGATTTGGTTTATTGCTTTGAGTGTTTCTTCCGAAATTTCTTTTTTTTGTATCCGCAGAAGTAAAAAACCATATAGTGCCGAAAAACAGTTTTCCAGTTCAGGTATGCTTTTATCTGTAGTTTTAGCTCTCAGCTCGACAATATAGGGTAGTGTGTTGTAATATGTTGCAATATAAAACGATTCCTGAGGCGACTTCATCAACCTCAAATGCAAGTCCGTGAGTTCGATAATCAAATTTTTTAGAATCTGTAGATGTCCCGATTCTTTTATGTTCTCCAGAATCATCATTTCTATCAGGTTTTCATACCATTCCCTGATCTGACGTTTCACATTGTCAGGTTGTTCAAATTTGTCTATTATGTTTAGTTGTATGCTATCAATGTCGAAATTATATGCTCGTATCATATCTTCGACTTGCCACATATAGAGGAGATATTCGGCTATATTTTCTTTTTTTTTCTGTTGTGCAATCAGCATTTTTTATGGTCTTTGTTTTTTATACAGCAAAGATAGCCTAATTTATAAAGATCAAAATAGAAAATCTTTGGATGTGTTCCTAATAAATTCTTTCGCAGATCTTTTCTTAAGATGTGAAAAAGAAACGCTCCAATTGCGTTTAAATGCAGTTTTTCTATTTTATGGTACGTTTTGAGCAGCCTTATACTGTTGATGAACTTTTCATTCATCCCAAATTGTTCTTGTATCAGCACCAGATTCCGAATGCTGCTTTCATTTTGCTTTATAAAAGATTCAGAATCTTCTAACCCGATATGAAGCAGTGGATTGTCTATATGTTTGACAATTATACCTTGCCGTTCCAGCTCCAACCCGAACAGAGTGTCCTCGTGCCCGTACGATTTGAGCCGTTCGTCAAATTTGACTGATAAAAACACATCTTTGTCAATGAGAAAGTTGAAAGTTATAAAACTTTCATTGGGGTTTATTTGTCTTTTTTTTGCCGGTATATCTTCACGTGTGTGCCCATATAACCAGCGCAATTGCTGTTGTTGACTTGGACATACGTCGGGATGTTTACGCCCTCCATAGCAGACTATTTGAGGTTTGCAGCATTCAAGATACTTTTCTATGTAGTCTTGCCGGATAATTTCTGCATCACAGTCCATAAAAATGAGGTATCTGTATTTTGCTTTTTGTGCCAGAAGATTTCTTATTGCCGATCGTCCTATATTACTTTCCAGTTCCAGATATGATACGTTGGCAAGTGATGCTATCGGTTTGTTCTTTTCTTTGATCTGCCGGGATGAACAGTCGTCTATCAAAAGAATCTCATAGTCTGTATTCAATTGGTCGGCTTGTTTTTGCAGGTCGTGCACAAGTCGGTTAACGTCAAAGTTATATACAGGAATACAAATAGACAGCATTTTTTATTCTTCTATCAATGCATAAGCTTCTAATGCTTTTTCGAGTACGGTAAGAGCTTTTGCCAGATCTTCTTTCTTTAGCACATATGCTATGCGGACTTCGTTCTTTCCCAACCCGGGAGTTGTGTAGAAACCCGATGCAGGAGCCATAAAGATGGTCTGCCCTTCATATTCGAAATCAGACAAGCACCATTCACAAAATTTGTCGGCATCTTTGACCGGAAGACGGGCAACAGTATAAAATGCACCCATCGGTATCGGGGAATATACACCGGGAATCCTGTTCAATCTGTCTATGAGAAATTTGCGGCGTTCTACGTATTCTTCATAGACGTCTCTCAAATATTCGGGATTGGCATCGAGTGATGCTTCGGCTACCACTTGTCCCACTAGAGGCGGGCTGAGGCGAGCCTGACAAAATTTCATCACCGTTTTGCGCAATTCTTTATTTTTAGTGATCAATGCACCGATGCGGATGCCGCATTCACTGTAACGTTTTGATACAGAGTCTATCAATACAACATTTTCTTCAATGCCTACCAGATGACAAGCCGAAATATAAGGGGATCCGGTATAAATAAATTCACGGTAAACTTCGTCAGAAAACAGATACAGGTCATATTTCTGGATCAGATGTTTTATTTGGTTCATTTCGGCACGTGAATACAAATAGCCCGTAGGATTATTCGGATTGCAGATCATGATGCCTTTTGTGCGTTCATTGATCAAGGCTTCAAATTTTTCGATCGGAGGCAATGCAAAGCCCTCTTCTATCGAAGAAGAGACTGTCCGGATCACAGCTCCTGCCGAGATGGCGAATGCCATATAATTTGCATATGCCGGTTCGGGAACTATTATCTCATCACCCGGATTCAGACATGCCAAAAAAGCAAATAGAACCGCTTCAGATCCGCCTGTGGTGATAATAATATCATCTGCTGCCACATTAATGTTGAATTTTGCATAATAGGTGACCAGTTTTTCACGATAGGAACGGTATCCGTCGCTTGGACTGTATTCCAGAATTTGCCTGTCTATGCTTCGCAAAGCATCCAATCCTTCTTTTGGTGTTGGCAAATCGGGCTGCCCGATATTCAGATGATAGACTGTCAATCCTCTGGCTTTTGCAGAGTCAGACAATGGTGCGAGTTTTCGTATAGGCGAGCTGGGCATTTCAATGCCACGTTCCGATATTATAGGCATAGTGCAAAATATTATTCGTGCAAAGATAAATAAAAAAAGGAATAAGAGTATTTGGTTTGCCTGCAACTTATTTCCTATAGAATTGTTCTTTAAAAGGAATAACGAATGATATATGAATATGAAAGATATTTCAGACCTGCGGCGCAACTATACGTTGGCGACATTGTCAGAAAAAGATGTTATGGTCAATCCATTGCTGCAATTTGAATTGTGGTTAAACGATGCTATTGATGCAGGAGCCTTGGAGCCGACTGCCATGTGTTTGTCCACAGTTGATGAAGATGCGAAACCATCATCCCGCATTGTCTTGTTAAAACAGATAAAATCGGATGGTTTTATTTTTTTTACTAATTATGAAAGTCGCAAAGGGAAGCAAATTGAACAGAATCCGCATTGTGCACTCAACTTTGTATGGCATGAGTTGGAGAGGCAGGTGAGAGTAGAAGGTGTTGTAGAGAAAGTTTCGGCAACGGAATCAGATTCATACTTTGAACGTCGCCCTGTGAAGAGCAAACTCGGTGCGTGGGCATCACCTCAAAGTAAAGTCATTACTGATAGGGAATATGTTGAAAATCTGATGCTTGTGTATGAACAAAATTTCTCAGACAAAGAGGTGTCACGCCCACCCAATTGGGGAGGGTATATCCTTAAACCCCGTTTAATTGAGTTTTGGCAAGGGCGAAGCAATCGTCTACATGATCGAATCCAGTTTAGACGGGACGAACAATCGCCGGAATGGATTATTGAACGGCTTGCTCCATGAAGTCATCTTTTGACTACTTTGGCAGAAATAATACGAATATTTTCCAGAGGTCTGTCGTGCCCATTCACTGCCGCGTTTTGAATCTTGTCCACGATATCCATTCCTTCGACCACCTCTCCGAAAACTGTGTATGCCCCATCAAGGTGCGGTGTGCCGCCTATTGAGGTATAGATATTTCTCTGTTCGGGAGTGAATATTGTTTCTTGTTTTCGGATGTTTGCTTTCTCTTCCGTTTCAGTTTGCAGCTTTGACCGCAAATCAGACAAGGCTGATTTGTCTCCCGAAGCATATAACGATTTGATAGAATCCCTGCTCACTGTTTGCAGTTCGTTGAAAATGCTTTGCTTGAGCCTTTCAAAGCGTTGTTTTTCCATTTGTTGCAGTTGATCTTCTGAGAATATCTTTCCGGTTACAATATAGAACTGAGATGCAGATGATTCTTTTTTCGGATTAACGTTGTCGGCTTGACGTGCTGCTGCTAATGCCCCTTTTTTATGAAACAAGTTTGGAAGACGGAACTCGGCCGGAATAGTATATTCCAGATCACCTTCGCCTAGCATTGCAGAGTCGGATGCGGTGCGCGAATCCGGATCACCAGCCTGAATCATAAAATCTTTTATCACCCGGTGAAATAAGACATCTTTGTATGTCCCGTTTTTTACTAATTTCAGAAAATTATCTCTGTGAAGCGGTGTCTCGTCATAAAGCTTTATTTTAATATTTCCGCATGTAGTTTCTATGAGCACTAATTTTTCTTTTGCTTCGGTTTCCATATAACTTGTTGTAAAAAATAGGATTAAAAGAATTATTTATAATTGTTTCATTTTTTTATCTGTTATCTATTTGATGGCTTATTCCAATCTAGGCTAAAAAATAAGTATTGTGAACCGGAGAAAAAAGAAACGCCCCGGATAAATTTCATCCTAAGGCGTTACTTTTTAATATTTCTGTTATTCTTTTATTGTATTATCAACCGATAATTTTTGTTCTGATTGTTGCCTTTCACAGATACGACATAGATACCTTTGTCCAGATTGTGGAGATTTACAACTTGCTCTTGAGGGGCAGAAACATCTCCGAGCGATTTGCTATATACTTTCTGTCCGTTTAGAGAATAAACTGAGAGTTGTATGTTATTGTCATTCTTAATGAATAGAACTTTGAACTCTCCATTGTTCGGGTTAGGATAAATGATAGCACTACTTGCTGCTGGCTCGTTTGTTTCGTCTTTGATACCGGATAGGCTGATACATTCCTTGATACCGTTCCATGCGTCTATCTTACCATATCCCCATGTGTTGCTTCCATTTTCTCCGATGCTTCCAGTGTATGTATCTTTAATAGCTGTTTTTTTGAAGATGGAGCGTACTTCGTCAGGGGTTAAGTCAGACTTTGCTTCGAGCCATGTTGCCAAGACTCCTGTGACAAAAGGTGTGGCCATTGATGTACCTTCCATTCCACCGTAGTAATAATTGGTTCCGTTTACAGTACTCTTTTTTACATAATAATCTTTGTAATAACTATCACTTAATGTTGCATATGAATATGCTGAAACCAATAGGGATCCGGGAGCAGTGATATCCGGTTTTGTTCTTCCATCGGGTGTCGGGCCTATGCTGGAATAATCAACAATATCTCCAACTGTGTATCCTGTATTGATTGTTGCCCCGGAAATATTTGTTTGTACCCTTTTTGAAGAATATGCACCTACGGAAATAATCTTCTTACCTGTTCCTCCAATTTCTCCAACCGAATAATTCGCATCACCGGTATACCAACCACTTACGCTGTTATTTCCAAAATAAGAATAGCTACCATCTGCCCATGCATGTACGGTGCTGCCGTCATTAGCGGTAATGACGATACCCACATAATTTCCGGACGAGATACTTGTTATATCTGCTGTAATGAAAGCATTAGCCTTGTTATTGACCGGATTGCGTTCTGTATAAACATATATTTTTCCCGCAGCTCCATTGCTGGATGATGATAAAGAATATGTTTTGTTGTATGTTTGTGAAGCATCCAAATAGCCTGTAGAGAATAGTTCTGTTCCTGATTTATATACAACGACTTTAAATTTGTATGTTTTTCCGGCATCTCCCCAAATATCCACATTAGAGTATTTATCACTTGAATCAAAATATTTTACAAAACTTCTGATAGAATCGTTTGCTGTGGAAAATGTTTTTGACATGTGCAGATTTATGTCTCCCTCGTTTCCGGCAGCACCGACTAGAAGCCTTCCTTCCCCTTGAAGGTTGTCGCAGATTATATCGAAAGGAGATGTTCCATCATGTGGACCGATATGGTATCCCAGACTCATGTTCACAACACTAGGTTTGTTCACTGATGTTGCATAATCGTATACATATTTTATACCGTCGGCAAGGCTGACGTTATCTGTAGATTGGTCGTCTTCATCATAGCTTACAAATATCAAATCAGCATCAGGCGCAACGCCTTGATATGTGCTTGCAGTGTCTGCACCGGCGGCAATACCTGCAACGTGTGTTCCATGAGTTTCACTGTTCGTATCATATTTTGCACTTAAGATGCTTGCTTGTGTAGCATATTCCGCACCATAAGAAAATCCTGTGGGTTTAGTTCCTGTAGTGGCATTCTGATTCCAAACTTTTTTTACTCTCAGAGCTGTTCGATCCATATTGTAGAAATCAATATGACCATATTCAAATCCACTGTCGAGAATTCCGATCACAACACCTTTGCCTGTGTAAGGTTTTGCCAAATCAGTTCCTGCTTGCACTTTGTCTACATTTGCTGCAATACGTGCCGCATTCATTTTTTTTCGTACTGGAGTTCCTATTTGCAGTCGTTTCACACTTTGCAAAGCCGCGATATTTTCAATAGCACTAAGTGGAATGCGTGCTGTGATGATACCGGGTGTGACTGTGTTTATTTCAGCACCGTTTGCACGTAATTCATCTAAATTTGCATTGTCATTCAATTCAATAAAGGCATTGATATATTCTTTTTGACCGACTTTTGCTATTGCAAATTTCTTTTTTTGTAGCACAGTAGCCAACGAATCGTGTTGAGTTTCGTTCAGTGTGTTAAGAAAATATCCAGTATAAGGGGATATTTTACCATTCAATTTGTTGTTTTCCGTCTGGCTGAATAAAAAGACAGGCGAAATCACCATCAATAAAGTGAGTATAACATTTTTCATAAAATAAATTTAAATTATTTGATAGGAACCTTTGAGCTTGACTCAACTCTTATTATTCCTTTTGTTTTTACCAGTTCGGGTATTTTATCCACCGGAATTCGAAAACTGTTGAGCTGATCTGTATAGCGGACAAAAGAGCAGTCTATGGATGAAAGAAGTGTTGCATCAAAATTGCTTTCGACCTGCAGGAAGCCAGTCACAAGATATTTACCGTCATCACCTTTTTTGAGGTTATATTTTGAGATAAATTCTTTTGAAGGGACATAATTTTCAAACCTGAAATTATTAGAGTCTTCCTTCAGATCGTCCCAAAACATTCTGAATCCGTTTGAAAAAGAAATGCTTTCGGGCAAAGAGATGCTTTCTATCGATTCTTTCTTCTGATCCACATTTTTTTGCGTTTTGCAGTTTGTTAAAGTTGATATTACAACCAAAAAGATAACCCAATACTTCATACAAAAATGATTTATTTGCACTTATGAATGACTAAGTCTAAATAAGACTTAGAATAGCAAATATACAAAACTTTTTATGAATGATATTTTTTTTCTCATTTTGTAGGACATAAAAATGTTTTGAATGTGCTGGAGTGCGTAAAAATAATATTTTGACTATAGATCGTTAACCAAAATGTAATAATCATTAAAGGTTATAACGTTTAAACAAGGGAGATTTATTCTTTTTCCGGATCCTCGTCCTGCTCCTTTTTTAGTTCTATGGGTAAAACGAATGCGCTATAAAGCAGAAGTATGGCTGCAGCGGTCAATACTAAAATCCAGTAGGGCTGACTGCTGAAAAGCAAAAATGCTGAAACAACCATCAATATGACAGCAAAGATTTGCATATTGTAGAGTCTTTTTCCCCTGATGGATTTTCCTTGATAGCGAGTGGTGAAAATTACAGATCCAAATCCGGCAATGCCCAAGAGTAATACATACCTAAACTCAGGGCGAAAAAAATTTCCGGCAGCGCCCAATAAGATTAGAATAGCCGAAACTTGATATAAAATATTTTTTGATTTGGAGGGACTATTGCTCATCTTTAGATTTATTTTCTTCTATAATGAAAAGATCTTCGTTCTGTTTCTTCATCAGGTAGTTTTCTCGGGCAAATTTTTCCACATTTTCACTGTTTGATTTCAGTTCTTTGAGCTTGCGGGCGTCATCTTCCTTTTGTTTTTTGTAATAATCTATTTGTTTATTCAGATCGCGGATTTCGGAATCGTAACTGAAACGTGCAAAAAGATTGCTGTCGCTGACAAAAAAAGCAAAGACAATCAAAACAAGCACAATGACTAATTGTACTTTTGAAAAATGTTTCTTTATGTAACTGAAAAATGATTTCATCTTCGTTGCCGATACTTACTCTAAATTGCAAATATAGAAATAAAGAAATAATATATGAGTAAAATTTAGTAAATTTGTGTCAGAGTAATGTCTGAGTTATGGATTCTGAGAATGTCACAGAGAAATATAGAACCTATCTTTTGCTGGAACGGGCTTTATCTAAAAATTCGGTTGAAGCTTACTTGGATGATTTGAGTAAGCTCCTGAATTATCTGCGAAGCGAAGGTAGAAAAATTGAAGATCTGACATTGGATGACCTTCAGCAGTTTGTGGCTCAACTTTACGATTGGGGTATTAGTGCAAAATCTATTGCGAGAGTCATTTCAGGAGTGAAGTCATTTTTTAACTTTCTATTGTTAGAAGATTATATCCGTACCGATCCCACAGAACTGTTGGAGACTCCTAAGTTGGGAGTCCAATTGCCGACTGTGCTCACTGTTGAGGAAATAGATAGTTTACTAAATTCTATAGATGCATCTATACGCGAAGGGCAACGTAACAAAGCAATAATAGAAACTCTTTACAGTTGTGGTTTGCGTATATCTGAACTGACGGATTTGAGGTTTAGCAATATGTTTCTTGATGAAGGTTTCGTTCGCGTAGAGGGTAAGGGTAGCAAACAACGTTTGGTACCTATTTCGCCGACTGCAATCCGTGAAATAAATAAATATTTGATGGATCGGGATTCTTATCCGGTGAAAAAGGGCTTTGAAGATTTTGTATTCTTAAGTAAAAGAGGAACTGCTATTTCCCGGATTATGGTTTTTCATTTCATTAAAGAATATGCAGACAAGGCCGGTATCAAAAAAAATATCAGTCCTCACACATTCAGGCATTCTTTTGCAACACACTTGCTTGAAAGAGGTGCTAATATCAGGGCTATACAGCAAATGTTGGGACACGAAAAAATAACAACAACAGAAATCTACACGCACATGGACAGGGAGTTTCTCCGTCAGGAGATTATAGAACATCATCCACGTAACAATAGATAGAAATAGTATGAATGAACAAAACTACATAGATGATTTTGGGCTTGTGCTTGAAGGCGGAGCCATGCGGGGTATTTTTACTTGTGGCGTTCTTGATTGGATGATGGATAACAGTCTAAATTTCAGATATATTGTTGGGGTTTCTGCCGGAGCATGTAATGGGGCTTCCTATGTTTCCAATCAACGGGGAAGAGCCAGATACAGCAATATCGAGCTATATGAAAAGTATAACTATGTGAGTCTGAAGAACTACATAATGAAAAGAAATGTAATGGACTTTGATTTGCTTTTCGATGATTTCCCCAATAGAATTGTACCGTTCGACTATGATGCATACCAATCGTCAGGGAAAAGATTTGAGATGGTTGTGAGCAATTGTCTGACAGGCAAAGCAGAATATAAAGAAGAATATACGGATGATAAGCGCTTGTTGGATATTTTGCGTGCATCGAGCAGTATGCCATTGTTTTCACCTATCACCTACGTAGACAATGTTCCGATGCTGGATGGTGGAGTTTGTGATTCTATCCCGTTGGAGCGTGCTATTAATCAAGGGTTTGAGAAAAATGTGGTCGTTCTGACCCGTAATAAAGGGTATAGAAAAAAAGGCAGGACTTTGAAGATGCCGAATTTTATGTATAAAGAATATCCTTTGATGCGTGAAGCTGTGAACAACAGAAGCGAAGTGTATAATGCACAACTCGATCTGGTAGAGCAATTGGAAGAGGAAGGAAAAATTTATGTGATTCGTCCGGTTGAACCTATGACGGTAGACCGTCTTGAGAAAAACATCGATAAATTGAAATATTTCTACAATCACGGCTATGAATGTGCTGCACAGGTATTACAAAAAATCTTTTGATATATCAAAAATAGAAGCAGCAGGAAATTTTCCTGCTGCTTTCTTATCGTAAAGGATATTTTTTAATCTATAAGATTATTCGATGGTGAGAATTACGACACCTTCGAGAATAGAATCTCCTTTGTTTACACTGATTGATGCCACCTTCCCTGCAATTGGGGCAGTGATGGTATTTTCCATTTTCATAGCTTCAAGTATTGCAACTACATCACCCTTATTCACAGCATCACCCACATTCACTTTGATGTCAACAATGATACCCGGTAGTGGTGATTTAATTGCACCTGCTCCAGCACCTGCTGGTTTAGCTGTGGCGGCAGCTGTAGCCACCGGACGTTGAATTTTAGAAGGAGCCGCTTCTTCCTCCTTTTTCTCTAATTCCACTTTATACGAAGTTCCGTTAACCGTTACGTCGGCAACAGTATCTTCCTGCTTGTCAATCGCAACTTCGTATTCTTTTCCGTTTATTTTATATTTAAATTTTTTCATATGTAACTCGTTTTTTACTTTCTTGTTGGTAATTGTCTCAAACCAAATTCTTTTGCAGACCAAGGTAGATATTCCTGAGGCTGTCTTTTTATTGTCAGCACATTGCTTTCCACATCGTGTACTTCATCTTGCAAATCGTAGATGGCCATTGCAATCGCAGCCAGAATATCATCATTAATTTCACTCATAATTTTCTCAATTGTTTAGGTTAGAGATTATAGTGGCAAATTATCGTGCTTTTTAGCCGGATTAGTTTGCTTTTTGGTTCTCAGCTGCTCTAGAGCGCGAATTACACGGAAACGTGTGTTGCGAGGTTCAATTACATCATCGATGTATCCGTAACGTGCTGCATTGTAAGGATTACAGAACAATTTGTTGTATTCTTCTTTCTTGGCTGCTGCGGCTGCTACCGGATCCGGATCGGCTTTGATTTCTTTGGCATAAAGTACTTCTACTGCACCATCGGCTCCCATTACTGCAATTTCGGCAGTTGGCCAAGCATAATTGATATCGCCGCGAAGTTGTTTACAGCTCATCACAATGTGAGAACCTCCGTACGATTTGCGCAATGTTACAGTTACTTTAGGTACGGTTGCTTCACCGTATGCATAAAGAAGTTTGGCTCCGTGAACGATCACACCACCGTATTCTTGTCCTGTTCCCGGAAGGAATCCCGGTACATCAACCAATGTTACTAATGGAATGTTGAACGCATCACAGAAGCGTACAAAACGGGCAGCCTTACGTGAGGCATTGATGTCAAGCACACCTGCCATATATTTCGGCTGATTGGCTACAATACCTACCGATTGACCGTTGAAGCGTGCGAAACCGATAATTATATTCTTCGCATATGCGGCATGAACTTCAAGGAATTCGCCATTATCTATGACGCTACCTATCACTTCGTACATGTCGTATGCTTTGTTTGGATTGTCTGGAATGATGTCGTTTAGCAGATCGTCCATTCTTGCGATTGGATCTGTGCATTCGCGGCGTGGTGCTTCTTCCATATTGTTGGATGGAAGAAAGCCTATCAAGTTACGAATCAGAGACAAGCCATCGTCTTCGTTTCCTACGGAGAAATGAGCAACACCCGATTTAGTTGTATGCACACTAGCTCCGCCTAATTCTTCCTGAGTGACATCTTCACCTGTAACTGTTTTTACGACCTTCGGTCCGGTCAAGAACATATACGAAGTACCTTCAGTCATTATATTAAAGTCTGTCAAAGCCGGTGAATATACAGCACCTCCGGCACATGGACCAAAGATTCCTGATATTTGAGGAATAACACCTGATGACAAAATATTGCGTTGGAAAATCTCGGCGTATCCAGCCAAGGCATTCACTCCTTCCTGAATACGAGCACCACCGGAGTCATTGATACCGATGCAAGGCGCACCTACTTTAAGTGCCATATCCATCACTTTGCAAATTTTCATTGCCAAAGTTTCGGATAGTGATCCTCCGATCACGGTAAAGTCCTGAGCAAAGATGTAAACAAGGCGTCCATCGATTGTTCCACATCCTGTAACCACACCATCACCTAGAAACTTGGTTTTTTCCATACCAAAATTGTGGCAACGATGTTCTACAAACATGTCAAATTCTTCAAAACTACCTTCGTCCAAAACGATTGCTATACGCTCACGGGCAGTATATTTTCCTTTTGCGTGTTGACCTTCGATTTTTTTCTCTCCACCACCAAGGCGGGCTTTTTCACGAAGCTCAATAAGCTCTTTTACTTTTTCAAGTTGGCTCATGTTATTTTATTTATATTTTTTATTTATAAATTATTGTCTGTTTATTGTAGTAATAATGAAATGTAAAAGACCTTACAAATTGATGTAAAGCCTTTCAATTCTATTATTTCTCTGGATGTTCACACAATTCGGTCAGCACTCCGAGTGTAGATTTAGGATGCAAAAAAGCAATATTCAGACCTTCTGCTCCACCACGTGGTGCTTTGTCTATCACCTGAACACCTTTTGATTCTACTTCAGCCAAAGCATTGGCTACGCCATCTGCGATGTTGAATGCGATGTGGTGAATTCCTTCACCTTTTTTTTCTATGAATTTTGCAATTGTACTTTCAGGACTTGTGGGTTCCAAAAGTTCGATTTTAGTTTGGCCTACTTTAAAAAATGCAGTTTTTACTTTTTGATCTTCAACTACTTCGATGTTGTAACATTTCAAGCCTAATACTCCTTCATAGTAAGGGAGGCTTTCTTCGATACTTTTTACAGCTATACCAAGATGTTCGATATGCGATATATTCATGACTTTTTGATAAATAAGTTAGTATTTATTTTTATTCGAATGCAAAATTACTATTTAATTTATTAAGAAGCAGATTTATTAACGTGAAAAATAAAAGTATAGATTTTATCTATGTAAACTTTTCTTAATAATTATATTCTGTTTTTTTGTGATAAAAAAACAGCCATTTCTATACAGAAACGGCTGTTGATATGATATTCTGGTAATTTTTCTCTAGTTGAAGATTTCGTCTATTCCTTGAGTATTTCCTTCTCCTTCGTCACCACCCAATTGGCCTGCGCACGGACTTGGATTTCCTTCAGCCTTATCGAATTGTTTTTGTGCATTATAGCCCAATTTAGGGTCTGCATATACTTTCTTCATGAATAAGCCGAAAATAGGCAATGCCATAGCTGCACCCTGTCCTTGTGATGTGGAATCGAAATGGATGGAGCGGTCTTCGCCTCCTACCCAGCATCCGGCAACGAGTTCGGGAGTGAATCCCATGAACCATCCGTCAGAATTGTTCTGTGTGGTTCCTGTTTTTCCGCCCATTGGCATTCTCAATCCGTGGGCACTTCTCAGTCGGCTACCTGTTCCCCCATCAACAACGGCACGTAGCATATCCAACATTTTCACATAGGTTAGCTCATCAAAGACTTCCAATGGTTCGGGAGTGAAATTAGCAATCACATTTCCGTAAGCATCCTCTATTCGTGTCACATACATCGGACTGAATCTTACTCCTTTGTTGACAAAGGTTGTGTATGCTGCTACCATTTCTCCAACCGAGACATCACATGTTCCTAAGGCTAAAGACATTTGTGCATCGATGCTTCCGGTGATACCGAACGAGTGTAAGAGCCTGACAAAGGCTTGTGGTGACGATTGGCTCATGAGCCATGCTGTAACCCAGTTATCAGATTTTTGTAACCCCCATTTGATTGAGACCATTTCACCAACTCTGATTTGTGGATTTTTAGGGCTCCATATTTTTCCATTTTCTAAGGGAATGTTTTGTTGCACATGCATCATTTCATCGCAGGGTGTTTTTCCATCAATCATGGCTAGAGAATAAAGGTAGGGTTTTATGGTAGAACCGATTTGCCTGCGCCCTATATTGACCATGTCATATTGGAAATTTCGAAAATCGATGCCGCCAACATAAGCCTTCATGTGCCCATTGTGCGGATCAATTGCCGCGAAACCGGAACGCAGAAAACTTTTATGATAACGAATCGAATCCCAAGGAGTCATGATCGTATCAATGTCGCCATGCCATGAAAATACTTTCATTTCCACAGGCTTTTTAAATATTTTGTATATTTCTTTTTCCGAGACTCCGCTTTCTTTCATGCTC
>JBKECE010000251.1:0-3852 GCA_047974325.1 Dysgonomonas sp. | reverse complement strand
CTACAGAAGATTTATGTTTATAAATGACATCAAAGCTCGGTTCCCCTTCATACAGTTCTACGATTGAGGTTTCGATTATGATATAATCTGCATTTTGAATAACTTTTTCTCCACCTCGTATCACATACTCTTCAAAACCTTGAACATCTATTTTAACTAAATATGGTTTCTCTATTTCGTCTATATTCAAAACATTATCCAATTTTTGTATGGAAACCTCTATTTCATACTCTTCTTTTGTAAAAGGAAAATTATCTTTATGTATTTCATTCATTTTCAGAAGACTCGAAGATGGAGAGTATTCATTCAAAAAGAATTTAGTAGAACTCTCAACCTCACCCAAGCCTAGATTATATGCAAAAAATGCAGGATCATCTTTGAAATTTTCTTTTAAGATTTCATACACCTGCGGTATTGGTTCGAAAGAATATATTGCAGCTTCTGGAAATAATACTCTTATTTTCTGTGCAAACTGTCCTTCATTTGCACCAATATCTATGATAGATTTCATCTTTTTTGCCATCAACCATTCATTTTCATGCAAAAATGCCTGATGAGCCCGTTCTTTGTTTAAAGCTTTTTCGCGTTCCACTCTATCTGGAATCCACTTTATTACTTCATATCCTAGTTTGTTGAATATAGATTGTATAAAACGTTTCATTAAGTAAAATTTATTAATTTATATAATACTATCTTTATATTCTATTACAGGCGCAAGCAATCCGGGTCTCTTATCATTCCAAATCAAAGAATCACTTAATCCTCCATTCACAGTCAATGTCAAGGCAGGAACTCCATCCTGATCCGGATTTATAATCCAACTAATGAAATGTAAACTTATAATAGGTTTGATGAGATACTGTCCCTCATTAAGCATACGCTTTGGAAATTTAATATACAATGTATGTTGTCCTTTGTCTAGCTTCAACCGTTTGCTTTCCTCTTCATCTGTATTATATGACCAAAAAAGTAACTGATTTTTCATCGTATACACAGCAATTCCAACACATAAAGCCGTGTGATAAGATGATATATCAACGTTCATCTTTACGTAACATTCCTGATCGTTACGTATAATCCCTCCTTGAATTACACTATCGTCCCTATCAACAATAGCCATAGACTTCAACGTACAAAACTCATTTTGATACAGCCCCTTGTCATCGACCCATTGAGCCATAATAGGGTTATCGTCGAGACTTAAATATTTGGAAATAACAGACTCCGTTTCTCCAATCGTATCTATGCCTCCATCTTTCATCAACGCACATCTGCCACAAAGGGTACTTATAGAATTTAACTGATGGCTCACGAAAAGGACTGTACGCCCTCCACCTTGCGATACATCTTTCATTTTGCCAATCGCTTTTTTTTGGAATTCCGCATCACCAACAGCCAACACTTCGTCCACAACCAGAATTTCCGGCTCAAGGTGCGCAGCCACAGCAAAACCCAACCTGACAGTCATCCCTGATGAATAGCGCTTCACCGGAGTATCAATATATTTCTCGACACCTGCAAAATCAATAATTTCATCGAGCTTCCTCTTTATCTCCTGCTTGGTCATCCCCATGATGGCTCCGTTCATATAAACATTCTGACGACCGGTCATTTCGGGATGAAAGCCCGTTCCAACTTCTAAAAGTGAGGCTATACGCCCTTTTGCCATGATTTGCCCGGTAGTTGGTGATGTCACTCGCGACAAGAGTTTCAGCAAAGTGGATTTTCCTGCTCCGTTTTTACCAATGATACCAAGCACTTCACCTTGTTCAACATCGAAAGAAATATCTTTTAATGCCCACACATAATTGTTTGTCGATTTTTTGCTTCTGTCATTCACTTCACCGATTTTCAGGTATGGATCTTCTTTGCCTCTCATGGTATGCCACCAACGATTAAGGTCATGCTGAAGTGTACCTGTTCCGATTGTTCCTAAACGGTATTGTTTAGATATATTCTCAAACTTAATTGCGATATTCGACATTTTTATCTTTTAATTTTCTTAAAAATAGTGTCAGTCTGCATAGTGGTTCTTTTGTTAAAGATAGAGTTCATTTGTCACAGATTATCCAAAATCGACAAAACGAATTTTATGCGATAGCATATAAACTAGGAGAACTCGCTCATTATGTAAGTATAATATTGTGACTATTCTATAAAAGACTTGCTATGTGTTATAAATCCAGACTATTATGGGTGCAAAGATATAATATATTAATGATAATAACTAAAGTGAAAGAAATATCCATATGAAAAACGGATAAAAATGGATTGTAACAAATTCAGAAAGACTATTTTATCAGGATTTCCAAGATATAAAGAAGGTTGCTCCCTATTGGAGCAACCTTCTTCTATAAATTTTAAAATTTATATTATTTCTTAGAACTTTCGATAGATACTTTACGAAATTCTTTTAAAGCTTTTTCGATGCCCAAAGATGTTTTTCTGGCACGTGTTCCGGCTGCTTTGTTTCCGTTTTCTGCTTGTTGTGTAGCGTCTTTTGTGAAGTCTGTAATAAGTTGATTCAAGTTTTCTAATAATTCTTTCATAATTGTGTTATTTTAAAAAATTTGAACAAAGATAATGCTTTGTTCAATATAGCAGCAATTATAAGATGCAGAATTTATCACAATAGAATAAAAGAAAACCTAAATTTTCTTTCTAAATACACTATTTTATCATTTTTCTGACCTGTTTGAACAAATTGACCAATAAAATATGGACTCACAAAAAAAATATAGCCTCCGTACAGCAAGTGAACGAAGGCCATGATAAAAAGTCTATTGAGAGAATATTATTTTATTTCCAAAGAGGTGTCGGGTACTCACCTGCATCAACAAGGGCCTGCAATTTATCGACCACCGATTGTCTGTCTTCTGCATAAGTCACACCAAACCATTTTGCTGTAGTATCCAAAACTTTAACATCTGCTGTTTTGGTCGTAATCAGATGATCTACCATCAATGGTATAAAATACTCAGCCTTTAAGTTATTTTGGTTCAACTCCAAAAATTTGATAAAAAAATCAGCCGAATATTGAAAATAATCAGGAGTAAATCCCCACATATTCATAGATACCGGAGCATTTTCAGGCAACTCATACCAATAATCTTCGGCATCTTTATATTGGATCTTTCCATCTTTTCGCTCTATGTGAGTGCGTTCAACAACACTTTTCAAGAATTCGTTTCCGTCTGTTTCGCAAACGCCACGTGCAACAGCTCCACTTTCGGACAATGTATTGCTCAATCGATAGCCGACCATGCAGTAGTGATTTTTGCTACCATCAAGATTTTTCAGGAATGCTCCGATCTTTTCGAATCCATCACGACCATAAAAATCGTCGGCATTGATCACTGCAAAAGGTTCGCTGATGACATCTTTACCCATCAACACGGCATGATTTGTACCCCAAGGTTTTACCCTGTCAGGATGAAGAACAAATCCTTGCGGGATATCTGTCAGTTCCTGAAATACTATTTCCACAGGGATGTGGTTCACATATTTTGAAGCAATTTTTTCAACAAAATCTTTTTCAAAAGTTTTACGAATAACAAAAACAAGCTTGCCAAATCCACTTTTTATGGCATCATAGATAGAATAATCCATGATTGTTTCGCCGTTGGGACCAAGTCCATCTAATTGTTTAAGTCCTCCATAGCGGCTTCCCATACCGGCTGCAAGCACAAATAAGGTTGGTTTCATAAGGTAATAAATGTATTAGTTCAGTTTATATTTATAGTTAGTTAGTTTCGTCTATCGAACGTGCAAAATTAATGATTTAACAGTTGCCATGCTAAAGTTTACATTTAAATTTTTGACTTTTATATTCTTTCAAAACATTTTTTTTCT
>JBKECE010000244.1:0-2350 GCA_047974325.1 Dysgonomonas sp. | reverse complement strand
ATTATACGATAAAAGCATCGAATGGGACGGATGTTTCCTCGGAGTCGAATGAAGTTGCAGTTACTTTGTTAGCTACCGGACTGGATGAAACTAAATCAACAGCCCTGAAGGTGCATACTATTCCGGGAGCAATTGTGGTGAAAGCCGCAATAGGTGAAGTTGTCAGGATTTACGATGTTTTGGGTTCATTACTGAAAGAAGTTATTGCTACGGATGGGGACTTAACTGTTTACGTAAATAGTGAAAGAATATATATTGTCAGAGGTGGCTCGTCTAATGCAAAAGTATTTGTGAAATAGACAATTATACTTCGAGCGAATTGAAAATTATAAAAAAATCCGGACTGTTAAAGTTCGGATTTTTTTGTTTATTCGCGAATAAATGGTTCGTGCACTTGTTTCTTTTTTTGAACTTAAGTAATTGGAAGGATATAATGTCGTAATTTTTGAACGTCTTTTGGGCTTGAGTGAGGGCGTTTGCGGGCTAAACAACCGAATGAAAGCACAAAAGACGTTCAAAAGAGCATCAATTATTAATTTGTGATAGTACGAAATTCATTTAAAATGCGAGACACTGTCCACAAAATTGTGTAAATGAAAAACTACAGGATTGGATTCTTGTAGTTTTTTCTTTTCAAACCCCTCAGGTTTTTGTGAGAGGGGATTCGAAAAGAAAAAACATGATTAGTAAGTAAAGTAATTATTAATTTTGTCATCATTTAATTTTATGGACATTCCAAAAGATTTATTAAACAAAGATTTTCTGTCCCAATTTAAGACAGAAGAAGATGTAAGCAAGTTCTTGAGGGACTTGCACGCCCAAGTATTGGAACAAATGCTCGAAGGGGAAATGGATTCTCATTTAGGCTATGAGAAACACTCTGCGGAAGGCAATAACAGTGGAAATTCAAGAAACGGAAAGTATCCCAAAAAGATACAGACACATTATGGAGAATCAGTGATAGAAGTTCCACGTGATCGTCAGGGGGAATTTGAGCCAACCGTAGTTCCCAAACATCAAAGTCGTGGTTTATCAATAGAAAAACTGGTTATCTCACTTTATGCCAAAGGCATGAGCGTATCGGATATTGAAGAGGAAATGAAAGAAATCTATGGCATTAGTCTTTCTACCTCAGCCATATCTATTATAACCAATAAAGTAACTCAGGCAGCCATAGAATGGCAGAACAGGCCATTGGAAAGCCTTTATCTGATTGTTTGGATGGACGGTATTGTATTCAAAGTTCGGGATCAGGGTAAGGTTATCAATAAAACTGTTTATCTCTGTGTTGGCCTGAATAAAGAAGGTATCAAAGAAGTACTGGGTATGTGGGTTGGCAAATCTGAAAGTTCCAGTTTCTGGACAGGGGTCTTGACTGATTTAAGAGCCCGTGGAGTAGAAGATATTTTGGTAACGGTAACTGATAATTTGAATGGATTCACCGATTCAATAAAAGCTGTATTTCCCAATGCAATCACACAAATATGTGTTGTTCACCAGATACGCAATTCCTGTCGGTATGTTGTTTGGAAAGAAAAGAAAGAATTTAGCTCTGATTTAAAAAACATTTATAATGCGCCAACTAAAGAATTAGCTGCTTCTGAACTTGATTTGTTTGACCAAAAATGGGGTAAGAAATATCCTTATGCCATACGTTCCTGGCGTGTGAATTGGGATGAACTAACAGCTTTCTTTGACTTCCCTGTAGAAATCAGAAAAATCATTTATACGACCAATCTGATTGAAAATTTAAATGGAAAAATCAGGAAATACACTAAAAACAAATTGTCATTTCCCAATGATGATGCTCTGAAAAAGGCCGTATTTCTTTCTCTGACTGAAATCCAGAAAAGCTGGGATAAGCCGATCTGGAATTGGGGTTTGATTTTTAATCAATTTCTAACTATATTTGAAAACAGGATTCAAGTATAAAACCCGAATCCTGTAGTTTAAAGTTTACACAAAATTATGGATAGTCCCTTTCAATGCTATAAATGTAGCAATAAGGTTGTTGTAGATTTGGATTTCGATTCTCTATTAAGGTTAAGACCTTATTTGTTTACACTTTCAACCTTAGTAGCAATTGAATCCGTTTGAACATGACCTTATTTTTTATTTCAAAGCGGTTGTCATACTTTTTGATAGTTGCTGACTCCGGTTATTAGCATAAAAATAGGGGATAGCCGTAAATGATATCCCCTGAATTTTTCGAATTACAAAATTCAAGCAGCTTTCTTCGCGAAGAAAGTTTTTTGAGCAAGATCGAAGAACACGATAAGACCTCCGATGATCATCATGCCGTCCGGCACGGTACGTATCCACATCCAGCCTTTCATGCTTTCAACCGTTT
>JBKECE010000215.1:0-5563 GCA_047974325.1 Dysgonomonas sp. | reverse complement strand
AAGTACATATTGCAGGGCGGGGTTCGGTGGTACGCCAACTGCGGATTCTCGCATCGTAGTTCCGTTTCCTTCGGACAGGAACGCTCTCCGAAATCCGCCCCGACAACATGTACCAACCGTTACAGGCAATGTTAGAAGACCCCACTGCACGACCTGTTAACAGTTAAAAAAAACTGCAAATGACGTATTGACGATTTAGATAAATAACAAAAACCTTGTAAAAGAAAACACCCAACAGCAGACCATTAGACAAAAGGCATAGCAGATAGCAGACGAAATAAAACAAATGTAATGAAAATAAAAACAGATGACATACTCTTTGCAACAGCAATATTATTTGCAGTTTGGTTTGCCGCAACAGGATGGGTTTGGGTTTATTATGCCAACATCATTTATGCTCTGCCTTTCGGAATTGCCTCATTGCTCATCTGGCTCAAACTGAAAAAAGACGGAAATAAAAGAAATAAAACCATTCCCATTATACTGATTGTTGGACTGTTTTTTTCGCTGGGCTGGTTGCTGTATATTTTCTTGATAAAACGGTGAACTATTTTTAAAATGAAAACATTATTCACAGCTTTTGTATGCTTGGCTGCGATGATTGCTCAGGCACAACGCACTTACTCTCCGCTTGCCGACCCTGATGATAACAACCGTCTCGTCATTGACGAATTTTTTCCGGCAGACAACCGGAACGGCTGGAGCATCGGACAAAGCGAGTTTACCCGGACTTACCTCGATTTTAACGGGGGATATTTTTCGCTTTCCAATACCAAGCAAGACCAATCTTATGTAGTGCTGCTCCCAAAATGGCAGCACAATCTTGAAAGCGATTTTGTGATTAAAGTAAATTTCAGTTTGCTGAAGCCGCTCATCAAAAAACCTGTGGGCGGAGTTTCGGGTGCGGGTTTTGCGTGGGGCGGAAATGCTCCGTACCAAAATATGCAGGTGTTGTATTTCCGCTACGACAAACCTTTGGCTGAATACACCGTATGGAACGAAAAAGGTGAAGCAAAATTGATTTTGGAAAAAGCTGTTCCCCAAAACAGTAGAAAAGAATACAGCATCGAAATACAGCGAAAAGGCAACGCCATCTACTTTTACGAAGCCTCGAAGGATGACTGTTTGACATTGCTGTTTTCTGCACCTTTTCAATCTTTTCAGGGGCAAAGCAACATTGGGTTTTATGTAAGTGGAGAGTTGTCTATCGCTGCAAAAAAATTGCTGATAAAGGAAGCAATGACCGCACAGGAAATTGCTTGGGCAACACAGCAGCGTGCGGAAGATTTCCGACTTTGGAACGCCACAGCCGAAGCTAAGGCAAAAGAACTGCAAAAATTTGACGGAAAGGATTATGCGAAACTGAAACAAAAAGACCGGGAAAAACTAAGCGATATTTGCCAAGACCTTGCCAAATCTTATTTTGAGATGGGAAACATCAAACGCCTCGACAAAGACCCTGAAGCTACGGTTGTGTTTTACACAATGGCAACCGACCTTGCGCAACAGTACAAAGTGCCGTATTTCGACCGTATTTCGGAGTTTTATCTCGGCAGGGCTTTTGAAGAAAAGTACAAAAAATACGGTGCGGAAATCGACAAGACTTTGGCATTGTCGCACTACCTCAAAGCCGCCAAAAAAGACCGTGCAGACCTCGGTTTTCCCGGTACGCTGAAAGCCTATTACCAACTCAAATATCCTTTTATCACCGATTATACTTATATCAGCCCATATTGGCAAAATGAAAATATGCTTCCTAAAACAAAAGAAGCGTATAAAAAGTATGAAGAAGATCGGGTCGCTTATGCAAAAAAAAGTAAAGAGTTAGCCGAAAAGTTTGCAAGGCGACCGTTTATTCTAATTAAATCGGTGGTTATTGATAATTACGCTTCTGATCCGGCTAAAAGTTACGTTACAACTACATCAACTCAATATCCCAAAGTAATACTGCAAAAAATACCCTTTGAAGAACTAAAATACGGGGACTATTATTACGATATCTCGGAAAGAGATTTCATTCCCTTTACAATGAGTTATGACAAAGTACCGAAAATGAAAAATCGTTTCGTAATGGTCATTCGCTTTGATGACTATAATGTAAATTTTAATTTTACTGAATACCCGGGGTGTGCTGTATGTTTTGGAGAAGGATTTGTAAAAACTTCATCCGGTGCATACACCTATCGCATTGCTACTGGCAGATATACAGAAACAAGATCAGGAACCATTGTGGGCCAAACAGAGGCAGTAACCAGAACGCCGGTTTATGAAACCCATACAATACAAGCCGGACCTCCCAAATACGAAATATGCAAAACTTGCAATGGAACCGGTGGTATAAAAAGAGAGAAAAATATTCAGATTATTGTTGACGGAAAACACATCAAATAAAAAAGAAAAGGAGCGGTTAAACTGAACACCAATCAAAGAAAAACACTGCCTGTAACAAACAGTTTTGCGTCAGGCGGGCTGAAGTGCAAAACTCAACACTGGTTCTCCGATTAAACATTAGTAATAAATTCGGCAGACGAGCTTCGATTTCCCGCCCGAACGCAAAGCTGCCAAACCGTTAGCGGTCATTCTATACGACCGAACAAATAAAGACATTGACAAATGACAACTGACGAAATACGTGAAAAATTAAACTCAAAAAAATCTGCGGACAGAAGACGTGGAGCAAAAGAAATTGGCAAATTGAAACTTTCAGAGTTTGGAAAAGAACTCTATGAAAAATATCTAATTGAGAGATTAGATAAGCGAACTTGGGAAACCCAATGTGAAATGATAAAAGCCTTGGGAAGTATTGCTTTCAGAAAAGCAATTAATGAAATTGAACTAATTGTGCGGACTAACATTCCTCACGACATGATAACCATCGTAGCAGGAACAACATATGTACAGTTGAAACGCAAAACAATAAATGACGGAAGCCCAGTTTTAGAATTGCTAGATTTCGGAAGCGTTTCTGTAATTCACGGAGCTTTGCTGGCACTTGCTGTTGACCAGATGAAACCTACCGAAAATGAAATAAAAAATATTTTATCGCTCTGCAAAGACATTAATAAACATAAAGACAGAATTGGACACGAATTTGGACTAATGGACAGCAGACAATATTTAGCTATCGCTTGTGCAAATTGGGACATAGAACTTACAAGAGATTTTTTAAATCATTGCATTGACACAGCTTCTAACATTAGTAGCTTTGGAAAACCTGTAATAAATCAAAATCTAATTGACGTATGTCAAAACTCACTAAAAGGAAAGTTTAGTAAAGCTTATTTACCATAAAAATCACGATGAAAGAAGAACGAACCGCTAACATCGGTTTGGCAATATGGCGGCTGAAGTGCTTCTATGAAACATTTGTGCAAGGTTCAACGGCAGCAATTCTAATGAACTTTTGTGCTAAAAACCGCCACATCGCCAAGCCGAAAACCGTTGTACGCAATTTTGACCAAGCATAATGTTAAATTTAAACGATATAAATGAATGGAAAAAACTTGATAGCCCGTTTGATAATTCAGAAGATATTCCATCACTAATTGAAAAATTAAAGCAAACTTTTGATAAAGAAATTCTTAATGAGTTAACTTCGGAATATATGTATCATCAAGGTAGTTTATATGGAGTTACCTTTGCTACATTTCCATATCTTATTGAGATTAGTGAATCAACAATTAATCAAGATTATCGTTTAGAGACTTTGATTAGTTTATCTGTTATCTTATCTGAATTTGGAGGAAAAACAGAACTAAAGTCTATTTTTCTAAACAGTAAATGCAAAAAAGAGACAATTGAAGATATTATTAAAAGCTTTGAAAATTCGTCGCAAAAGTTACATCCAATAGCTCTTTCTTTAATGGAGTTTATTGAAACAAGAGAAGAATATGAGAAAAAATATTTTCTTCTTGCATTGGCTGTGGCAAATGAAATCTATCAAGTTTCAACTATTTTTTGGAGATATGCGGAAAGTGATGAATTCGAATGTTGCTGTCCTAATTGTAAAGATATTATGCTCATAAGTAAAGATAGCAAGAAAGATGAATTTTTTCTTCACAAAGAATATCCATTTGAAAAAAATGCTACCAAATTCACTATAGAACCAAAGATTATTGACAAATCCAATTTTTCAGAGAGAATTTCATTTGACAAAAATATTCAGTGGTTAAATTATTACATTGAAAAATTCAATATCAAATCTTTAAAGACGGTAATTAAATATATCTTTGGAAACACAAATTGTCCAAACTGTAACACTAAATTTAAAATCTTTGATAATATTCCGACTTAAACAAAAATACTGCGTACAACATCGGCTTGGCGAAATGCGGGGATAAGTGCAAACTTCAACATTCACACTTTTTTTGTCGCAAATGCTGTTCGCATTGACTTTTTTTCATAATTTAGCCATTGCGAAACAGCATTGGCTTACGTCCGTGCAAAACTGAACTTTCGGTTCACTTCTACCCCGCACTATCGCCAAGCCGTTGCCGTTGTTAAACATTTAAAACAAACGAATGATAACAAATCTACCAACAGCTGATGATTATAAAAATGTAGCGTTTGAATGTCTTATTCAAGCCTACAAAAGCATTTGCAAAGTAGATAATGAGGAACTTGAAGAAGGTGTTGAACGTGCAGATATTTGGGACTATAATGAAATTGTTTTGAAAACATCTGTAATTCTAACTCATCAAGCTTTAGAAGCTTTGTTGAAATCCAAAATTTCAGAAAAAACACCATTATTGCTAATAGAACAAAAAAGAGAAAACTGGAAAACCTTACCTGATAGTGAAGACAGCGATTTTGCTGATTTATATACAATTTCTGGACAGGAACTATTACGAACATTTTTTGCTACTGTAAATCCTGACGATTACAGTCAAGACTTGGTAAATCATTTTGAAGAAGTCAGGCTCTTAAGAAATAAGTTGGTACACGGAATTGGAGCTGATAAATTAACACCTGAACCAATTCTAACAATGATACTCAAAACGTTCACTTTGATTTGTGGTAAAGGTTCTTTTTGGCTTGCTCTACAGGATAAGTTTTATGACCATCCTGCTCAACTTGAGGGAGAACCTGTCTTTGTGTTTGGAAGATTGGAACAATATATACATTTAGAATATTTAGAAGCTTTATTAGGACGAGGAGAAATGAATAGACACTTTGAACACGATTTCAAAGCAAGAAGATATCTATGTCCAGACTGTACAGGAGAAGAAGGAGTTTTAGTATCAGATGATGGTCAAGTTAGTCAATATCCAAATTTCAGATATACCTTTTTGAGTCCTAACCAACCTGATTCAACCAATGTGAATTGTCTTGTATGTCGTCAGGAATTTGAAGTTGAAAGAGTTAATTGCAATAAAGAAGGTTGCAATGGAAATTTAATATTTATCAACAGAGAAGACGAAGATATTGATGAAGAAACTGGAGAAGTTTATGAAGAAGCATCTAAAATATGTTTGACTTGTGATGAAATACAGTAATTAAAAAAAACGTTGCACAACAATGGCTATAAGTAATTGCTATTACTCGCCTACTCTGAAAATTCCTG
>JBKECE010000182.1:0-1833 GCA_047974325.1 Dysgonomonas sp. | reverse complement strand
TTTCGTGCGATAATGTCTCCCAGTAAAATCTTTTGATAAAGTGAATTGATCCATTCCCGTTTGTCTGTCAGATAGAATGTCTCGGCGAAACCTCCGAAGTGGAAGTATATATCGAACAGTTTAATCACTTGCAGCCGTTGTTCCGGATCATACTCCCAGTTTTTCTTTAAATCGATTTTATGGTAGATCAAAAATTCACTGAATGAGAAAGGAAATATTTCTCGTATGATAAATCGTCCACCCAATGTGGTTGCAATATCCCGGCTGAGCATTTTGGCATTGCTTCCGGTGATGAAAACCCTGTATTTGGAATCTGCCAGGCGACGGGCAAATTTTTCCCAACCATCGATATTTTGTATTTCATCCAGATAGATTAATGGCTTCTGGTTATCATACATTTCGGCATAACATTCCAGTAGTATCCCCAATTCAGAGGCTTGGAGGGAAGAAAGACGTTCATCCTCAAAATTGATATAGAGAAAATCTTCAATGACTGCTTTTCCCGCTTTTATCAGGTTATGTATATCTTGATACATTTGATAGGATTTACCGGCTCTCCGGATTCCTACTAAAACATAATTAGCTTGTTCTTCGAAATGTATCGGTCTTTCGACTAATTGTATTTCGCTGATTTCTTTCTGTCTCTCAGCGATAATCGCTTTTATAACCCGCTTTTCCATAACCATGCACTGTATATAGTGCAAATATCGTAAAAATATGCTTTATATACAATACATCAGATATATTTTAGCTCCATATTCTTTATGCATTGTGCACTTTTTATAGTACATAGTCAGATATGCCTTGCAAATGCACTATCTTTGTGTATCAAATACCTAACATGACGGCAGGAGTTATATTTAGCACCTTGCATATCATGCGTGCAATTTTTAAAGTCGGTTCAGACCGGCCTGTCAGATAGTCGCTCACGCGTGAAGCACTTACACCGATTTCTTTAGCAAAGTCTTTTTTTGACATACCTTTATCATCCAGTGATAGCTCAATGATTTCTGCGATATTGGGTTTTGAAATAGGAAAATGTTCTTTTTCGTATTCAATGACAATATCAGACATAAGAGCCAATTCAACAACCTGTTTATCAGTTGCTGGCATATTATCATCAACAAGTGGCAAGAGCATTTCTATGCGTTCCAAGGCCAATTCGTATTGTTCTTTTGTTATACTTTTTCTCATAATCAAACCTTTAAATCTTTGAACAATCTATTTTGTCATATTCTTTGTGAGTTCCAATAAACCTTACAAATACGTATCCCATCATGAATTTTATGACAACAACCAGTCTATAATTATTACCTCTGATGTTAAATACATAATGTTGGTTTCCCACGTAATCAACAGAAGGAAAATCGATCTTTATATCGTTTAAATCTTTCCATTCTGCATTTTCTGTGATGTTGTACCAGCGTTCCAAGGCAGTTCGGGCATCTTCTCGACCTGCAGTTTCATAAAACTCTTTTAATTTTTTATGTGATACAACTCTCATTTACTCTGAATTTGTGATACAAATATAAGATGTAATTTTGGATTTTGGAATTATCTTGCATTTAATTTTGAAAAACAAAAGATGAATAGCTCCCCACCATACCAATTCGCAAACTTCGGTTGATAGGCCATTTTGAATAGAAGGTCATCGCTCATATCCTTTTCTTCCGGCAGTTCTGTAGATAGCAAATCTTTTTGGAAAGCGCCGAAGAGTAGCAGGCGGTATTTGTTATCATCGCCCAATAAGTGCCAGGGGGTAGCAAGGTTAGGCAGGTCTTCTACTGCTTTCCGAAGATACTCTTCTGCCACAGACTGCTTTCCGTACCATCG
>JBKECE010000175.1:0-6347 GCA_047974325.1 Dysgonomonas sp. | reverse complement strand
CTTAACAAGCGCGACACAGAGCTTTACAAAACCTACCTTAGTGGCGACATGGGTTGTAGTATGCTCTCTGAGCGGACAGTGATCTATCGTAGTGGATCTGTCCTTGACGGATGCTATGTCGATGGCAATCTTTCTTCCCTAACATATTCAGTTGAATTGGACCAAGTTGCTGTGTATATTCAAAATGGCGTTTTACATCTTAGATCAGGGAAAGAAATAAGTTCGGTTTTACTGTACGATGTTTACGGAAAGTTAATTTATACATCGAACAAAAAGTCCTTTAATATAGAGGTTTCTTTGGACAACGCAACAAATCGTATTTTAGTCCTCTCATTTGTAGTTGACGGAGAAACCAAAGTTTATAAACTGCATGTCACACCATGATAGTGCAAAAAAAGTTACATGCATATAAAAAACTCCGCCTTAACAGCGGAGTTTTTTGTATTTCAATCAGAAGTATTCCTCTAATCTATATCTACCAATTGATCTGCAATCTGCAGTTTTGTTTTTTCGCCTTGTTTTTTCAGCCCGACAACAACAGGTTCTTCTTTAGATCCGCTCCAACTGAAAGCCGTAATATTTCTGAATTGTTTCAATCTGCTTTTCAGTTTCACAACAGGGATCGATTCTTTTCCTCCTTCATGACGAGCATCCACTTCTTGCGATGTGTATTCTACACTACAATTTGTTGGAGTAAGAACCTCCATCCGGAAATTGTTACGCCTTGTTGTACCAGTCATCAGATGAGTACCGGTTTGTTGCAAAGTAAACTCCGGATAGAACAACAGTGTAAGGTCTTTTTCTGAATCCACTTCCAAGTCATCCACCACTACCAATACATCAGGTTTAACGTATATCAATTTGCGGACAAATTTTTTCAATCCCGATTCGTCAAAGTATGCATGAGAAGCATCTCCCGTCATGCGGTCTATTTTTTCTCCCGGTTCAACTGATACCATGACCGGATTTCTCTCTTTTTCTAAAGGGAAAGGTGAAAACCATGTTCTTACTTCGCCCCATTGTCCTTTGTCATCTATCAACAGAGTGTTATGATACTTGGTTTGGCGTTTTACATAACCATTGTTTTTTATCAGATACTCTCCGTTTGCAAAAATTACAAAATGATTTGCATCGGGATGTACGTGTCCTAAGTCTTTAACATCGGGTAATCCTGTCGAAGCCAATTCATTTGCAGCCTTTCCTAAGGGTGCTCCGCATTTGAATACGACCATAGATTCTTTCCCCGACCAATCACTGCGTGCCGAAACTATTCCCATGTTGGAAAAATATTTCAGAGTGGGCAGAGTCTCAGGACTTATGGGTTCTACGGTAGGATCGTAGAACACGATATTATACCACGAAATATTGATTTTCCCTTTACCCGATTCATTCGCATACCATTGGCTGATACCGTCTTTGTTTACTGCTGCTAATCCACGGAAAATATGTTCCGGACCCGACCATGTAAATCGTTTCGAATCGGATATGTCTATGATATTGTTATCATCCCTCCACGAGCGTCGTGGTATGCGTAAATAAGATCCGAACAAAGATGTTTGTTTAAACCATGGCGTATCATAGTAGGCTGTGAGACCTAAATTTTCTTTGAGCAGATGAAACGAAGCCAACAAAAATTCACAACCATAAGTCCAATAACCTACACCCTCCTGACTTGCACCATCGGGCGACAACAGTTGTATTGTTTTATCGAAAATGCTGACACTTTCCGACACCCATTTCTCACTTTCTGGATATTCTCCTTTCAATGCTAAACCTGCAGCCAGCATACCTGTTGCATTTATCCACGTATGATTTTGGATATAGCCATGCTTAATATCTTTGTATGCAGCATATTGACGTGATGTTCTGCTTATCATAGTTTGCTTTATCATCTCCAGAACATCTTTGTCCAGATAATCATGTCCGTAGTCGTATAACATCGCCAAACCAAGCAACTGGTGTCCGTATGGCAGTCCGTAATCTACATCATTTCCGTTACGGTCTAGTCCCCATGTTGGATAGTTACAGGCAGCTTTGGCCCATTCGGCCGCTACTCTAAAGTACTCAGGATTTTCACTAACCAAACCGGCAAATGCCAAGTTGCTGATTGTTTCACCAACGCTGCGTTGCCACAGTTGCTCACCTATATCAGCCCTGTATTTCGGTGGAGTACGTTTCAACATAGCATCGGCATTCGATTGAAAATCGTACCACAATCTGCGATGAGTGCCTTTTATGGCTACCTTTATGTTCTCCAACTGCTGTTTGTTTACAAAAAGACTAGGGTCTTTCTTTGCCGCATTTGTCGGCAAGAAAAACAAAATAGAAAAACAAAGCAGAATAGATATTCTAGTGATATATTTCGTTTTCACTTTTTATTTTTTTGTAAATTGAGAGAATAGCCATTTTTCAGCTTTTGCATCTTGTTCGGGATATCTCCAATGTCCGTTTTCTAACGAAAGATACAATTCTTTAGGAGCTGTAATTACGTTATATGCGGCATACATCGAAGTTATAGGGCATGATAGGTCATTGTATCCGAACGACATAAACCCGGGTACTGTTATATTTCGAGCAAAGTTGACAGCGTCGTAATACTTAGCAGTTTCAATTTTATCTGGCTTGTTATTTGCAGGATAACTCTTTGAAAACATGTGAGGCCATCCTCCTGCACGTCCAATCAGATAGCCGGCGTGATCGCACAATGCCGGATAGAAAGAGACATAAGATTTTACTCTTTTATCTAATCCTGCCGTAACAAGAGCCAATCCACCACCTTGGCTACCACCCCAGACTGATAGGTTTTCACCATCAAATTTATCTAATGAACACAAATAATCATTTGCTCTTACGCAGCCCAGAAACACACGTTTATAGTAGTAGTTATCTTTGTCATCAAGATTAGAATATTGGTATCCATTCAAAGCACCATTAGCCAAATCAACATATGTCTGATCAGGTAAATTTTGCGGAATGCCATGTATGCCTATAATAAATACAATAGCACCTTTTTCGGCTAGTGCTGTTTCTGGTCGTGCCTTCGAAACTCCTGCTCCGGGAACTCGCAATATAGCAGGATATTTACCTTCCGCCTTAGGCACGCAAAGGATTCCATAGACACTAGCATTGGCACGATAGTTTTGCAATTGAACATGAAACACATCTACTTTCGATGTACATAATTCGGGCATAAGCGTAACCACCGGATTCATCGGAATTGCGGCATTCTCTTCTTTTGCTTTATCCCAAAATTTATTGAAATCGGCAGGAAGTTCGCTTGCCGGTTTTATATTTTGAGGATCGAATCCTACTTGTGCCAAATTATTGTAACGGAATCCGTCATAGTCCACAAATACACGGCAAGTTAGAAATCCGGGTTCTTTCATTCCCTTAGTTTTTACCTGAAATTGTCCGTCTTTTAGTTTTACTTCTTCGGTTTTAAATGCGTCCTGCTTTTCGTTTGCCAATGTGTATTTTACAACACCTCCGTTCAACGGATTTGCAAATTGAGTGACTGAAACATTGAATACGACATCTTCACCCACTTTATATAGCCAATTGCTGTGATCGGGACGAATTTGTATTTGCACCGATTTCCCAGATTGAGCCCAGAGACTCGCACTGACACAGAAGAAGCATAATACCAAAAGGTATTTGATGTTAATTGTTTTCATAATCTGATATTAGTTTTTTTTATTTATAAGTTCTTTTAATTTAATAATCTCTATTCCGGCATCCAGAATCAAGCCCATGCCATGTGTATCGTTATCTCTCACAGGACGTTTATAATAGAAGGCTAGGTCGTTGCCGATTCCCGTTCCCACACAAACATCTTTCAGCACATACTCCGGTGTTATTTTTTCAGTAGTCAATCCTTCCCACGCATTCAATGCAATAGAAGCATATCGTTTGTCTAACCAATTGTTATTTATGGCATGTGCAATGCAATAAGTGAAAATAGCCGTACACGATGTTTCTTCGTATGAATCTTTTTTATCTAAAATCTGATTCCAAAGTCCATTTGCATTCTGATAATGCGACACATTAAACACCTGTCTTTTGAAGAGAGACAGCATGATCTCTCTTTTCGGATGGTCTTGAGGCAAGGCATCAATCAGAAGTGAAGTTCCCAGCATTATCCAGCCGTTGCAACGTCCCCAATGTGCTCCGCCTTGTTGTTGCAGATCGCCATAAAAGCAGTGGTAATACAGACCTGTTTCCTTGCAAAACAAATATTTGTTGAAATTCTCTATTTGCAATATGGCATCATCCAAATACTTGGCTTCGCCTGTGTATTTACCCATACGCGCCAGAAACGACACCCCCATATACAAATCGTCAGCCCAAAGGGTGTTAGGGTGTGGCCATGTCCGAACCAGAGTTCCATCCTCAAAACGGGCTTGCTTTTCAAAAATGTGTTTTGCCGCATTTTGCAGATAAGTGTTGTATATCGGTGTAGGATTTGTTTTTTCTATATCAACAATTGCCGCACCCATAGCACCAAAATGGTCTAATTCATCATTTTTCCACATGAAATGAAACATACCCTGAGGAAATTTTTCTTTCCGTTTTTCAAAAAAACGATAGTTTGCGAAAGCATAGTCTACATGGTCTATGGCAAATTGAAGATATTTCTTATCATTGAAATAATTTGCAACACTAATCATTGCCATATCCAGCACTCCCATGCTGTAATGCCAATCCATATAAGCATTTTTGAAATATACATCTTCGTCTTCAGGAATTTCTTTTGTCGAATTGTATATCTTCTTTGTAGTTCTACCTACATACTTATTTTCGTGATCGCTGAGTATTCTGTCGGCAATGCCTCTAATAATTGCTTCATCCTTTTGTGCCGAGACCGACGCAAAGCACAAGGTGAATAGAACTGTCAAAAAGCAGAATCTTGTATTTTTCATCATATTATGATATTTGATAACTCGGTTCGTATTTCTTTTGACAAAGAAAGAGATAAACTTTGTAAAGGGTTTATTTCTACGATTCGTCTTTTTATTTAAATATCTCAATTGCCAGCAAAAAAGGATAAAAAAGTTTGGTTTAGATTGTGTATTCACAATATTCAGTCTATTTTTATTTTTAATCTATTATCTGTTATTGTACCATGACTAGAAATGTTGTTTTTATAGTTTTCTTTTTCCTTTGCCAAATGAATCTCGATGCGAGAAAGGACGATTTCTTTTTCGACCATTTGTCCGTAAAAGACGGGCTGTCACAAATATCTGTCACATCCATCTTTCAAGATTCGCGAGGATATATGTGGTTTGGCACAAGAGACGGCTTAAATAGGTATAACGGAAACGAGTTTAAGATATACAAGCACAACCTTAATGATATTACCACTATTGGCGATAACTACATTCGTTGTATACAAGAAGATGGTCAGAAAAATTTGTGGATAGGAACAACTAATGGACTGAACAAATTTGACAGAAAGACAAATACTTTTGAAAGGTTTTATATCGAATCAGACAAACCTTTGTTCAATCAGAATGAAATAAACAGCATACTCATCGATCCAGAGAATAATATATGGGTAGGAACATACAATGGGCTTTTCAAGCTGAACAAATCGAAAAATAAACTTATCAGAGTAGAGTCAATATCGGAACGTATCTATTCTATAAACAGAACAAGCGGAAATCTGTTGCTGGGCACATTAAACGGCATGTTGGTATATGATATTAAAAAAAATAAATACGAAAGACTTTTACTGTTTTCGAAAGAAAACGAACAAGGACAGAATGGCATATTCTCGATATTCAAAGACTCAAAAGGACGATTTTGGATTGCCTCGATCAAAAAAGGAATTGGGCGTTTCGACCCAAATACGAAACAATTGACCGAAGTATATTCTCTCGAAAACAGAAAATTAAGCAATAATCAGGGTCGGGATATTAAGGAAGACAAAGACGGAAATATTCTGATAGGCTCATATGATGGACTTAACGTTTTGACTACTGAAACCGGACAAACGCAGGTTTACAACCACAACAATAAAAAAGATGGTAGCCTCAGCCATTACTCAATAGAATCTATCTGCTGCGACAATGCCGGAACAATATGGGTTGGGACTTACAATGGCGGAGTCAATTACCATCACATGCAAAGCGGACGATTCAGGTATTATAATCCGGGAACTTATATCAGCATGCCCGGTATTATGGGACCAATACAAGAAGATGCCTCAGGACTGTGGATTGGCACTGAGGGCAGTCTTATATATTTTGATATCAAAAATCAGACATTTCACGATTTTCCTCCTCTGAAATGGGGCGGCACATTCAAAGATTTTAATATCAAATGTTCTTTCATAAAAAATGACCATC
>JBKECE010000162.1:0-18375 GCA_047974325.1 Dysgonomonas sp. | reverse complement strand
CGTCATCAGAATAGTCTGAAACAAGAACATATCTAAGCCAAGTCTTCTTTTCGATTTGTGACAGATATTCCATAAATTTAAGTGTCGGTTCCAGGGCTTTTCCAGTTAGTATTTTATATTTATGAGGCTCGATATGCTTAATATCCAACAATATTAAATCAGTATAAGCAAGAACTTCTTTTACTTTTTCATTCATAACATATCCCGATGTATCTATGTCTGTGTGTAAATTTTCTTCTTTGCAGAGCTTAAATAATTGCAGTATAAAATCGGGTTGTAACAAAGGTTCTCCTCCTGAAATAGTGATACCACCCTTTTTTATGAAATTTTTTACTTTTTTTATTTCTTCAAAAACCTCTTCCGGCGACATTGTAATTTTAGGGTAGTTTGTGCTCCATGTATCAGGATTGTGACAATAGAGACATCGTAAGGGGCATCCTTGCATAAAAATAACAAAACGGATTCCTGGTCCGTCTTTTGTACCAAAAGATTCAAGAGAATGTATACGACCTTCCATTCCTACAAAGGTATAATATTTTGAACTCGGATTCTCTGAAAGTAAGTAAAATATGAGTTTTTATTTTATCTTGGATAACAATTTATACCATAACTTTGTTATATTAACATTGGAGAACAAAACTACTGTCATTTATTTATGGTATAATTTTTGAAAGGATTCTTTGTATTTTAATTTAAAGAAAGGATATTAGTAATGGATAATTTTGACGATATACTGAATCAGCTGAGAGACTCGTCAGGAGACTTGAAGGCTAATATGCATATGTTGAACGAAATAGTGCCGGTAGAAGAGCAGATTAAATATTTTCAATACTCTAAACGGATACAATCAGATAAGACAAAAGATGTTTTTGATAAACATTTTTTAATTGCAAGATTGTTCACACCAGAGGTAGATGTAGAAGATAAGAGGTATTATCTGACTTGTTTGGCAGGTCTTATTGATATTGCGGCATATAGGGCAATAGAGACATACCATAAAAGCCCACTCGAATCAGAATTAGCCAATTGGTCTGCATTGGCATTAGTGGAAAGTCGAATTCTTTTGGATTCGGAATTGTCAGGTGAAAAACAATTTTTCGTATCAACGGGCTTAGGTGGTCGAGACGGTAAGCTGCGTTTTTTTTCAGTCTTGGCTTCTAAAGATAGAATGGACTTTACCGAATTTCAGAGTGAAATGATTTTACGTGAACTTCAGTTTAGTTTTGAATGTAATAAGATAGAAATGGAAAAGATTGAGGTGAAGAATAATTATGTGAAAATGTTTATTCTCTGCGATCTTAACCACAATGCACGCAAAGCAATTGAGAATGTAGTGAAAGAATGTAATGAATTGGGAGAATTTCTTGATACAAAGTTTATCATTACAAATATTAAATACATTGAAGATCATGAAATTGAAAATTTGTTGAATAAACAAAATAGCAATGATACAGATTCACCCGTAATTTAATCTTGTTCCATAAAAATAAAAGCTCTGAGGATTTTGATTCTCAAAGCTTTTTTTATGAAGATTGTTTTAGAAATGCCATGCAAGTCCTACTAGAAAATCTACTTCCGCAAACCAAAAATGTTGAGAAGCCTTGTCTTTGTCTGAAGAAGTTGTCCTTATACTTGGCATATTAATGTATCCTTCTTTGCCTTCGCAACGTAGAAAAAGTAAATTCCACAACAACACATCAGCACCTACTTTGGCATCCAAACCAAAGCCAGATACATGAAAATCGTCATGACGTTCTTCACCCATCAGAGTTGCATTTGTTTTTGGAAGCAGAAATCCAGTGCCTCCACCAACCATGCCATTTAGTTTGAGGATTCCATTTTTATAGAAATTGTGATAATATTCAAATTCTGCATTGATGTAATTCAAACCATCGGTATGTTCAAATTTAAGAAAATCTTCAGTTAATTTTACTGAGTTATCCGATTCTATTTTCCCTTCGAAACCAGGCTTCACTTTACCCGAAATATCAACTCTTTGATTTTGATCCATCACATATTTCATATGATCGACACCTATGTTTATAGCCATATTATCTTTGAAAAAATAACCTATCTTGAAATTTGTTTGAGGGATAGTTATTCTATTCAATTGCAGATAATTGTGGTAATTGATTGTGCTTTGCCTGTCGTGAGCTTTTACCTGATGCAGAGTGAAGTCGTAGTTTTCTCCTTCGAAGTGAATGGTAGAATTCGTATAGTGTGACCTGTTCCACCCCCAGAAACTATAAAATGTTCCTTTCTTGTAAGCGGGTTCTGTTTGAGACATCAGGCAGAACATAGGTAATAGCATAGCTATTGATAATAGTATTTTTCTCATCATATCAATTGTTTAATTAATTTTAAAGTTACGAAAAAGATATAAAAAATAAAAATAAATAATACTCTTACTTTTTAATCTTTGTGACCCGACATTTGTTCTCCATCTTCTCTTTTCAGAAAAAAGAAAATTCCTGTAGCCAAAAATGTGATAATGCCAAGTATGACGAATGTATATTGGAACGATAAACCTATATCGCCGTTTCCTAGCCATGAGGCGGATTCGCTATAACGCAAAATAGCCGCACCGACTGATACTCCAAAAGTCATGGATAATTGTTGAGTGATAGCTAATAGACTATTGCCACCACTGGCTACTTCAGGGGTAAGATCAGCCAGTGAAATAGTGTTCATGGATGACATCTGAATCGAATTGATTGAGCCATATATAACTAACAAAGGTGTCAATAATATAAGTGGGGTAGTCTTATCCGGTAATGCAAACATAGCGATAACAAATGCTAATATGATAGTATTAGAAATGAGAACAGTACGGTAACCCAAGCGTTTGACCAAAGGAACCACCCATGATTTAGCTATAATAGTTGCAATGGCCGATACCATCATAATCATTCCTGATTGTACGGCCGAACGCATAAAAGCAAGCTGAATCATTTGAGGTAAAAGAAAAGGTAAACTTCCTATGCCTAAACGAGTAAATAAGTTTCCTAATAAACCTATACGCAAAGTTCGGATTCGAAATAATCCAAGATTGATGATTGGATTTGAAATGCGTTTTGCATAGAAAATGTACATTCCGATAAGGACAATGGCTCCCAGAACAAAAGCTATGATGAGTTTATTATCTTCTACACTACCCATGTCGCCTGCTTCCAGAGAGAAAGAGAGCATGATCAGAGCGCCACTGAACAAAATGAAGCCTACAAAATCAAAACGTTTGCCGATTCTGGAAAAATTGGGCATCACTTTTTGTGCAAAAATTAATCCGGCGATTCCTATAGGTATATTTATCAAAAAAATCCAATGCCATGATGTAACATCTACCAACCAGCCACCTAAAAGTGGACCGACGAGTGGTCCTACCAATCCGGGCATAGTAACTAGATTCATCACCTTCAATAATTGGTTCTTGGGATATGCATATATGAGTGTCAATCGTGATACCGGAACCATCATGGAACCACCTACACCTTGAAGGATACGAGAACATACGAGCATGGTGAAGTTGGACGACATAGCACAACATAATGAACCAAATGTAAATAAAAACACAGCGATGCTGAAAATACGTTTTGTCCCATATCTATCGGCAAGCCATCCGCTTATGGGAATTAGCAAAGCCAGAGTAAGCGCATAGCTTATCACCACCGCTTGCATGGATAACGGGGAATGGTTCAGGTCTTGCGCAATAGTTGGTAAAGCTGTGTTCAATATGGTTGCATCCAACGATTGCATGAACATAGCCATTGCCGCCAGCCAAGGTAATTTAGGAGATATGTTTGATATTTTATATTGATCTTCAAATATCATAAAGAATAAAGATAATCAGTAAAATTTGTATGCCGATTGTACTAAATAAATTTTTGAAAGACAGAAGTTATTGATTCTTTATAGAAACTCTGAATCTTTTTATCTGAAATTTATGCTGCATGCAAAATTACTACATATCTGACTAAATTGAATAGCATTTTATATATAAAATGTCAATAAAATATTACAACTTTGTATACAAAATAATGTTGATAATGCTGAAACTTTTGAAATATTCTTATATTCCGATAATAATATCGTTCATTATCTTGTATTTGTGTTGCTTTATACCGACAAATGATATTCCGGACATAGAAATAGAATTGTTTATACCAATAGATAAGGTAGTTCATTTTTGTATGTACCTCGGACTTTCGGGAGCAACAGCGATCAATTATATATATTTGAAAAGAGGGAAAGTTGATGCAACTAAGATGATGCTTTTAGGAGCATTTCTGTTGCCTATGCTTTATGGAGGATTTATTGAATTGTTGCAAAACTATTATTTTCCTCCACGTTCCGGCGATTGGTTCGATTTCCTTGCCGATATTCTTGGATCATTGGCTGCTTTGCCAATCGCGTTGGAATTCAAAAAATACATATTAAGAAGAGAAACCGTATGAAAAAATTATTTTTAGGATTATTGTCTGTATTATTCGTCGCAACGACTGTTGCACAAACGCAAGAACCCGAAGACAGGCAATATAAAGTAAAAGTAGGAGACATAGCTCCCGATTTTGAAATGATGTTACCCGATAGCAGCAAAGTGAAATTATCCGATCTCCGCGGAAAAGTGGTCATGCTGCAATTTACGGCGAGTTGGTGTGGTGTATGCCGCAAAGAAATGCCTTTCATCGAATCGGATATTTGGAAAAAGCATAAAGAGAATAGCAATTTCATACTCTATGGTGTGGACAGAGACGAACCAACGGAAACAGTTCTTGCATTTGCAAAAAAAACGGGTGTAACATACCCGATTGGTCTAGATCCACAAGCCGATATATTTGAACTCTATGCTGAAAAAGATGCAGGAATAACCCGTAATGTGATCATTGGAAAAGATGGTAAGATAGTAATGCTTACACGTCTGTACGATCCCAAAGAATTTGCGGAAATGGTGAAAGTGATTGATAATCTTTTAGCAGAATGAAAGGATATTGGACGTGGGCGTTGTCGTGATTAAATATAATGCGGGAAATATATTCTCAGTTTCTTCGGCATTGAAAAGACTGAACGTTGATGCTACTATAACTGACGACAAGGAGGTTATTCGGCAAGCTGACAGAATTATTTTTCCCGGTGTAGGTGAAGCCAGCACTACAATGGAATATCTCAGACAATCAGGTCTCGATAAGACTATCGTTGCATTGAAGCAGCCTGTTCTTGGAATTTGTCTGGGTATGCAATTGATGTGTAGTCATTCAGAAGAAGGAGATGTAGACTGTCTCAATATTTTTGATGTGGAAGTGAAGCGTTTCGTTTCTCAAAATCATGGAGACAAAATTCCTCACATGGGATGGAATACGATTACAAATGTGAGAAAACCACTATTTGACACAACATTTGAAAGCAACTATGTATATTTTGTACACAGTTTCTACGTACCACTGAATGAGCATACAGCAGCAACAACTGATTATATACAACCTTTCAGCGCAGCATTACACAAAGACAATTTTAGTGCTACCCAGTTTCATCCCGAAAAAAGTGGAAGTGTTGGAGAACGGATATTGGTTAATTTTTTACAACTATGATTGAGATAATTCCGGCAATAGATATCATTGATGGCAAGTGTGTGCGTTTGTCACAAGGCAACTATTCCGAGAAAAAAATATATAATGAAAATCCGCTAGAAGTAGCTAAAATGTTTGAAGGCTCAGGTCTCAAACGTTTACATCTTGTCGATCTGGATGGAGCAAAAGCAAAACACATTGTCAATCATAAAGTATTGGAGAGTATTGCTGTCGCGACATCGCTTATGGTAGATTTTGGAGGTGGTATTCAGTCTGATGAAGACATTGAAATAGCTTTCAGATCAGGGGCTTCGATGGTCACAGGCGGAAGTATTGCAGCTAAGAATATAAACCTTTTTACATCATGGATCAATAAATATGGTGGAGAGAAAATAATATTGGGTGCGGATTGTAAAGATCGCCTGATTGCAGTTTCGGGTTGGCAGGAAACAACAGATATCGATGTTTTGGAGTTTATATCTGACTATATGCAATCGGGGATTAACAAAGTTGTATGTACGGATGTTTCTAAGGACGGAATGCTTGGCGGTACATCCATTGATTTATATAGGGAAATTCTACATCTTGAGCCTGATTTATATCTTATAGCAAGTGGTGGAGTTGGGAATCTGCAAGATATTCTGGATCTGGAGCTAGCCAAAGTTCCTGCTGTGATATTAGGCAAAGCTATTTATGAAAACAGGGTGACTTTGAAAGAATTAGCAGATATTCAAAACCGATAACAGATCATTTATGCTGGCAAAAAGAATAATACCTTGTTTGGATGTGAAAGATGGTACCACCGTAAAGGGAATCAATTTTATCAATTTTCGTGATGCCGGAAATCCTGTTGACTTAGGCGTAAAATATAGTCTCGAAGGAGCTGATGAGCTTGTGTTTCTTGATATTACTGCATCGCATGAAAAGCGGAAAACGTTTATCGATCTGGTGAAACGAATAGCACTCAATATCAATATTCCTTTCACGATAGGTGGTGGAATAAATGAATTGCAAGACGTGGATAGGCTGCTCAATGCCGGTGCAGATAAGATTTCCATCAATTCTATAACACTTCGTAATCCTAATATTATTGATGAAATATCTCGAAATTTCGGTTCTCAAGTATGTGTCTGTGCCATAGATGCAAAATTGGAAAACGGGCAATGGATATGTTATACAAGTGGTGGCAGGAACAAAACAAACCGTGAATTGTTTTCTTGGGCGAAAGAAGCTGAAGATAGAGGATCCGGCGAAATTCTTTTCACAAGTATGAATCACGATGGCGTAAAAAACGGCTATGCGAATGAAGCGCTATCTATATTGTCTGATACGCTGAATATTCCTATTATAGCATCCGGAGGAGCCGGAAATATGGAGCATTTTAGAGATGTTTTTGTTCAAGGGAAAGCCGATGCAGCTCTGGCTGCCAGTGTTTTCCATTTTGAAGAAATTGCAATTAAAGATTTAAAAAACTATCTTCGCACAGAAGGAGTAAATGTAAGATAATCGAATGAATTTAGATTTTGAAAAAACAGGAGGGTTGATTCCGGCTATCATACAAGACAATACAACTAATAAGGTCTTGATGCTGGGATACATGAACGAAGAATCATTGGCTAAAACCTATGAGTTGGGCAAGGTGACCTTCTACAGTCGTACGAAGCAACGACTGTGGACAAAGGGAGAAGAAAGTGGTAATTTTTTAAATGTTGTGAACATTAAAAAGGATTGCGACAGTGATACATTGCTTATTAAGGTAAACCCTGTCGGACCAGTTTGTCATACGGGTTCAGATACGTGTTTTGGCGAAAAAAATGAAGAGGATTTATTATTTCTCAAATATTTGCAACATTTTATTGAAAAACGCCACGAAGAGATGCCTGATGGATCGTATACAACATCCCTTTTTCAGTCTGGTATAAACCGGATGGCTCAGAAAGTAGGTGAAGAAGCATTAGAATCGGTGATTGAGGCTTGCAATGTAACGGATGATCGATTGATTTATGAATCGGCAGATATGCTTTATCACCTTATCGTATTACTCGTTTCAAAAGGATTAAGCATTGAGGATTTGTCTCGTGAGTTACAAAAAAGACACAAAAAATAATATCGGATGGACAATATAATTGTTGACTATAAAGGAGTATCGCTTAGTAGAGACGGCAATACTATTTTACAAGATATTAATGTAGATATATCAAAACGCGATTTTGTTTACCTCATTGGTAAAGTTGGTTCAGGAAAAAGTACATTCTTGAAAAGTCTGTATTGTGAAATTCCTATCGAAAAAGGTGAAGCATCTATTCTGGACTACGAGCTGCAAAATTTAAAAAGAAAGCAGATTCCCTATTTACGTAGAAAGGTTGGTATTGTGTTTCAAGATTTCCAATTGTTGATTGATCGTTCGGCTGAAAAGAATCTTGTTTTTGTACTGAAGGCTACAGGTTGGAAAAATAAAGACCTTATAGATATTCGCATAAACGAAGTGCTCACGCAGGTTGGAATGCAAAATAAAGGATATAAAATGCCCCATGAATTGTCCGGTGGCGAGCAGCAACGCATAGTTATTGCACGTGCATTACTCAATTCACCCGAAATAATTCTGGCCGATGAACCTCCTGGCAATCTTGATCCTGAAACGGGTAATCAGATTGTAGAACTTTTACACCAGATTTCAGATGCAGGAACAACCGTTATAATGTCTACACATAATTATGCCATCGTACAAAAATATTCAGGACGTATTATAAAATGTGAAGATGGCTTGATGTCTGAAGTTAAAATCTCGCGCTAAATATTATTTATTTATGGAATTAATACCTGTAGATATATTACAAAAAGCTGATCTTGAATTTATAGAAAAGTTATATATAGAGTCTTTTCCGAGAAATGAACGCCGTCCATTGGCAGATTTTCATGATTTGATAGAAAATGAATCCGACTATGTCGTATTGCTCATTGTGAATGACGACAAAGAACGTATCGGCTTTATTACATATTGGAAGTTGGATCTCTCTATTTTTGCAGAACATTTTGCCATTGCACCTGAATATAGAAATGGAGGTAATGGAAAGAATGCTGTCGAATTATTTTTATCTTTATTCGATAAACCTATTATATTGGAAGCAGAAATTCCAGATACGGATATTGCAAAACGCAGAATAAATTTTTACGAAAGATTAAAGTTTAAGGTCTGGAAGGATATTGAGTATGTGCAACCACCTTATGAATCTGAATTTGACGCAATACCCATGTCTATACTAACATATGGAAACATAGATGTGGAAAAAAATTTAGAATTAATAAAACATCAACTTAACACAAAAGTCTACCGAATCAACTGATTTACAACAAGCAATAGTATTTGCCTTCATTTTGTTTCATTTTGAATTTAAATAGCCTTACTTTAGGTTTTTTTGTTTTATATATATTGTTTTTTAGATTAAAATGATATATATTTGTTGACTTTTGACTTTAAAAAAACTAAATATAATAAAATAGCATGTGTGGATTTGTAGGAGCATTTGAATTGACGCAAGATATTAATATTTTACGTCCTCAAATATTAAAGATGGCAAAGAAGATTCGTCATCGCGGACCGGATTGGTCTGGCATTTATTGTGGAGACAAATCTATTCTGGCTCATGAGCGACTGTCTATTGTAGACATAGAATCGGGAAATCAACCGCAATACAGTAAAGACAAAAATCTGGTTCTAGCTGTTAATGGTGAAATATATAATCACAAAGAAATCAGAAGCCGATATGAAGGAGTATATGATTTTCAGTCACATTCGGACTGTGAAGTGATATTAGCTCTATATAAGGATAAAGGATATAACTTGTTTGAGGATTTGAATGGTATCTATGCTTTTGCATTATATGATAAAGAGAACAATAGTTTCCTTGTTGGACGTGACCATATGGGAATAATTCCTCTTTATATGGGTTATGACAATCATGGGCAAATGTATGTTGCCAGCGAGTTGAAAGCGCTTGAAGGCATCTGCCCGAATATAAAAGAATTTCCAGCAGGCCATTACTTCTATAGCAAAGATGGAGAAATAAAGCAGTGGTACAAACGAGATTGGATGGAATATGATAATGTGAAAGACAATGTGTCTGATATTGATAAACTTCGTGACGGATTGGAAGAATCGGTACGCCGTCAATTGATGTCTGATGTACCATATGGCGTTCTACTTTCAGGAGGCTTGGATTCTTCAATTATTTCAGCAGTAGCAAAAAAATATGCTGCTAAGCGTGTCGAAGATGATAATCAATCGGAAGCATGGTGGCCGCAGTTGCATTCTTTTGCCGTAGGATTGAAAGATTCTCCAGATTTAGTTGCTGCCAAAAAAGTTGCTGAATATATTGGTACCATACACCACGAAATACATTTTACAATAGAAGAAGCGTTAGACTCTTTAAGCGATGTAATTTATCATATCGAAACATATGATGTGACCACTGTACGCGCATCGACTCCTATGTATTTATTGGCTCGCTTCATAAAGTCAATGGGTGTCAAAATGGTTCTTTCGGGTGAAGGTGCAGATGAGTTGTTTGGTGGATATTTATATTTCCACAAGGCTCCCGATGCAAAAGCTTTTCATGAAGAAACAGTTCGTAAGTTAGATAAATTGCATCTTTACGATTGCCTACGCGCCAACAAATCACTCGCAGCATGGGGTGTTGAAGGGCGTGTGCCATTTCTTGATAAAGAATTTATGGATATAGCTATGCGGCTGAATCCGAAAGACAAGATGTGTGGCAATGGAAAAATAGAAAAACATATCTTACGCAAAGCTTTTGAAGAATATCTTCCCGAAAGTGTCGTTTGGCGTCAAAAAGAACAATTCTCTGATGGAGTGGGGTATAACTGGATTGACACATTGCGCGAGACAGCGGAGAAAAAAATCTCTGACCGTCAAATGGAGCAGGCCGCAGAACGCTTTCCGATTAATCCTCCCATGTCGAAAGAAGAATATTGGTATAGAACCATCTTCGAAGAGCATTTTCCATCAGCATCGGCTGCACAATGTGTTCCTTCGGTTCCTTCAGTTGCCTGTAGCACTGCTGTTGCTTTGGAATGGGATGAATCTTTCAAGAATCGCATCGATCCATCAGGGCGTGCAGTGAAAACTGTTCATGCAGATGCTTATGGCAAATAGAGAAACATCCGGATCTAAAAAAATAAAATAATTGTAAAAGGGATTTTAAATCCCTTTTTTTATTGTCTGTTTAGTGATTATAAAGAAAAAGAGGCATAAAAAAAATAGCATAGTATCATTCTACTATGCTATTTTCAATTTTATTGTGTTTTATATTTTTATTTATCGGATAAACAGCAATTCTCTATATTTAGCCAATGGCCACAATTCGTTGTCAACAATAAGTTCCAATTTGTCAATATCGTGACGTATAACATCTAAGAAAGGAGCTACATGGTCATGATATTCAATAGCTTTTTCACGTTCATTCTCTATATTGTTTGCTTTTTTGCGGGCATCAATCATTTCGTGAACTTTAGAATTGATGGCGTTGACATGAATCGAAATTTTTTCGATCAGACGAAGTTGCTCTTCTGCCATTTCTATGAATTTGCCACCTTCCGAATAAATATCTTTCAATTTAGCAACATTGTTTAGCAAAATAGATTGATATGTGATAGCTACAGGTATGATGTGATTCAGAGATAAATCACCTAACACACGAGATTCGATCTGAATCTTTTTAGTGTAAGTTTCCCATTTAACTTCATTACGTGCATGTAGTTCCACTTCAGATAAGATACCAGCAAAAGTCTTGATACTTTGTTTAGAAGTATAAGCATCATAGATAACAGGCACGCTGGTTTCACAGTCCAAACCACGTTTTGCAGCTTCGGCTTTCCATTCTTCGCTATATCCGTTACCATTGAATCGGATCGGACGAGATTCTTTGATGTATTTTTTCAAAACATCATATAGAGCTTCTTCCTTTGATTTTCCTCCTTTTATCAAAGCATCTACTTCTGCCTTGAAATTTATCAATTGTTCTGCCACTGAAGCATTGAGGGCTGTCATAGCTGATGCACAGTTAGCTAAAGAACCAACTGCACGGAATTCAAAACGGTTGCCGGTGAATGCAAATGGCGATGTTCGGTTACGGTCGGTATTATCCAATAGGATTTCAGGAATCTGACCAACACCAAGGCTAATTTGTTTTTTCTTATCTACAACAATAGCATCTTTAACAGTGCTGCCTTCAAATTTATCTAGAATATCACTCACCTGACTACCTAAAAATACAGATATAATTGCAGGAGGTGCTTCATTTGCACCCAAGCGGTGAGCATTGGTTGCAGAAGAGATAGATGCTTTTAGCAGAGCGTTGTTTTTATACACGGCTGCAAGTATGTTCACTACAAAAGTGATAAAACGCAAATTTGCTACCTGATCTTTGCCAGGAGACAATAAATTAATTCCTGTATCTGTGCTTAATGACCAGTTGTTATGTTTTCCAGATCCGTTAATACCTTTAAATGGTTTTTCATGTAACAATACACGGAAAGAATGCTTCCTTGAAACCTTATCCATTAGAGACATGATCAATAAGTTGTGGTCTACAGCCAGATTACATTCTTCATATATAGGAGCTAACTCAAATTGGTTAGGAGCAACTTCATTGTGACGTGTTTTCAATGGAATTCCCAATGAATATGCTTCATATTCCAGTTCTTCCATAAATTTCTGAACACGTTCGGGTATAGCACCGAAATAATGATCTTCTAACTGTTGATTTTTAGAGCTTTCATGTCCCATCAATGTACGGCCTGTAAGAGCTAAATCGGGGCGTACGGCATATAAGTCTTCATCAACTAAGAAATATTCTTGTTCCCAACCTAGGTTTGATGAAATCTTCTTCACATCTGAACTGAAATAGTGACAAACATCAACTGATGCTTTATCAACAGCCGATAGGGCTTTCAACAAAGGTGTTTTATAGTCAAGAGCTTCTCCTGTATAGGATATGAAGATTGTGGGAATACACAATGTGTTACCAATGATAAATGCAGGTGATGACGGATCCCAAGCAGAATATCCGCGAGCTTCAAATGTATTACGAAGGCCTCCTGACGGAAAACTTGAAGCATCAGGTTCTTGTTGAGCAAGAAGTTTACCTTCAAATTCTTCAATCATACCACCTTGTCCGTCATGTTCTACGAAAGCATCATGCTTTTCGGCTGTGCCATCAGTCAACGGATGAAACCAGTGAGTATAATGTGTTACACCATTTTCCAAAGCCCACATACGCATTCCTGCTGCTACATGCTCAGCAAGATTACGATCGACCGTAGTACCTTTTTCAATAGCTGTAATAATAGCACTATACGTCTCTTTGGAGAGGTATTTGATCATTGCTTTACGGTTGAAAACCTTTTCACCATAATACTCAGACGTTTTAACTTTTGGCTTTTCCACCTCTAGTGGTTTGCGGTTTGATGCCGCACCAACTGCTTTGAATCGTAACTTTGACATAGCTGATTGTTTTTAAGAATTTTATCCTTGGTATTTATAAATATTAAAATTTCATTTGCTTTAATCTTTCTACTGCTTCTTTCGTATTTTCTAAAGTGTTGAAAGCCGTAAGACGTAAATATCCTTCTCCACTAGGTCCAAAACCAACGCCCGGAGTTCCAACAATATTTAATTCGTGCAACAAATAATCAAAAAATTTCCATGAATCCATACCATTCGGAGTCTTCACCCATATATAAGGCGAATTTATACCTCCATAAACCTTGAGGTCTTGTGCCAATAATCCTTCTCGTATGATTCGGGCGTTATTCAGATAATAATTGATAGTCTCTTTGATCTGTTTTTTGCCTTCGGCAGAATAACAAGCTTCGGCTGCACGCTGGATCACATAAGGCACACCATTGAATTTCGTTGTATGACGGCGATTCCACAATTTATTCAATTGTACTTCTTCACCTTTATCTGTATATCCAATTAAGTCTTTAGGAATAACCGTGTATGCACAACGTGTTCCTGTAAAACCTGCTGTTTTAGAGAAACTACGAAATTCGATAGCTACTTTTTTGGCTCCTTCAATTTCGTATATGCTATGAGGAACATCATCTTCGGTGATGAATGCCTCGTATGCCGAATCGAAAAGGATCAATATTTTATTTGCCAATGCATAATCAACCCATACTTTCAATTGAGTTTTGGTTAATGTCGTTCCTGTTGGATTATTTGGAAAACATAGATATACGATGTCAACTTTAGTTGTCGGCAAAGCTGGAACATAGTTATTTTCTTCTGTGCATGGAATATAAACCAATCTGTCCCATTTTCCATTTTTGCCTAGATCACCGGCACGGCCTGCCATTACATTTGTATCGATATATACCGGATAGACAGGATCTGTAATAGCAACAATGTTATTAGTACCAAGGATATCTCCAATATTTCCGGTATCGCTTTTGGCACCATCACTAACAAATATCTCATCAGTCTGAATGTCTAAACCGTGAGCATTATAATCATTTTCTGCAATTGTATTTACTAGAAAGTCATAACCTTGTTCGGGTCCATATCCGCGAAATGTTTCAGCACTAGCCATTTCGTCTACAGCTTTGTGCATAGCCTCGATCACGGCTGTTGGCAATGGTTTGGTTACATCGCCAATACCAAGACGTATCACATTTGCTGTGGGATTAGCCGTTTTATATTCATTTACTTTACGAGCAATGTCCGAGAAAAGGTAACTACCCGGAAGTTTTGTATAATTTTCGTTTATTAATGCCATTTAGCGTTTAAAATCTTTTTTATGTTTATTATTAAACTGTACCTTCAAATACAGTAACAGCTTCTCCTGTCATGTACACATGGTTGTTGCTTTCGCGCCATTCCACTTCCAAATCTCCACCCAATAAATGAATGGTTATATTTCTATCACAATGATTATTTAAAATTGCAGCAACAGCTGATGCACAGGCACCAGTTCCGCATGCCAGAGTTTCTCCGGCACCTCTTTCCCACACGCGCATATTCAATGTATTGCGATCTACAACTTCAATGAATTCTGTATTTGTTTTACGAGGAAAGATCGGATGTTTTTCAAATTTGGGTCCCAAAACAGGCAGATCCAATTCTTTGATGCCTTCTGTAAAAATTACAGCATGTGGATTTCCCATTGATACACAAGATATTTTCCATATTTTTCCATCTATATCCAATGGAAAATTGAGTACAGGTTCTTCATTTACATTTACAGGTATTAATGTTGGATCAAGAATCGGTTCTCCCATATCAACGGTTACTTTTCTGGCCTTATCATTGCCATCGAGCAATGTGATATATTTTATCCCAGCTTTTGTGTCGAGTGTAATTTCTATTTTCTCTGTCATTTTATTGTCAAAGACATATTTTCCTACACAACGAGTTGCATTTCCACACATTTCAGCTTCAGAACCGTCCGAATTGAACATTTTCATCCTAAAATCAGCAATGTCGGAGGGAAGAATTATAACCAAACCGTCTGAACCAATACCAAAATGGCGATCACTGAGTTTAATTGCTAATTCCGAAGGATTTTCAACTGTTTGCTGAAAGCCATTCACGTATATGTAATCATTACCAGCACCATGCATCTTGGTAAATCTTAGCGTTGTCATTTTATTTGATTTATCCATTTAATTTTTCGCTTTACAAAATTGTCACAAAATATTTGATTCTGCAAGAAATATAATTATTTATTTTAATCATTCTATAAATATTGATCATATTGAAATTATTTTTACTTTTTTGATGTCAAATAGATATGTTGATATGCTCTATTTTAGAGACTGATTCTTTAAATAGTGGAAAGCTACCTTAACAAAAGTAGCTTCCATTTTATTTTAATAGCAGAACCATCTTTTTTTAATCATATTCATTCCATGATTTAATCTCTATGTCTTCTACATCTGTTCGACAAAAGGCCTGAATAAATGCAGAAGCTAAGCGTGAATTGGTTAACAAAGGAATGTTGAAATCGATAGCGGATCTCCGGATTTTATAGCCATTATTCAATTCACTGCTAGAGAAATTTTTAGGAATATTTACAACCAAGTCAATCTCTTTTTTCTGAATCATTTCTATGGCACTTGGCTTTTGATCTTCTGAAGGCCAGAAAACCTGTGTGGCCGGTACTCCATTTTCTATCAGAAATTTTTGAGAACCTCCGGTTGCATATAATTCATATCCTTTTTGATGCAAGAGTCTTGCTGCTTCCAGAAGGTCTACTTTTGACTTAGTAGGTCCTGTCGAAAACAGAACTGTTTTCTTCGGGATGCGATAACCTACCGATAACATCGCTTTGAGTAATGCGTCATAAAAATTATCGCCAATACATCCAACTTCTCCTGTCGAAGCCATATCTACACCTAAAACAGGATCGGCCTTCTGTAGGCGTGAAAATGAGAATTGAGAGGCTTTGATTCCAACATAATCCAAATCAAATTCATTTTTGTTTGGTTTTTCCACTTTTTTGCCCAGCATTACTTGAGTTGCAAGATCAATGAAGTTTATTTTTAGAACTTTAGAAACAAAAGGAAACGACCTCGAAGCTCTCAAGTTACATTCTATTACTTTAATATCATTGTCTTTAGCCAGAAATTGAATGTTGAAAGGCCCTGAAATTTGCAATTCATGAGCAATTTCACGTGCTACTTTTTTGATACGTCTGACAGTTTCAATATATAACCGTTGTGCAGGAAACTGTATTGTCGCATCTCCGGAATGAACTCCGGCAAATTCAACATGTTCGGATATAGCGTACATGACAATTTCACCTTTGTTCGCTACAGCATCAATTTCTATTTCTTTTGCATTTTCTACAAATTCAGAGACAACAACAGGATGTTTTTTTGAGACTTCAGCAGCAAGACTTAGAAAGTTTTCTAGCTCCTGATCATTTGAACAAACATTCATCGCAGCGCCGGACAATACATAAGAAGGTCTGATAAGCACAGGGTAACCTACTTCTTCAACGAAAACTTTGATATCGTCAAGCGAAGTCAACTCTTTCCAACGAGGCTGATCTACACCTATACGATCGAGCATACTCGAAAACTTGTGGCGATCTTCCGCATTATCTATATTTTTGGCTGTTGTACCCAATATATTAACATTGGCTTCATCTAGTCTGATTGCCAAATTGTTAGGGATTTGCCCACCAACAGAAAGTATTACACCATGAGGATTTTCCAATTCGATGATGTCCATTACGCGTTCGTATGTCAATTCATCAAAATAGAGACGATCACACATATCATAATCAGTCGAAACGGTTTCAGGATTGTAATTTATCATCACCGACCGATAGCCTTCTTTCCGAATGGTTTGCAAGGCGTTCACTGAGCACCAGTCGAATTCTACAGACGAACCAATGCGATACGCTCCAGATCCCAGAACAATTACAGAACGATGATCTCCCAGATATTTTACGTCATTTGAAGTTCCATTGTATGTCAGATACAGATAATTGGTCTGCGCCGGATATTCTGCGGCTAGAGTGTCTATCTGTTTTACTACAGGCACAATTCCATTTTGTTTCCGGATAGTACGCACTTCACTGGCTACAGTCTCTACAAGTGAAGGTTCTTTACAAATAGTTTTTGCTATCTGAAAATCTGAAAATCCTTTTTGTTTTGCCTGACGAAGTAGATTGATGGGCAATGATTGAATGTCATCGTACCTTTTCAATTCTTCTGAACAAGTATATATATAATGAAGTTTTTGTAAAAACCAACGGTCTATTTTGGTAAGAGCATGTATTTTTTCAATGTCATAACCCTTTTCAAAAGCCTGATAGATATAAAAAATACGCTTGTCAGTAGGATTGCTCAATTCTTTGTCTATATCACCGTCTACCGGAAGTGCTTTGTTTGCCGTAAATCCGTGCATTCCGATGTTAAGCATACGAAGTCCTTTCTGTATGGCTTCCTCAAAATTACGACCGATAGCCATAATTTCCCCAACAGATTTCATACTTGAACCTATTTCTTTGGATACACCATGAAATTTACCTAAATCCCAACGGGGAATCTTCACCACGATGTAATCTAATGCAGGTTCAAAAAAAGCGCTTGTGGATTTTGTAACCGAATTTTTCAATTCAAACAGACCATATCCTAGACCTAATTTGGCAGCAACAAAAGCCAATGGATAGCCAGTTGCTTTGGAAGCTAAGGCAGAAGACCTACTCAAACGTGCATTTACTTCAATGACACGGTAGTCTTCCGATTCGGGGTCAAAAGCATATTGCACATTACATTCTCCGACTATGCCGATATGGCGGACAATGCGTATTGCAATTTCCCTGAGTTTATGATATTCCGAGTTTGTCAGCGTCTGAGATGGTGCAACCACTATGCTTTCACCTGTGTGAATGCCGAGCGGGTCAAAATTTTCCATGTTGCAGACAGTCATACAATTATCATATCTGTCACGCACCACTTCATATTCTATTTCTTTCCAACCTTTCAGCGATTTTTCGACCAAAAGTTGTGACGAATAGGCTAATGCTTTTTCAGATAAGATTCGTAGTTCCTGTTCATTATTACAAAATCCCGAACCGAGACCTCCTAAGGCATAAGCAGCACGCACAATGATAGGGTAACCCAACTCAGCAGCAGCATTTACAGCATCTTCAATGGAGCCTACAGCCATGCTTTTGATGGTTTTTACATCTATCTGGTCAAGTTTCTTGACAAATAGTTCACGATCTTCCGTGTCCATGATTGCCTGAACCGGAGTACCCAGCACTTTGAGATTATATTT
>JBKECE010000158.1:0-13032 GCA_047974325.1 Dysgonomonas sp. | reverse complement strand
TTGCGGGAAATGCCCACAATACGATCTGTCAAGAATTTATCGATTCTTAAAAGACTTTGCCCTCGATCTGCGACAAAACGAAAATGTTCAAACTTTTCGGACGACTCTTCTTCGGACGATTCAAACTCGTCGATCAAATCATCAAACTCATCTATCTTAGGTTCTATCATTCTAATGGCATTTCTTCAATCTCGGACTCTGTAACCGGAATATTCATATCCAAACTGTCACCTTCATCTTCAATCCCTGATCCGGCTCCAACTTTTAGTGTTAACAAAGCATCGACCGGAACTTTCTCGCCGGATTTTAAATCCTTACCTCTGTACGACACAGAAAACACGAGATCTTTGTAGGCAGAAGGAACTACTTCTTTTGCTATATTTTTAAAGCCAAGAGCAGAAAGTAATGATTCTGCCTGCCGATATGAGTTATCTTCAACATCAGGTACAGCTATCATCTGTTTTCCTCTGGCCTGCACCACAAGATAAATGACACGCCCCGACTTCACTCTCGATTTTGGTTTTTGCACCTGATCTAAGACTGCACCCGGCACACCTTTTTTTTCATATAGCGAATCTATTATCTCGTATCTGAGTCCAGCAGATTCTAATATCGCGAGAGCTTCATTGACTTGCAAACCTTTCAAATTAGGAACCTCTACAGAATTTCCATGCCGTGTATATAGATTTAAGCCGAACATAGTCAGCAAAATTAAAGCAACAAAAATCAGCACCATCAAAAAAATGTTTCTGATATATACATTTGTCAGTAGTTTATGAACAAAACCAGAATCAGACTTCTCCATTTTTATCAATTACTTAAACATAAAGTTCACAAAAATACAAAAAAAAGAACAACCCTAATATCCAAAAATTAGATAATTTGCGTTATTCTTTACGTCCCTCATATTGCAAATAAAAAAAGCAATCAACAGATTGCTTTTTCTTATATTAGCTATATGGTGTTATATCATCTATTCAGGCTTCGTAATTGGTATTTGCCTTTTCACGCCTTGGCTTAAAGAGATCATTGTTTCAGTAGCTGTAACACCCGGAATTTCTTGAATCTTATTATTCAATAAGTCCATCAAATGCTCATTATCATGAGCATACAACTTTATTAAGATTGTATAAGGGCCGGTGGTGAAATGTGATTCCACAACCTCAGGTATCTTATCCAACTCAGGAATCACAGTCTTATACATCGAACCTTTCTCCAATCTCACCCCAATATAAGTGCATGTATTATACCCTAAAACTTTGGGATTGATATTGTATCCGGAACCAATGATCACATTCATCTCTATCATTCTCTGAACGCGTTGATGAATAGCTGCACGTGAAACTCCGCATTCTAAAGCAACATCTTTGAACGGTATGCGAGCATTTTGAGATATAATCTCAAGAATCTTCTTATCTAGTTTATCAATTTTATTGTCCATAAAAGCATCTCAGTTTATAATTGAATCAAAAATAATATTATTTTTTGATTCAATTATCTTTTTGATAAAAAAAAGCACTGTAAATGAATAAAAATAAATAAAATAATCCTTTAAAAGCAAAAAGCAGATCATTAATCTAAATGATCTGCTTTCAAAATATAATATCTTAAAAATATATTAGCGTCTTTGAGCTGGGTTTGCTTGCGGTTGTGCAGAATTAGCTTGAGCCTTTTCGATACTGATCAATTCTATTTCAAAAACAATTGTAGAATATGGCTTGATCAGGCTAACTTCGCGTTCATTGTAAGCCAAAGAATAAGGTATTGCGACTTTCCATTTTGATCCTACCGGCATCAATTGAAGAACTTCTGTCCAACCTTGTATCATTGGGCTAACAGGCAATACTGTTGGTTCTTTGTCCATACCTCCATCAAACACAGTTCCGTCAATCAATGTTCCGCAATAGCGCACTTTTACCTGATCTGTTGCTGTTGGTTTAGCTCCGCTACCTTCTGTGATCACCTGATATGCTATTCCGCTAGGAAGTGATACAACACCTGCTTCTTTACGGAAGTTTTCCAAGAATTTTTCTCCAGCAGCTTTGTTTTCAGCATATTTAGCTTCATTTTCTTTTGCTTGACGATCCTGAGCTTCTTTTTGAATTTGATCCATTTTTGAGCGCAACACTTCTTGTGTATTTGGAATAGCAGAAGTTCCACCATTCACAATGCTTTCAAAAGCAGAAAGGAATACTTTTTTAGAGATTTTTTTGCCAGATCCTTCAGCAAATGCTTGTTTTTCAAAACCATCAATCTGCATTTTCAATTGAGAACCGACCATCAAACCTCCAGCAAATGCTTTCTTGTCATCACCCATGTTCATAACCTGAGACAGACCTTTAAGGAATTCCGCCAGATTTTTTTTGTTTGCTGAATTTACAGAATCCAATTTGTTTTTAAATTCTTTTTCCAATTCAGTCTTTTTTGTAGCATCTTTTTCTGCAAGAATACGAGCTTTATAAGATTGGTTCAACGCCGCAGTGTCTGTATAAATACCCATTTGTTGCAGTTCGTTTGTCAAACCATCTGCCATTTGAGCTCCCAGAACATAAGACAATGTGTCCATGTCAGATTTAAGAGAAGCACCTCCTACTGAAGCACCCTTGTTACATGAAGTAAAAAAAGCACCTACTGCAACGAATGTGCCAAGCGCCAAAATTTGAATTTTTTTCATTTTTCTATTACAATATTTAAAGTTTTAAATTATACTATATTCAATAATTCAACATCAAATATCAATGTCGAATTCGGCTCTATAGACTGTCCTGTACCTGATTCACCGTAAGCCAGATCGGAAGGAATAAAAAGTCTCCATTTTGAACCCACAGGCATCAGTTGCAAAGCTTCTACCCAACCGCGAATAACCTGTGTCACACCAAATGTTGCAGGTGTTCCACGCTGAATGCTACTATCAAAAACAGTTCCGTCAATCAACGTACCATGATAATGCACACTCACCTGATCTGTAGACTTTGGAATAGCACCTTCGCCTTTCACCAGAATTTCATATTGCAACCCACTTGGCAGCGTCACCACTCCCGTTTTATTCTTATTTATTGATAAAAACTCCTCTCCTGCTTTTTTATTTATTTCAAGTTTTTCAACCTGAAGTCCGGCAAAAAATTCATTGATCACATCCTTAGCTTCATCATAGGACATTGCAGGTGCTGCGTTGTTCAACACATCTTGCAAAGCTTGAGTGAAAGCAGCAACATCCAATTTATTTATTCCGGAGCTAAGAAAATTGTTACCTATGCTTAAGCCCAATGCATAACTTACTCTATCCATTTATTTTATGTTTGTTTTGGCTTAAATAATTAAGACCGTTGTTATTAAATCGCACAAAAATAATTCTTTTAAGATTATCTTTCTCACTTTTATTCAATAAAAAAAGATAAATCTTTCAGTCTCTTCTTTTGTATAAGAAATATGTACTATTTTCATCATCGACAAACTGTGCGACAATCATATAATTATCGGACAGAGCTTTCATTCCTCTGAAATAATCATAATAGAGTGCCGAGCTTCGTAGAACTATAAATTGAACAGTCTGATCTTCTATGTATCTTGTTTGTGAATTTCTTACATCGGGATATACCTCAAAATATATATTAGGCGAGAAAAAATATTTCACATTAGGCACTATCCCTGTTTTAGTAAATATTGTTTGAGAAGCATCTATTCCTAAAGTCAATAATGTAGGATTTTTTTCTCTTTTTATTATATTTCCAAACACATTTTCCAAGGTCTCGGGTTGTTCCCGGTCAATCAACATACGTTTTGATTCTTGGAAAAATTGTTTGTTCCAACAACCAGCAATTAACCCAATCACAGCAACAATAACAAAAACATATCCTTTCCTTGCCGGATTTACGTATCGGGACACGAAATAGAGCAACACGATGAGTGGAAATATAATAAATACAGAAAATGAGATATAATAATATTCCATTATTACAGGTGACATGAAAATGATCACCGCCAAGGAAAAGAAAGTAAGGAGTAGTCCCGCTTTTGCAAAAATATTTTTCAAGAAATGAGGTAAGGCAACAAAAATAAGGAGTCCAATGGAAGAACACCCAAAAAAGAAAGGGCTATATAGATTAAGTTTCGCAAATCTGATTATAATCTTTTTTATTAAAACTAAATCGACCTGCAATTGCAAACCAGAATAAAGTGAATTGAATTCTATATATCCTTTCCACAAATCATCGAATGCAGAATTAGCAATATAGTAAAGAAACAAAGGTGCAATAACTGTCAAAACACCAAGTACAAAAGCAAGGCTATTTCTCAATAAATTTGCGTATCGTTTCTCGTAAATAAGATTTACGAAAACGGCAAGCAAAAGGAAAAACCAGAAAGCAACCAGATTGAGTTTGATGAAAAAGACAATCCCCACTAACATCCCCTGAATAAACATATATATAGGGTTGTTATCGAGAGGTTTATATATTGCAAAATAACGTATAAAGTACAGTAGACCAACAGCCTGCAACATCAAGATAAAATCCTCAGCAGCACCACCCACTCCACTATAAAATATTGCAACTAAAGAAAAGCAAACCGATGCCACGAACGAATAGATCCGATTTAGATAGTGCCTAGCCAATAAATAAATCGCCGATGCTCCTAAAAAATAAAACAATGACTCAATGGCGTATACACCAAGAAACGATTCATTCGATATAAGATAACCCAATCCGTAAATAAAGAAAATCAGAGGTCCTTTATGATCAAATAAATCTCTGTAAGGTACAAGCCCGTGCATAATTCCTTTACCCAAAGTAAAGTAAATGTTCACGTCTGACCAATAATTGGAATCGTAGAGTGGCGATAATTTACTGCAAAAGAAAAGTAGCAATGCATTGAATAACAAAAGGGCTAAGAAAATATATTTTTCCCGCCCTAATATTTTTCGTAATGACTCATGTATTATAGTTTTCTCCATTTGTGCCGGAGTATTAAAGTCCTATTAAAATTTCAGACTCAAACCACCCATCACATTAAATCCCTGATGTGTATATCCATAAAATGTTTCATATTTCTGGTTCAAAAGATTATTGAAAGTCAAATTAGCCGATAGCCAATCCAGAAATTGATATTCTCCTCTGAAGTTAAGCTCATTCACATCCTTCATATTCACCGTTTGATCTCTGAAATATGTTTTCCGACCTCCTTTATAGATATAATTCAATGTCAGCAACAATTTATCGACAGGTTTCACATCAGCATTTAGATCAACCGTAAAAGCAGGTTTTCCCCATGCCTTTTTCTTATCTGCCAACAATGCAGTATTATCTTCATCATACCTGTCATTCACATATTTCACATCATAATGATATGCCTGAGCTCTCAATGTGAGGTCGGTATAAGGGATCAATTGTGTTTTTATCTGACCTCCGACACTACCTTCTCCAACATTTGCATAAGTAGAGGCAGAATAATTTCCCCAACTTCTATAAGCTGTGTTGCCACTGCCATATAAATATAAATGATCATCTTTAGTATATTTATATTTACCGAATATGTCGAACTCGAATCCGTCCAATGCTCCTATGCGAAAACCCAGTGTTGCATCATATAATGTACTTGAATATCCTACTCTCGTAGCCGGATTTGCATATCTGTTTTCGAGCAATGTCTGTAAAAAATTATTTTCATTAATTTCCCCTGTCACTATTGCATATACAGAATTTCTGTCCGCAAAACGAATAGAAGCTCTGATGTCTGGAGCTATCACAAATTTATTCTTCACATCTATGGCATAGTTCAATTTTGCGCCTAACAGAACATTCCAGCTTCCACCTTCAAATCCAAAATGGGCATCTGCTTTCAACACCGATAAGTCATGGAAAGCTTCAGGTGCGAAGTCTGAAAACAAAATTTTCCCGTATGATTGATTGAAAAAGCCAAAACCTATATCTACTTTTTTGTCCGAATCAAAAGTTGTTCCAACACCGGCAGAACCTTCAATCATATTACCATTTGTGCCTTTTGATTCCTCGTAAGGTCCATATTTATTAGTAAAATGATGAAATTTAAAATCGGCAAAATAAGAAATATCATCCAACTCTTTAGATTTGATTCCGGCTTCACCTCCAAATACATTTACATTTTGTTGTTTGTCCGAATATGGATATGGAATAGAAAGACTCGAATTAAAAAAACTATTACCATAATAATTATACATTGAATTGAGGTATGATGCATTTAAATAAAGCACAGAAGGCTCAAAAGAATGCTGATATTTTGCTTTCAGGTAACTATCTGAATATTTTGCTTTTATTGATTTAAACAAATAACCTTGATCCAGATAGTCCACATCTGAATTCGCTGAATTATGTGAAGCAAAAATATCCAATCTGTCATTGTCTGCATCAACAACCCGATAACCCAATCGACCATCCAGATTGATATTGTGCCCGACCCCAAATATAAAATAGCCTCTTTTTTTACTGAAATCGATACCTGTGGCAGCATCACCTGATCCCATATCTTTGATTGGATAAGCAGACAGCTCAACCTGAGGAATATCGGTCACATATGGTACATTCGTATTTGGTTTTGCAGATTCTTCAATTGCCGGCATCGTATTTATTTTGAAAGCATCTTGGATCACAGGAGTATATTCTCTCTCAACCGAAACCTGACGGTTAAGTGTTGTGTCCTTTGTTGCGGTTTGCGCCTGAATCGACAAAGAGAAACATCCCGAAACACAAACTACTGCCAATACTGATCTATATATTATTTTCATCTTCTTGCTATTATTTTGTATTGTTATTTATTCAATGCTGTCAATCGTTGATTAATCATAGCCGTAATTTCCGAATCGGCATCTTTGTAGTTAGATTGCAAACTTTCTAAATATTGGCGAGCCTGAAATTTATCTCCTTTCGCTGCATATGTATCCGACAATAAGATCAATGCACGTGCCATCCAATATTCATGTGGTGTGCCTGATTTAGCAAATTCAAAGACCTGTTTTTCTGCCTTATCATACGATTTCGCTTTATAATAATAGTCAGCCAACAGATATTGAGATTCAGCACCGTAGACAGTGCGTGTGTCTTTTGCTACAAATTGCAAATCAGTCAAGGCCTTGTCCGATTGGCTTTGAGCTATATATGCCTTAGCTCTGAAAAATCGAGCCTCAATTTCAACATCTTGCGAAATTTTAGATCTGGATAATAGAGCATTTGCAGAAGTGATCACATCGTTATTTTTATTTAAAGCAAAAGCACATCGCATCAGACCGAGTTGAGCCGTATATTTTGTTTCTGTCTCCACTGCCTGATTGTTCAATTTGCTATATGAATTATATGCTTCTTGATAGTTGGCATTATCAAATTGCAATCGCGCTGCAAAAGTCAGAGCCTCATTCATGTAGCGTGAATTATTTGTGTTCACAGTAGCCGTAAACTCCGAAAGAGCCGTTGTCATATCATTTTTCCCATAAGCAATGCTACCCAGCCCATAATGAGCATCACCCACAAATGCACCTTTCGGATAACTTTGCAAGTATTTCTGCAATGCACTTGCCGCCTGTTCTGTCTGACTCTTCATTAATAAATTTTCAGCCGCTAGATATGTAAGTGAATCTTGTCGTGTTGCCGACACCACAAGCCCCGAACCCAAAGAGTTGACATAAGACACATAAGAGTTTATATCATTATTCTCTTTATAAATGCCTTCCAGACTCTGAATAGCAGTGCGACCTTCATCTGTGTTTGCATTGATAGCCACAACTGCCTTGTAGGCAGCAATTGCTTTGTCAGTATTGCTATTGTTATAATAAGTTTGTCCGAGCAACACACCTGCTTCCTGTCCCAGATCGGGACGTGGATTTGATGCCATCAAAGACTCCAGAGTTCTGGTAGCCTCACTATCTTTATTAAGCAAAACAAGTGTCCGGGCTTTTTCAAACTGTGCATCGTTCTTGTAAGATGAATTCGGATATTTAGTCATCATAGCATCCAATGCGGTTATTTTTCCAGTATAATTATGTTGTAACCCCAAAACAAAAGCGCGTTGAAAATCTGCATAATCCGCACCATCCTTTCCATTTGCGGCAGCCTGTGCATAATATTTTTCGGCCGATGAGAAATTACGTTCAAACAAGAAACAATCTCCTATGCGGTTCAAAGCATCCGAATATGTATTCACTTTTTTATCTTTAACCTGATTCACATATTTCTGAAAAGACGTTGACGCATTTGCATATTGTTTCAGTTGAAAATAGGTATATCCCAGATTATAAAAAGCTAATCCATAGTTCTGATCTGTTGCGGGAGCTGCACCCGTATAAGCCGTGTAGTCAGAAAGAGCAGATGTGTAATTTCCCATCCGATAGTAAGTTTCACCCCGCCAAAAGTTCGATTGACGGCGAGCCATCGCATCATAGTTGCCCAAATTGATACTGGTTGAAAAATTATTGAGAGCAGAGGAATAGTCTGAATTAATGAAATCTTCAGTTCCAATCTTAAACAGGATGGCCTGTTTTGCAGCCAAGATCTGATTGTCCGGCGATTTTAGTTTATTGATTGCTGTCAACGCTGTTTTATAACTCTTTGTAGACAAAAACGTAGATGCCAATAAAGCATTGATGTTCTTCACATAACCAGATTTTGGATATTCAGTCAAAAAACGCTCCAGAACGGTAACCGACTGATCGAAAACCGACAATGATGTTCTGTGCACCAGTACAGCATAGTTGTATAACGCCACCTCACTAATGCTTGCATCATACTTTTCACGAGAAGCTGCCTCAAAAGCCATAAGTGCGCTTGTGTTGTCATTGAGAGCCAGATAGTTTTGCCCCAACTGCATATAAGAAGCCTGCCCTAACTTATCGGTAGTGGAGGCTACTAGTTGCAAAGTGTTCACAGCTTTTTGATATTCACCTTTTTTTGAATAAGATGTTCCCAAAAGATACATATCCTCTCTTTGTGGATTCTTTTCCAAAGCCAAATATTTTTCATAATATTCAATCGACTTATTGGAATTTCCTGTTCGGTTATAGCTATTACCCAAAATCCGATAAACTTCCACAAGATTATTACTTTTAGGATACGATGAAGCAAAATCTGAACCTTCCGATATTGCCTTGGTGAGGTTTCCTTTCAGAAATTCGCACTGAACAATGAAGAATGTAGCTTCTTCTTTATATTCCGATTTTGATTTATAATTTTCAAATACTTTCTGGGCTTTATCGTAATGTCCGTTCTTCAAATCAATATATGCTAAGTAGAAAATTGACGGTTCTCTATACTTTTCACTGTTTTGCGAAAGTAAACCAAAACCTTGCCGGGCTACTTCAATATTATTCTCTTGTAAATTAGAATAAGCACTCCGATATGCAAAGTCTTCCTGTTCGTTCACTAGGAGAAAATCCATATCTGATTGAGCAAACCAATACAATGCTTTTTGCCACTCTTTTTTGTCGAAATGAGTGGAACCTATATAAAAACACAACTGATTGCGATGATATGTTTCGGGATTTGAATCCAAAAACTCTTTCATCAGATTTCCGGCTTCGCTCTTACCCGTAAAATATTCTGAGCAAACAATCATATAATCAGCTTCCGTCTTCAATAATTCGTCATCGGTCAATGCTACAAATTCGCCAAGAGAATTAATGCACCCAACATAATTGTTGTCTGCAAACATCTCCTTGCCTTGTTTGAAAAGCCTTTCAGGCAAATCATTATTCACAGATTTTTGTGCATAAACCAATGGCATCAGTAAAGCACATCCCAATACGGCAATTATCTTCTTCACATACATAATTGTACTATTTTTATTTCTCATTTTAAAATTCCTTCTTTCAAAATTCTTGATACTCCCCGACGCACCGACATCAATCCAAACCTTTCGGGATCCAAATCCTTTGCATTTATGAACTCCAGTTTTGCCACATCGTCTTCAGCTTTCAGCGCATCTATGTTATCCACCTTGCACAAAAAGAAAGCATCTGCGGTTTCGACCTGAAAACCAGAATACATGTAAAGATTATCCATCGAAAACAAATATTTTGCATCCACAACATTTAGATTTGTTTCCTCTTTGACTTCCCTCAACACAGCGTCTTCCAATGATTCGTGTAAATCTACAAATCCACCGGGCAAATCCAATGTTCCTTTTGCCGGTTCAAAAGCACGAGTCCCCACCAAAAGTTCTCTACTAGGGCTGACAATCACAGCCACAACCGCTGCGGAAGAATTGAAATAGTAGACGAATCCACAATCCTCACATTTTTTTGATTTGAAATTATTTTCTACAAAGTGACCAGAACCACATTTGGGGCAGTATTTGAATAGTGATAACGGGTGCATTTATAAGTTTTATTTTGGTTATTTTGCTTGTCAGGTTTTCACAAATATACGTGAATATGAATGAATATTGGCAAATTAGCTCAAATTTTGATATTTGATAACAAATATGAGCATTTACGCGAAACAGTCTTTTCAGACGCTTTTATTTTTTATGCATTTCCACTTTTTGTGTCGGCGCAAGCTCTTCATTTCTCTTATCCAATGATTCTATAAAACTATCAGCCAATTCTGAAAAAGCCGCACCAGTAAGAGAATCATCGTTCAAGGCAACTGGAGCTCCACTGTCTCCGGCATCACAAATACTCTGTACGATAGGAATTTGTCCTAGAAGTGGAATGTTCATTTCCTCAGCCAGTTTTTTTGCACCTTCTTTACCAAATATGTAGTATTTATGATCCGGTAATTCAGCCGGAGTGAACCAAGCCATATTTTCGACCAAACCAAGAATAGGCACATTCACTTTTTCGTTTGTGAACATATCTATACCTTTTCTTGCATCTGCCAAAGCTACTTCTTGCGGCGTGCTCACAACGATAGCTCCTGTGATGGCTAGGCTCTGCACCAATGTAAGATGTATGTCACTCGTTCCGGGTGGAAAATCGATCAGGAAGAAATCCAATTCGCCCCAGTTTGCATCTGTTATCAATTGTTTTAGAGCATTGCCGGCCATTGCTCCACGCCAAACGATTGCACTTTCTTTTTTCACGAAAAAACCAATCGAAAGCAACTTCACTCCATACTTTTCGACCGGAATGATCAATTCTCGCCCATCAACTTGTTCCAGATAGGGTTGAGCATCTTCCTCGCTAAACATCTTTGGCATGGATGGTCCAAAAATATCCGCATCGAGTAATCCCACCTTGTAGCCTTTTTTCGCCAAAGCAACTGCCAGATTTGCTGTTACAGTGCTTTTGCCGACACCTCCTTTACCGGAAGTCACAGCAATAATATTCTTCACTTGTGGCAATAATTTATCCGGAACCACAGGGGCTGCCTGTTTTATTTTCACTTCTATATTGCCCTTGATCTGAATATTCGGATCTGCATATGTCAGCACAGCTGTTTCGGATGCTTTAACCACCGATTTCACAAACGGATCGTTTGCCTTTTCAAATAAAATTGAAAAACTAACTTTGTTTCCTTCAATATGGATATCGTCCGAAACCATGCCCATTTCCACAATGTCTTTTCCTGTTCCAGGATAACGCACATTGCGTAATGCATCTAATATCAATTTAGGATATATGTTTATACTCATCTGTTTTTATTTCGTTCTATTTAGTTGATTTTCGTTTTAAATTATTCTTTATGTGTTATAGACCTTGCATTGCCTCGTCCATAGCTACGATATGAATCTTGTTCGATCTCGATTTCAGGCTCTATCCAATTTTCCCGTTCAGGGCATCCAAATTTCAAATATTTTATAGATAAACCCCTCGACAACCATTGTTGTTCATAATATGTCCGAATATTGAGAACTTTGTCCACAAGATCGGAATTATACAGATCGTCCGTTTTGAACAGAATCGGCAGATCATTGACATCGATCAATGCCGATGTATACGTAAACATAAAATTACTATCTGATTTTAAGTGGATAATCCCGTCCTGAACCAATATCTGGCGATACATTTTCATGAAGCGGGTCGATGTCATACGTTTATTCACTTTGTTCATCTGTGGATCTGGAAATGTAATCCATATTTCAGAAATTTCATTTTCTCCGAAAAAATTATCCAAAAGTTCTATGTGCGTGCGAAGAAATGCAACATTGGTCAGATTCTCGTCTATAGATTCTTTAGCTCCCGACCACATACGAGAACCTTTTATATCTATGCCTATAAAGTTTTTTTCTGGATAAAGTTTGGCAAGCCCAACCGTATATTCCCCTTTTCCGCATCCAAGCTCCAATACTATTGGATTCTTATTCTCAAAAAATAACTCGTTCCATCGGCCCTTCATTTCAAAGCCTTTTTCTTTCAGCAAAGCAAAAGGATATTGAAAGACATGTGGATAGCTGTTCATATCAGCAAATTTTGACAATTTATTCTTACCCATATTTATAATCAATTCTTATCCCGCAAAGATATAGTAAAACCTTAAAATATGAGAATTTTTCATCCGTGAGAAATAAGTACACCCCCTTTATCTTAATTATCCTAAAACACCAATCTCTTTTCAGATAAAATATGCTTATATTTGTATTTCAAAAAGTAATTTAATTATGGAAATTGACTTCTGGAACAATCTAGAAAAAAATAGATATGAAGCTGTTTTAGAGAAAAAAGTCATTGGTGTTGCCAAATATAGCTTCTTACCAAATTTTGTATTAGCTATTACAAGTACCGAAGTTAGATCTGAATATGAAGGTCAAGGTATTGCAGCACAGATGATCAAAGGTCTCTTAGAATATGCCCAATTTTATGGATACAAAATAAATCCTATCTGCTCTTATGCGAGGGTTTATATCAACGAACATTCGGAATATAAAGATATGCTCGCCACAAATATCGACTAATTATCTCAACGCACACCAAGTTCTACAACTTCCAGATTTTCAATTTTGCTATCATCCAACGTAAAACGGAGCAATGTCCGTACAGAATGAAATCCGTATATACCTGCAGCTCCGGGATTCATTGTCAGACAGCCATATTTTTTATCATAAACAACCTTCAAAATATGGGAATGCCCGCAA